>JBEKCQ010000050.1:0-22151 GCA_050014795.1 Terriglobia bacterium | reverse complement strand
GGTGCGGCGTCTAGCGGTGGAAACTTGGTTACAGAGAAACGGAGTGATCACCATCACTCAGAACAAAGAAGTGTTACCCGTTTCCCTCGAACAATTCGCTCATAATTAGGTTGCCCCCACAACCCTCAACTCCGACTTCTTAAGCGAATGATGGCTCTCGAAGCGCTTTTCTCCACCCGTGATAACTATGGGAAACGTGCCTTGGTTCCCCGGGTTCCGAAGTTCATTGGTAGGGATGCACCTATTTACCCCGGAACTGGAACATCATACACGGTGAATAGCGTGCTTGCGGACATGTGTGACCTGCGCAATGCGTTTGCTCACGGCGATATCGTTCCAGAAAAGTTTCTCGGCACGCCCGCCGAGACTCCGGTTGCCTCGACCAATGTGAAGTCTTATGCGGATGTTTTGCGAGAGGCCTCCGCAGTGATCCTACGTAGTGTATTCCTGCGAATTTTTCAAGAAAAATTGGTTGATGTTTTTGCGGACAAGAGAAAAATGAAGGCATTTTTCTAGGGATGACTGAATTCAATTTCGCTGTAGCTGGCCGGGCTGTGGGCGCGACGCCGGCTGCCGATTCGGACCCCACGTCGAGGCGGTAGAGAGGCTGGCCGACTGTGGGGACTTTTGTGGGGACCCCGCGTGCATTTGCACCAATTCTGGTGCAACTCAATTCATCTCGCCACAACTCGGAAACTCACTGACCTAAAAGGGGTTGCAGGGCTTTCTGCCTTCCAATCAACGACTTGCGAAATTGGTCTGAAAACGGCTCTTAATCAGTAGGTTGGGGGTTCGATTCCCTCACGGCTCACCACTCGTTCATTCTTCCTGCAATCTCGGCAGCGAGATAAGGCGGCGAAACCAGATCGGTTCGACTGCACGGTCGTCGTTAGCATAGGCGACACGGTTTCGGTATACTCTGCCCCGCATAGTTGCTCACTAATCGGCGAGCGGAGGTGCCGCGATGACAAAGAACGAGTTCTACGATTGCGTGATGGAGGCCTATCGGCCCGCTATAACCCTGGTGAAGATGGTTCCTTCCGACAGGCTGGATTGGAGGCCCAAACCCAACTTTATGAGCTTGGGCGAACTTATTTGCCATCTGAGTGAGGGGATGGGCGCCGAGTTACGCTACCTGTACACGGGTCAGTGGCCCTACACGCCGGAACAGATGGAAGCGGCCATGAAATTGGAAAATTTCCCGTCGTGTACGATCCCGGAAGCGTTGGACAAACTGGAGAAAGACAAAGCGACATTGCAGGAGTTCCTGGCCACCATCAGTGAGGAAGACTTCACTCACAAGGAAGTGTCGACGCCCTGGGGGATGCACGGAAAGATGGAGCGGATGGCTATCTCTTTCCGCGAGCATTTCACGAATCACAAGATGCAGCTCTTCACTTACCTGAAGCTGCTGGGCTTTGCCGTGGACACGGGCACGCTTTACTTCGGTTAGTCGGCCGCTTGGTTGATGGCGCGGCCTTGCCGCAAGTAGGCTAGGGGTTCGCTGACGGCCCCGGCGGCATTTACGTAACGTCTAAGCAAGGCAAGCAGGCGCCCGACGTCAGTTCACCGGTGAGGGATGGTACGCCACAAGGCTTGGGCTAGGGAGCAGGTACGCAGCGCGCGGGAATGGCCAGGGGCTGACCGGGGTAGATGAGGTTCACATTCTGGAGATGAGGGTTGGCCTCGGCGATGCACTCCCAGGCGAGGCCAGTGCCCAGCTCCACCCGGGCCAGCTTCCAAAGCGTGTCGCCTTTGTGCACGCGGACCATCTTCGCCATCTGAGATGCCGAAGGAGCCAGGGGCAAACGAATCCACTCGCCGACACGAATGATCTGCAGATCGGTTAGTTGAGGATTGAGCGCGGCCAGTTGGCGCCACTTCATTCCACTTCCCAGGTGCCGCTTCGCCAGCTTCCAAAGCGAATCGCCGCGCGCCACACGCACACCGCCAGCACCTTCAATCGCGCGGCCCTCGGTGGCCGTGAGACCACGGAGAGAGGACCGTTTAAGTGGATCGGCAGCAGGCGTCGGAACCGGTACCGACGGTGGCTTGGAAATGATCGGTGCCGCCAGCGGAGTGGCGCTGCCGAGCCCCGGCAGGTCACTCAACTGCTGCCCCTGTTGAAGCTGCTTCTGTAAACGATAGTGGCGTGCAACATCGCCGAGGGGAATCTCGTCCAGCCACGGCGATATGACGGGGATCTTGTCTGCGGGCTGAGCCAGGGTTGGCTTCGTCTCCTCCCGGGTGGCCTGGAAGCGGGTCTGGTCTTCCGGCAAGAGAATCTGCGGCCGCGTCATGTCTTCATTCGTATAAACATGCGACGGGCGCGCGGGCTGGCTCTGTTTGCGCGCCCGCTCCTGGCGGGCAATCTCGCCCAGGCTCTGGGCGAAACCCGGCGCGGCGCAGAGGCAGAGCACACAAATCAACAGCCCGCCTCTGAGTTCCACGCGTCGCTGCGGCCTGAAATCCATGGATGTACTATTCTGGGCCAAGACAATCAAGGCAGTATGTAAGCATATTGCCGAAATCAATGCAAGGGTTCTTCGGAAAATTTCCCAAGCCCGTTTCAAACTGATATCTAACAAGATAATAGTCTCGGCAGGTTCCTTGACCGAGCCTCAGGCTCTCTAATCCTTGGCGCCAGCTTCGCGCAGAGCCCGCACGGTCTCGGTGTGCTTCAGCGCTGCCGCCATCTTCAGAGCTGAATCTCCCCGCTGGTCTTTCGCCTCCAGTTTCGCCCCGGCCTGGGCCAGGAGGCGCACGACTTCCGTGTGTCCTCCGCGGGCCGCCGCCATCAAGGCCGTGTCGCCGGAGGCCGAGGCGGCGTTCACCTCGGCCCCAGACTGGATGAGCAACTGGGTGATTTCTGCATGGCCGGCAGAGGCAGCAAGCAGGAGAGCAGTTTTCTGGTCCTCATCTTTTGCGTTCACGTCCGCTCCTGCTTTCATGAGGACGCGGACAATCTCCAGGTAGCCATTCGCGACGGTGCTCAGCAACGCCGTCCGGCCAATATTGTTGCGCGCCTTCACGTCGGCCCCCGCCGAGATAAGAAGCTGTACAGTCTCCCCGTGGCCATTCGAGGCGGCTGCCATTAGTGCAGTGGCACCCGAGTCGTCTTTTGCGTTGACTTGAGCTCCATGCCGCAATAGTGCTCGCACCGACTCTGCTCCCCCCTCCCGGGCCGCCGCTAGCAAAGCGAAGCTGGCTTCTTGGGCTTTCGCGCCCCCGCCTTGCGTAAAGGGACGCAGGATTTCGCGGGGGTACCCGCTCGCAATCCAAAGCACCAGGAGCGGCACAAGCAGAACCGCCCAGGTATGGTTCAGGGCTCCGAGAAACGTAGGAGGGAAACCGTCGCGACGTCTGGAGCCCTGGCCGCGCACGGCGGTGATGACGGCGGAGATGGGTCCGGCCACAAGCAGCGAGAGAAAAGCGCAGAACAAGATGAGCCCTTGCACGACCGGGTCGGACATCGCTTTTCCCCTCACTTCCGATCCCGGAAGCAGAGCGAGCAAAGCGAAGAAGAGGACCGATCCTACGAGCCAGACCACCACATGGACTACTACAACTTCCGCCGCGCGCCGCAGAAGGCGCCTCGTCCACCAGCCCAACCGCTCCGCGCGTCGAGCCTGCAGGCCATCCAGGCCGACCAAAACAGCGCCCCCCAAGGGTATCAGCGCAACTAGCCAGAGTCCCAGGACCCTTTCGACCAGCGAAATCAAAACCTCGACGGGGGGAAGTGGCGGCAGATAGAACAGTTTGGGGGAGAAGAGCCACTTCGCCCACAGCCAGAAGCACACAGCAAACCCCAGGATGAAACGCGCCAGGTGGTAGGAGAGGGCCAGGGAAGAGCCGGACGGGATTTGCTTTCCCATTGTTTCTGGCGCGGGATTGTCCATGGTTTGCTCGGCCATCCGTCAATTGGCGCAAAGCCTGCGAGGTGCCAACTTGATTCGCCAAAGGCTAGCATCGGGCCGGTCGCATGGCAAATGTTTGTTGGCGATGCCGAGCGCGCCCTGGCCCGGAGTTCACCTTCCCGGCGGGCGAGAACGACTTGACCTTTTTTGATATGCTTATCGGTGCCCTGGGTGACGAGCAAAGCAGGAACGGAACATCGGCAAGGGAGGAGACGCCGTGAAACTTCTCAATTTGGAATTCACTCGCATTTCCCACGACACTTTTCGGATCGCGGGTTCGAAGGTGATTTACACCGACCCCTTCCGAGTGGCGAAACGCGACGAAGCGGATATCGTTTTAATCAGCCATGAACACTTCGACCATCTGAGTCTCGATGACCTGAACAAGGTGTGCGCGCCGGGGACGACGATCGTGGCCAGCCCCCTCTGCAAAGAGGGTTTGAAGGGCGTGAAGGTGAAGGAAACGCGCTTTCTTGACCCGGGCGGAAAATTCACCATTGGCCAGGTGGTCATCGAGGCTGTCCCCGCATACAACCTCAACAAGTTTCGCGAGCCGGGGACCGTCTTTCACCCGAAGGCAGAGAAACGGCTCGGCTTCATCGCGACTCTCGACGGGACCCGCGTCTATTTTGCGGGTGACACGGACTTCATTCCGGAGATGAAGTCCATCAAGTGTGACATCGCTCTGCTGCCGGTTTCCGGCACCTACGTGATGACAGCGGAAGAGGCGGCGGAAGCAGCGAAGGCGATCAATCCGAAAATCGCTGTGCCCATGCATTACGGGGCCATAGTGGGCAGCGAAGGCGACGCCAAGAAGTTTAAGTCGCTGGTGAAGAACTGCCAGGTGGAAATCCTGTAGGGATTGAGTCGTTGGTCTTGCTCCGCTTCAATGGCTCAATGACCCGGTGCCAGCGTGCCACGGCACCGCCGCGGGGCCGTCGGTCGCGGTCGGCATAAGTGCACGCCTTTGTGCCACGTCAACTGTTGAGCGCTTCTTTCCGCTTCGCCGTGCAGTCAGGGCAAGGGCAGATCTCACGCAGATATTCAAAGGAGTAAATTCCGGCCGAATGGCCGTCAGTCCAATAGATTTGGAGGGCGTAGCGCCCCACCAGTTCAGCGTGTTCTGGTGTCAAGGGTTTCGCGCCGAGCATGGGGAAGGGGTTGTCAGCGGCCGGGGTCCGAGCTCCCAGTTCTGAACAGTTGGCGCACGGGCATTTGTCGCGCAAGTAACGGTAGGGGTAAACGCTCAGGTGGCCATCCGACCACTCGATGGTAAGCGCATCGTTTCCGCCCGCGAGTCTGATCTTGGTCGGATTGGGCTGCAAGGTCGTTTGGCGATCCCTTGTCAGTGGTCCATCGTCAGTTGCAGTCCCAAAGCACCCTCTGCAACTGACAACTGACAACTGACAACTTTCTCTCACTCGATGCTGACGTCTTGACCCGCCTGTGAATTCGCAATACTGATCTGTGCCGCCAGCGCGCTGGCGACGTCGTGAAAGGCTTTTCCGTAAGTAGTCGAGTCCACCAGCGCGACAGGCTTACCGTCGTCGCTCTGGATGCGGATGGCGGGGTCCAGCGGAATTTCTCCCAGGAACGGGAACCCGAGGTTGCGGGCGGCCTCGCGAGCTCCGCCGTGGCCGAAAATCTCCTCCCGATGTCCGCACTGCGGGCAGAGGTAGTAGCTCATATTCTCCACGAGCCCCAGGATGGGCACCTGGAGTTTCTGGAACATGGCAATCGCTTTCGAGGCCACCGTCAGCGCCAGGTCCTGGGGCGTTGAGACAATCACCGCTCCCGTCAGCGGGACCGTTTGGGAAAGGCTCAGTTGGATGTCGCCGGTGCCGGGTGGCAGGTCCATGATCAAATAATCCAGCTCGCCCCAGCGCACCTCGCCCAAAAACTGCTGCACGGTCTTGTGCAGCATCGGGCCGCGCCAGATGACGGCCTCATCCTTGGGAAGAAAATAGGCCATGGAGATGATCTTGATACCGTGCTCGACGGGCGGCTCGATCTTTCCTTCGACGACGCGCGGCTGCTCGCTCCCGCCCATCAGCGCGGGCACGCTCGGACCGTACACGTCGGCATCCATCAAGCCGACCTGGGCGCCGGTGCGCATCAGCGCGACTGCCAGATTCGCGGCGACGGTGGACTTACCCACACCGCCTTTGCCACTGGCGACGGCCACGGTGTTCTTCACCTGGGGGATCAGGTTGTTCTTGCCAGCTCTGGGGCTCGTCACCTGCGAGGTCAAGCGGACCTGAACGTCGGCCACGCCCAGGGACTGCACTGCCTGCCTGGCGCTGGCCGCCAGTTGGTCTTTTATGGGACAGGCTGGCGTGGTCAATTCGATGGCAAATGAAACACGATTGTCACCGACCTCGAGGTCCTTTACGAAACCCAAGGAAACGATGTCGCGTCGCAAGTCCGGATCCTGAATGGCACTGAGGGCGCGCAGGACGTCTTGCGGGCTGATTTTCTTGCTCATGGTTGCTCCCTGAAGCTGGCGAGAAGACCCAGGTAACCATTCTGCGGTTCGTGTACCGGTTTGTCAAACTTTCAGGATTGGGTGCCTCGCGGCATCTCGCGGCTTAGCTCTGCGCTTGGTGAATGGCCGGCACAACGACCTGAGTACCAAGTGCGTGGCCAAGGAGGGTTGCACTCTCCTGCGGCAAGCCAGTGGCCATCCCTACTCGACGGGCGGCTCCAAGAGGCAATTCTCTTTCATCCACTCGTCATCGTAGAGCTTGCTCAAGTACCGATTGCCGGTGTCGGGGATGAAGACGACGAGGAAGTCTTTCTCGGTAAGCGAAGGGATGACACGCATCGTGGCGGCCAGTGCCGAGCCCGCCGAACCGCCCGCGAGAATTCCTTCCATCCTGGCCAGCCGCCTCGCCCACTGGAATGATTCCTTGTCGTTCACTTGCAGCACATCGTCGATGACGCTGAAGTCGAGCGTGGCGGGGAAGAGATCCTCGCCGATGCCTTCCACCTGGTACATCTCAGCCTTGCCCACCGTCCCGCGGTGGAAAAACTCGTAGAGCAGGGAACCAACCGGATCGACGCCGATGACTCTGACGTTGGGATTTTTCTCTTTCAGATATCGAGCGATGCCGGTGATGGTTCCGCCGGTGCCCATGCCACAGACAAAGTGAGTGATCTGACCTTCGCTATCTTCCCAGATCTCCGGGCCGGTGGTCCGGTAGTGGGCGTCGGGATTGGCAGGATTGAAATACTGGTTGGGATGGTAGGCGTGGGGAGTCTCGCGCGTCAGCTTCTCGGCCACGGAGTAAAGGCTACGCGGGTCGTCGGGGGTCACATCACCGGGGCACACGACCACCTGCGTCCCCAGCGCCTTCAGGGCACCCACTTTCTCCTTCGACTGCTTGTCGGTCATCGTCACGACGGCCCGGTAACCCTTGACCGCCGCCACCAACGCCAAGCCTATCCCCGTGTTCCCGGAAGTGTCCTCCACGATGGTGCCGTCGGGTTTGAGCAACCCTTTCCGCTCGGCGTCCTCGATCATGGCGATGCCGATGCGATCCTTAACACTCCCGCCGGGATTCAGGTAGTCGCACTTGGCATACACCGCGGCCTGGCAGTCGCCGACGACTCGATTCAACCGCACGAGCGGCGTGCGGCCGATGGCTTCCAGAATGTTGTTGTAGCGCATGATTGCCCCGTGCGTGATTCAAAGATGAGAAAGAATTATAGCTGATTCGCACTGGTGGCCGTCGGCGAATTGAGGCAGGTGGAGGATTCCGGAGTCCCGCTCCAGGCAACTCCACAGGCATCACCATTGACCCTGCCGCGCGTTTCCTCTATCGTGTCGCGGACGAACAGCCGATGTCAGCCTGATCTCGTAGGCAGCCGAGCGTGCCTGAGCAGCCTTCATTGTCCGGAGCCCCCCAGCAACCGCAACTCCTGCGGGTCCTGGGGTTGTGGGAGACCACGGCCATCGCCATGGGGGTGATGATCGGCACGGCGATTTTCATCGTGCCGGCGGAAGTCACCCGTTACGTAGGCAGTCCCGGCGCAGCGCTCGCCGTCTGGACAGTGGGCGGGTTGCTGAGCCTCTTCGGCGCGCTTTCGTTTGCCGAGCTGGCCGGCATGATGCCGCAAGCCGGTGGGCAGTACGTCTATCTGCGCGAGGCCTACGGCTCGCTCGTCAGTTTCCTCTGCGGCTGGACGTTCTTCATGGCGGCGCAATCCGGGGGAAGCTCCGTGTTAGCCGTGGGCTTTGCGCAATATCTGGGCGAATTTCTCCCGCTCACGCTCTGGCAGCAGAGAGCGGCGGCGGCGGCCTCCATCGCGGTGCTGACCGCCATCAACTACCTTGGCGTCAAAGAAGGGGGAAGGCTTCAGTCCCTTCTGACGGGATTGAAGGTCGGCGCCATCGTGGCGCTTATCGTCCTCGGGTATGTTCTGGTCAGTGGATTACCCCCCAGCGGTTCGTCTCTTCCCGCGCACACGGGAAGCGGCTTCGTCGCGTCCTTCGGCGTCGCCATGGTGGCGGTGCTGTGGGCTTACGAAGGGTGGAACACCTGTACTTTTGCCGCCAGCGAGGTCAAGAGGCCGGAACGTAATGTGCCGCTTGCCCTTATCTTGGGGACCGGGGCGGTGATCGTCCTCTACCTGGGGTTGAACCTGGTCTACTACCGCGTGCTGCATCTGCCGGAAGTCGCCCAGTCCACGCGGGTGGGCGCCGACGCGGCGGTCCGGATCTTCGGTCACACCGGCTCTTTGTTCGTCTCCCTGCTCATCATCATCTCAACGCTGGGCAGCCTGAACGGCAGCATCCTGGCCGCGCCGCGCGTCTACTACGCCATGGCCAAAGACGGGTTATTTTTCCGCTGGTGCGCCGCCGTCCACCCACGGTTTCACACGCCGCATCTGGCCCTGGTGCTGCAGGGCTTGTGCGCCATCCTCATTGTGGCCCTGGGGAATTACGAACAGCTTTTCACCTATGTCATCTTTGCGGGCTGGGTGTTCTACGCGCTCACGGGTTTTGCCGTCATCATTCTTCGCCGCAAGCGGCCTGACCTGCCGCGGCCTTATCGCGTCCTCGGTTATCCGTTCGTTCCCATTGTTTTTGTGCTCACGTCCGCCTGGTTCATCGTGAATACACTAGTGGAAAAGCCGGTCGAATCTGGAATTGGCTGTTTGATCGTCGCCCTGGGTGTGCCCGTGTACTTGGTGTGGAAGCGGCGTGCCGCTCAAGACCTACGGAGGGATGAGGGATGAAGGAGGCGTCCCCCGTATTTCACTCGCGATGAAGGTGACCTTCACCCTTCCTGCTTCCTGCCTGCTGCCTTCTGCCAACTGCTCACGGTCTTCTTATTGTCCCACCGCCTTCTTGACCTTGCCCAGCAGATCCTGCGCCTGGGCCTGCCACGAGCTCGCCAGACCCACGGCACGGGTCAGCGCCTCCATCGCACCCTTGTGGTTAGCGGGGGTGCCCGCCTCGTAAGCCCACCCCAGATAGAACAGCGCCCGGCCCTGGAGCTCCGGGTTGGCATTCAAGAGGTCGATGGCGGTCTTGAACTCTTGGATAGCGGGGGCGACCTTCTTCGTTTTGATCCCTCGTTGGAACGCGATGCCGCCCAGCGTGAGATGAGCAAAGCCCTGTTGGCTGTCCTGAGCGGCCCTGAACTGCTCGTCGGTCAGGCCCTCGGGTTTCTTCATGGCTGGCGCCAGGTCCAGGACCTTCTTGGCGTAGGTCTCAGCCTTGTCCAGACTGGCCTGGCGGGTCACGTAATCGTCCGCGACCAGGTTGAGGGTGCCAACGTTATTCGGATCGGCGGCGACCGCCTTCTCACCATATTCGTCCAGCTTGGCGGGGTTGTTTGCCAGTTTGTAAGCGAGGAAGTAGTTGAAACTGATCTGCGCCGTATTCGGGCTTTCCGGATAAGCCTGCACGAAGCGGTCGAGCCACTGGGCGCGTTTGTTGCCGTCGGGCACGCGCTGGAGGAACTGAAAAAAGGCATACTCCATATAGGCGCGCCAATCCTTTGCCTGGGCGGCGGTTTCCTCCTGGGTTTTCTTCCATTCTTCGTCGCCCACGGTAGTCGGCCGGCTCGGCGCGCCTTCTGCCTTGATCTGTTCCGCAGCCTTGAGCACGGTCTCAAAGGCCGTGTCACTCGCCTTGCCGCTGGCAACGTAAGCCTTGGTGACGTTCATCATCAGCATCACGTCTTGATGCGCTGCCAGCCCTTTTTCGCCGTACTCGATGACCTTGTCGTAGTTGCTGAGCTTCATGTACGCCATGGTGTAGTACTCATACGCGCAGGGCAGGAACTGGGAATCTGCGTGTTCCTGCACGAATTTGTCCAGGGCGGCGATCTGCTCCTGGGGGTTTTCTGCCCCGTTGTAAGCGAGCGTCAGCTCATCTTCCGGAGTGTTGATCACGATCGAGAAGCCGGGGCAGACCTGCTGTGCCCAGAGCGGGCCGGCCAGGCATAACCCTCCCGCCAGTAGCAATGCCAGTGAAAGCTTGCGCATGAGAACCTCCACGTCAGGACGACATCGGAAGCCTGTTTTTCCGCCGCCCACGGGGGACCAAGCGCGGGACCTCACGCGTGCAGGCTTCCACCTCGGCGCCATATTGCATCCGGAGTTCCCGCTCTTCGCGCGGCGCAAGCATTACATACAACAGGACAGTGACAATTGCCAGAAGAAAAATCCCCGTGGCTATTTTATCTCCGAGTGCTCATACCCGAGTGTAGAATGGCGCCATCACCCGCGCTGTGCGGGAGGGGAGGTACGCCAGATGGAGCATTATTCGTGGGAGACCGTTGAGAAGGAAGTGCTGAACGAGAAAATGTCGCGCCGGGTGATCTCCGGCGAGAAGGTCATGATCGCCCAGATCTCCATCGCCCAGGGCGGTGTGGTGCCCACCCATCAGCACGAGAGCGAGCAACTCTCTTACGTCGTCAAAGGCGCGCTGAAGTTCGGATTGGAAGGGCGGGAAATCGTCGTGCGCCAGGGGGAGGTGCTGCATATCCCTTCCAATGTTCCTCACAGCGCGGTGGCCGTGGAAGATTTCTTTGGCATTGACGTCTTCAGCCCCATCCGCCTCGACTGGCTGACGGGCCAAGACGACTACCTGCGCCGGTAGGGGAGGTCTCTGACCGCTGCGGGTGCCTAGAGGGCTCCCCTACCGGCTGTAGCGGCGGCGTCTCGCCGCCGGTCGGCGATGAGGAGATCGCCGCTACAGACGCAGGCAAACACACCAAGGAGAAACATGGACTTAGGATTGAAAGATCGCGTGGCGATCGTCGTCGCCTCGAGCCAGGGGCTGGGGAAGGCTGTAGCGATGGGGCTCGCCAGAGAAGGCGCCAAGCTCGCCATCTGCGCGCGGACCGCGGCGACTTTGAACGCGACGGCAGAGGAAATTCGTCGCGCCACGGCTGCCGAGGTTTTCGCGCGGCCGGTGGACGTGACCGATTACGATGCGGTTCGCAGCTTTGTCGCCGAGACGCTCCAGCGCTTCGGCCGCGTGGATGTCTGCGTCACCAACGCCGGGGGGCCGCCCGCGAAGCTGTTCGCCGCCACCACCGTGGAAGATTGGCAATCCGCCGTCAACCTCAACTTGATGAGCACGCTCTATTTTTCCCGTGAAGTGCTTCCCCTGATGCAGAAGCAGAAGTGGGGCCGCTTCATCACTATCACGTCGGTGGCGGTAAAGCAGCCTGTGGACGGGCTGATTCTTTCCAACGCAGTCCGCTCAGCGGTGAGCGGGCTGGTGAAGAGCCTCGCGAACGAGTACGGGAAGGACAACGTTCTGGTCAACAATGTTTGCCCGGGTTACACGCAAACGGCTCGGCTGGGCGAACTGGCCGGAAGACTGGCGGTGGGGGAGAGCGTCGAACCCGCCCGGATCCGCGAGCGCTGGGCCGCCCAGGTCCCGCTCCAGCGTCTGGGCCAGCCGGAAGAGTTCGCGAACCTGGTTGTCTTCCTCGCCTCGGAGCGCGCCAGTTACATCACCGGCCAGTCCATCCTGGTTGACGGCGGCTACGCCAAGGGAACTTACTAACGCCGGGGGCGCGCCAGCCCGATAGGAGTCCAAGCCGCCGCCGGGCATTGCCCAGAACATAACGAGTGTAGTGAGATGATCGCCCCCCACAGCCGCTGGCTTGCCGTCGGCCTCCTGTTGCTGGCCACGGCATCTTTTCTGCTTGAGACGGCATACGGCCAAGACAGCCCGTGGGAGAAGGTCTATGCCGAGGCCGTGAAAGCCCACGAGCAAGGCCAGTACGCGGAAGCGGAGAAGCTGTCGCTCGCCACCCTGGAACAGGCCAAGAACTTCGGCCCTGACGATCCTCGACTGGCTACTGCACTCAACCAACTGGGACTGGTTTACAGGGCTCAGGGCAAGTTCACCGAAGCCGAGCCACTTTACCGGCAGGCTTTGGAGATCCGCGAGAGGGTCCTGGGGCCGGAGCACCCGGAGGTCGCCGGAAGCCTCAATAACCTGGGGGTGCTCTTCCGCGCGCAGGGCAAGTACAAAGAGGCCGAGCCGCTCTTTGCCCGCTCGTTGAAGATCTGGCAGAAGAACTGGGGGCTGGAGCACCCCAACGTGGCGACGGGCCTCAACAACCTGGCGTTGCTGTACAAGATGCAGGGGAAGTACGCCGAAGCCGAGGGGCTTTACCGGCAGGCGCTCGCGATTCGAGAAAAGACTCTGGGGCCGGAGCACCCGGCTGTCGCCACCGCGCTCAACAATCTGGCGGTGCTCTACAAGGTTCAGGGTAGGTACAAGGAGGCTGAACCCCTCCACCGTCGGGCGCTGGCGATGCGGGAGAAAGCCTTGGGGCCGGAACACCCCGACGTGGCCCAAAGCCTCGGCAACTTGGCGGACCTGTATAGCGACCAACGTAAACCCAAGGAGGCTGAATCGCTTTACCTCCGATCGCTGGAGATTCGCCAGAAGGTGCTGGGCTCGCAGCACCCTGACACGATCACCACCCTGGACAATCTGGCAACGCTCTACACCGCCCAGCGCCGCTACCTCGAGGCCGAGATGCTCTACCGAAGGACAGTGGCTGCCTGGGGAAAGATCCTCGGGCCGGAGCACCCTGAAGTTGCCACCAACCTCAACAACCTGGCGATGCTTTACTACGCCCAGGCGAATTACCGCGACGCGGAACCGCTTTTCCAGCGCGCATTGGCCATCCGCGAAAAAGCGCTGGGGCCGGAACATCTCGACGTCGCCATCAGCCTCAACAATCTGGCACTGGTCTACCAGGCTCAAGGGAAGTACTCTGACGCCGAGCCGCTGTACAAGCGATCGCTGGAGATTCTCGAAAGAGCCGCAGGGCTGCCGCTGAGAGTTGCTACGGTGCTCACGAACTACGCGGCCCTGCTCAAGAAGACCGGTCGTGGAACCGAGGCCAAGGAGATGAAAGCCCGCGCCAAGACAATTCGGGAAAGGCATGGGCGTGCCGATCGTAGGAGATCAAACGAAGCTTACAGGTTGGGGTCGAGGGCAACGGAGGAACTGCGGTTGCCGCGCTGCTCGAAGGACTCAATCTTCTTCAATGAGCACAAACTCCTCGCGCGGGGCGCCGCAATCGGGGCATTTGTCGGGGGGATCCTTGGCGACCAAGGCGTAGCCGCATTTCAAGCATTGCCAGATCAGGTACAGGAGCATCGCAAGCTCACCAGGAAAGTCCGCGGTTCGCAGTCGACAGTCTAAAGCCAAAACTGAGAAATAGCGAGCCAACCGCTGGCTGCTTACTGCCGACTGTCTTCTGCCTACTTCCTCGCTTCAGGGTGCGGCTGTGCCGCGTACTTTGACTCCTGCCAACTTCTCGAGAAATGTGATGACCGCAACATAGTCGCGGTCGCCTTGCCCTTGCGCTTTGGCCGCGCCGTAGACTTCCTTCACCGCGGCGGTAGTGGGCATCGGGACGTTCTGCGCGTAGGCAGCTTCCATCGCCAACTCCAGGTCTTTGTGCATCCATTTGAGCGGAAAGTACGGCGTGAAGTCGCCCTTGAAAATGAATGGCGCCTTGAAGTCCACGATCGCCGAGCGCGCCAGGCTCGACTGCATGATCTCGAGCAAGGTCTGCGGCTGCACACCGGCTTTCGTGGCCATTACGAAGCCCTCGGAAAAAATCTCGACTGTAGCCGCCAGGATGCAATTCATGGCGAGCTTCGCCGCCAAACCGAGCCCGTGCTCGCCACAGTAGATGTGCTTCTTCCCCAGAACCTTTAGAACAGGCATCGCGCGCTCCAGCGCTTCCCGGTCGCCGCCAATCATGAAGGTCAGCTCGCCCTTTTCGGCACCGTGCTTGCTGCCGGTGACAGGTGCGTCGAGCATGGCGGCTCCCTTGCCCGCCACGAGGCACCCGAGCTTGCGGCTGACCGTGGGGCTGATCGTGCTCGAATCGACGAGCACAGCGCCCGGCCGGATGGTTTCGAGAATACCGCCTTGGCCGCAGACCACCTCTTCCATGGCCGCCGTATCACTGACAATACTTACGATGACCTCAGCGTCGCGCGCCGCCTCGGCAGGTGTGGAAGCTATCCGCGCCCCGGCCCGCTCCAGCGGCTCCGCCTTGCTCCGCGTGCGGTTGAAGACCGTCACCGCGAAGCCGGCCTTCACCAGATTCAGGGCCATGGGCTGGCCCATAATTCCTAGACCGATAAAGCCGACGGATTGCGACATGAAGACCCCCTGTAGAAGCCAGAAGTCACTATCCAAAGTCGAGCCAGAGTCGCACATCGCGGACGTTGTTGTCCGTGAAGCCGATGTCGAGCGTATCGCCGAGCGTCCGGAAGAAATGATACGAATCGCTCGCGGCCAGATATTGTGCGGGGTCGAGATTTAGGGCGCGGGCGCGAAAAACGCTTTGCCCATCAGCCACGGCGCCGCTCGCGGGACTGTTGCCGTCGCGCCCGTCGGTGCCGGCGCTTAGCACCACGCGCTTTTGTCCCGCGAGTTTCTGCGCGGCGTAAAGAACGAACGCCTGGTTGCGCCCGCCCGTCCCCAGCCCAGTCACGGGGCAGGTAACTTCTCCGCCCACGACCAGGCAAACCGCTTGGCCGGGATGGACTTCAGCCAAGGTCTGAAGCGAAGCCAGATTGGCGTCAGCCACCTGCCGGAAGTCCGCATCCCAGGCATCGGCGTCAATCTCGCACACGAAGCCCAATCGCTCCGCGGCGGTTTTCGCGGCCTCCACCGCATCGCGGTTCGAAAGCAAGCAGAAGTACTGCGAATTGGCAAACCGCTCATCGCCGGGCTTCGGCGTTTCCTCAATCGTCCGCTGCTCGAAATGCTTGCGGATGCTGGCAGGGAACTTGCCGACCAGTTCGTGTTGCTCGGCCAGGCTGGTGCACTGCTCCGCCGTGGATTCATCGGCCATGGTCGGCCCGGAGGCTACCATCGAGGGCAAATGCTCGGGCACATCGGAAATGAAGATGGTGAGTTGCCGCGCCGGGTGCGCGCGCCTGGCGAGCCGACCGCCCTTGACGGCGGAGAGGTGCTTGCGCAAGACGTTGATTTGCTCGATCGGCAGGCCGCAACCCACCAGCACGCGATTGAGTTCGACGAGGTCACCCAGGCTGATGGCCGGATCAATCGGCTTTTCCAGCAGCGCCGAGCCACCACCCGACACCAGAAAAATCACGACATCGTCGGAGCCAAGACCGGAGACGAGTTCCAGAGCGGCTTCCGCCCCCTCGAAGCTGCCGGCATTGGGATAAGGATGGCCTCCGACAAAGTACCGGAAGTTTTCGAGCTTCTTAGACGGCTGCGCGAGACTGACCACCACGCCCGCTTCTACTTGGCCGCTCAGGATCTCGTCGAGAGCGGCAGCCATGCTGTTGGCGGCCTTCCCGAAGGCGAGCACGCGCGGCGGCCGCAGGAGTGGGATCGAGGCGGCGCCGGCCTCGAGCGTATCGCCTTCGCGCTTGAGCTTCTGGAGCATGGCGTGGCGCACATCGATGGCCGCCATCGTGTCGAGAAAGATGTGTTCCGCGAGCTGCTTGCCGCTCGTGTAGGAAGGCTTGGCGACGCGGATTGGTTCGCTGCGGGTTGCCATTATGCCATTTTCACGAGCGCCTCGACGCCCGCCTGCGCCACCTGCACGTCCTCGTCTTCCGTGCCGCCACTCACGCCAATCGCGCCCACGCATTGCCCGCCGACAAACAGTGGCAGGCCACCGCGAATGCAAGTGAGTTTCCCGTCCGTGGCGAGCGAGAGTCCGAGCGAGAGCATGACACTCGGCTCGTTCGCCGGCGATGGCGCGGTGGGCGTGCGGCGCAGCGCCGCGGAGACAGCCTTGGTAAGGGCCACTTCGATCGAGGACAGCTTGACGCCGTCCATGCGCGCAAACACCAGCAGGTGGCCGCCCTCGTCCACCACGGCGATGTTCTGCGGCACCTTGATCGCGCGCGCTTGGCTTTCCGCCGCGGCCAGAATCGCGCGCGCGCCTTCCAGCGTCAGACGAATGTTGTCGCGTGTCAGCATGCCTTCATTATTGGAAACGCGAGCGGGAAACGCAAGGGGCGTGTTGGGACGGGCCTCTGTGTCCGCCCGCCAGACGCAACCGACATGAACCAAGGCGCGCCCCTACTCCTAGGGGGTGAGCACCATCAATGATGTGTGGTAGGATAGGTCGACCATGTAGCTACTTCCGAGCATTCCAAAAGACGACCGGTGCACCATGAAGAGAATCTTCATCACATACTCACATCAGGACGACGAATTTGTGACGGAATTAGTAAACCAACTGGACTTCGCTGGCCTCGACGTTGCGCGCGACAAGAGGGTTCTAAAGCCCGGTGACTCCATGCTCCGCATCTTTGAAGAGATTGGTGGTTCGGGCTTTCTGGTGCCTGTTCTTTCCTCCAACTCCATAACTAGCAATTGGGTCAAGAAAGAGCTTGGTGTTGCCATTGTCAAAGAGATCGACGAGGAAGGATTCAGAGTCGTGCCGATCGTAAAGCCCGGAGAGGACTGGGATAGACTACATCGGGAGATGCCTACCGACTTGAGGGAAGCTCTGCGCGACAAAATCATCGCAAGGTTTGACACGGAACCCCGCCAGGAAGCGATCAAAGGACTCCTCAGGGCCTTCTCGGATGAGGAGGACGCCGCTGGACTCTACGCTAAGGTGTTGGGACGACAAAGTGACAACCCATTTCGACGGGTACGAACGGAGTACTTTGAAGACCTTCAACAGATCGCCCGCTGCTTTGCCGAACCTGAGAGCGTGACCTATGACCGGATCGTGGAGGTCAAGCCAACTCTGGTCGAAGGCGGGCGCGGATCTGGGAAAACCATGATCCTCAAATCACTCGTGACTCGCGTCAGCGTCTATCGACGCAAGGCGAGTTCTTTTGCACAGGCACAGCTAAGACATTTCGGCGCCTATTGCAGGTTGAGTCAAGGCGCGTTCGCCACTCAGGAGAAATTCACCCTGAAGCACATCCCCGAGGATGCTGCGTCGCGCCTTTTCTCAAGCGAACTGATCCTCCGTCTCATTCAATCGTTGGTCGAGGAACTAGACGAATCACAGAAGCAAGCCGTCATCACAATTAACGCAGATCAAGAAAGGAAACTGGCGCGCAACATTTCCCTCCAGATAAGGCCTTCCCAACCCGAAGGGGAAATCCCAGGGGACATTCAATCGTTGAAGGACCTTATCGAAAGAGAGTTGCGCCTGATTTCAGATTATGTCGGCAGGAGGGTGCTCGAGGAAAAGCCAGCGTACGAGGGAATCTTTCTCGGACGATCAGAACTGGCTCAAGTGTGCTCCAGCCTTTGTACCAGCTTACCCGTTCTGGGTGCGGCCACGGTGTACTTCTTACTAGATGAGTACGAGAACCTACTCCCGTTCCAGAAGATAGTCGTAAATACGTTGCTCAAGTGGTCGGCGAGCGGTACCTTTACGATGAAGATTGCAACGAAGAAGACGGGATTTCGAAATCCACAAACGCTCGAAGGGCAGGAGCTCGAGGAATCACATGACTATGCGCTTCTTGACCTCGACTACGACATCTCTAACAACGAACATCGGAAGCACTACAAGAACTTCCTCAAACAAATCTGCATCAGGATACTCCACGGAAACAAGCTGAAGACCGATGATATTCAGGAGCTATTGGAGAATACGGATCGCTATGAGGACGTCGATGGGTCGGAAGTAGAAAAACTGATAGCAAGCACGGCGAAGGACCAGTCCGGGAAGGATTGGGAAACCCTCGACGTGAAGGAAAAAGCCGAGTTCACGCATAGGCTAGAAATCGCCGCACTCTATAGGTTGTTGAAGAAACGGAAGTCATTTGCCGGGTTTGATGACTTCGTGCTGCTCTCGTCCGGCATAGTCCGGTACTTCTTGGAGCTTTGTGCGATGTCATACTATTTTGCCATCCGTGGATGTGGGCAGCAGGCTGAGATCGCCAAAATCGGTGTAAAGCACCAGACTGATGCTGCCTACGCGCTCTCATCCTACTACCTCGGGACCATCGGAAAGAACATCGCCAATCACGGTGCAAGAATCCAGCAGCTCGCTATCGACCTTGGGGACATATTCCGGCTGAAACTCTTTAGCCATCCTAGCGAACCTGAGGCAGCCCGATTGTCGATCACGGATCCACATTTGTTGGGCGAGAAGATCTATGAAGAGCTTATGCAAATACTTGATACAGCGGAGATGCACTCCGTCCTCCAGGTACCGAGAGGACGAGGCGGGATGCGTCCAAAGCACGCCGCCGACGTTCAACCAAGAGAGTACCTTCTTAACCGCATTTATTCGCCCGGTTTACAGTTCTCACCACGCCCCCGGTGGAGAACGTACTTCAAGTGTGAGGATGTAAGACTCCTCTTAGACCCAACTGAGCGTCAGACGACCAAGGCTGCACTTATGCGCCGGATGAGTACGAGGAAGGACGCAAATGAGGTGGGACACGAGGGGAGTGAACCGACGCTGTTTGACTGACGAGCTAGGAGGCGAGGTATGCCCCGGGGTCTCATTGAATGCGAGACAATAAGAACTCACTCGCCGGGCGTTCCTGACGATATCTTTGTGGCCTGCGCGAGTTTTGAGGACCGTTGCCTTGGAACGCTGCGCAAGTTCCAGGACTATAGGTGTCAGTTCGCCTACCTCATAGAATACGAGCACCCAGACCCTCGCCGAGAGCGCAACTTGACGGAAATCGAGAGAATAATGAAAGGCATATGCCCCTCAGAACGCGTCATCGCTTCTGAGGGTGACCCTGCCCCGGCTGTTGCGAAACTTTCGCACGAGATTCAACGGCGCCGCTCCAGCTCCGGCGGCGTGATCACGGTTGATATATCCACATTTACGAAACGGCACCTACTTCTTTTGCTCAAATCGGTCGACGATTTGGGAATGTGGGATTCTTTGAAGCTTCTCTACACCGAGCCCAAAGATTACGTAGCAGACCTGTACCTTCAAATGTCCACAGGCGTCCGTCAGATCAATCCAGTGCCCGGATTTATCAACGCTGAATCACTTAGCAAGCCTCTTCTCCTTGTAATTCTGCTTGGTTATGAACGAGACCGCGCGATGGCGCTTTTCAATGCATTGGAACCAAATGAAACGGTCCTCATCGTCCCTAGTCCACCTTACCATGCAGAGTGGAAGGGTCGGACCGAAGAAATGAACCGCGATCTGATCACTTTGATTGGCCACGAAAAGCTCAAGTATGCGCATTCTCTGGACCCCAACGGACTCCGCAATGATCTGTCGCACCTCCTCGGTCAAAACGGCGAGTATCCTCTCCACCATTGGCACTGCTGCGTTGCGCCACTGGCCAACAAGCCCCAGACTGTGGGCCTGTACCTTTTTTGGCGCGAGAACCCCGGCCGGTTCTCGATCATCTACGCACAGGCTTTGAAGCACAATGAGCCTTTCTACTCGGAGGGAATTGGCAGATCATGGCAGTTGTTGGCCCCGAGCCCACGATAGAACCGGAGCGGGTTAATCTAAGGGGAATGTTCCCTGGAATCGGACGGGGTCGAAACATAACCCACGGCTTCGATAACTACCCCGCCAAGATGATTCCACACATGGCACGCTTTCTACTTGAAAGGGTGTCGTGTCCTGGTGAGACAATTCTTGATCCCTTCTGTGGAAGCGGCGCCGTCCTCGTCGAATCATTGGTGAATAATAGGAAAGCGGTCGGAGTTGATTTCAACCCGTATGCTGTGTTACTCGCACGAGCAAAAACTACGCCATACGATGGCGATTTGTTGGAGGCACAACTCCGAGAAATACTGAAAACCTTCTCGACTTGGCGTTCACCTTTCGAATTTCAGTTCGCAAATGCGAGCTATTGGTTTACCCCAGCAACCCTTTGGAAACTAGGGGTCGTGAGGAGCGCGCTTGAGCGATGCACCCATCGTATGGATTGGGCTGACGCCTCGTTTTGGGTCGCGGTCGCCGCGTCAACGGTAAGGGCCTGCTCCCGCGCCGATACCCGCGGGCCGAAGCCCTTCATATCAAAGAAGGCGAGATTAGAACGATCGGGGAGACATTTCGATCCCTTCAAGCTTTTTGAGCAAAAGGCTAGAGCATGGATTGCACTCCAGCGCGACTACGTCGCTACGCTCGCCCGAACAAAAGGGTCTCTCAGCGTAAAGGTGCTACACGGAGACTCAAGAGAACTATCCCGTTTGCTCAGGAACCAGCGGATCGATGCCATCGTCACTTCTCCACCTTACTTGAACGCCCAGGACTACTACCGATCATCGAAACTGGAGCTGCTCTGTCTTGGGATCGCAACAACCTCTACTTTAAGAGAGTGGTCCAGACGGGTCATCGGGAGTGATCGCATTCTTCTCGACCCCGACCTCCTCGAAGCCCAGCTCCCTTGCTTATCGGCTGAAGAAGTCAGGAGAGCGCTCGCAAAGAGGAACCGCAAAAATGCGTGTGTTTTTGCGAAGTACGTCCTGGACATGCACCAGGTCTTCTCGGAAATTCGGAAGATCCTAAATGCAGGGGCATACTGTGCAATAGTCTCCTCCTATAACCTCATTTCGGGGATTGTCATCCCGACATCTAGGATCATAGCTGATTTGGCATCAAACGAGGGGTTTCGATTGGACTCCATCTTCAAAGACAAGATTCGTGATCGATGGGTCCCCACACGAAGAAACGGCCATGACGGAGTGATTCGGGAAGAGCACTTGCTAGTCCTCAGAAGGCGTTAGCCCCGGTTGGCACCTTTTGTTCCTACCTGAGCATCTCCGGACACCGAGCAACTCCGGTGGCAGGGCATTCTGGCAGTACTCAGCCATAGACTTCGGGATTGACGATGTTGGGCGGGCGGCGGCCGTCGAGCGCGGCGAGCAGATTCTCGACGGCCAGCAACGCCATCTTCAAGCGCGTCTCGGCGGTGGCGCTGCCGAGGTGCGGCAGCAGGACGACGTTCTCCAGCTTCGCTAGCTCGGGGTGAAGGTGCGGCTCGTGCTCGAAAACGTCCAAGCCCGCGCCGGCGATGCGGCGGGACTTGAGTGCTTCGACCAGCGCTTCCTCATCCACAACTTTGCCACGCGCGGTGTTGATGAGAAACGCGGAGGGCTTCATCAGACTGAGTTCGCGCGCGCCGATCAGGTGATGAGTCTCGGGCGTCAACGGAACGTGCAGGCTGAGGAAGTCCGACTCGCGCAGTAAGGTTTCGCGGTCCACGAACTGGGCCGCTAGTTCTCGTTCGATTTCTGCGCCGGCGCGCTGGACGTCGTGATAGATCACGCGCATCTCGAAGCCGCGCCCGCGCCGCGCTACCGCTTGGCCGATACGACCGAAACCGTAAAGGCCCAGCGTGTGGCGATGGATGTCGGCGCCCCACAGCATGCTCCACTGCCAGCGCTGCCAGCGGCCCTCGCGCACCAAGCGGTCGCCTTCCACCACGCGCCGCGCCACGGCCATCAGCAACGCGAAGGCCAGATCCGCCGTCGTCTCCGTGAGCACGCCGGGCGTGTTGGTGACCACGATGCGGCGCGCCGTGCAAGCGGCCACGTCGATGTTGTCGTAGCCGACGCCGCAGTTCGCCACCACGCGCAACTGGGGCGCGTGCTTCAGGGCCTCCTCGTTCACACGCACGCCGACCACGAGCAGACCTTCGACTTCGCGGCAGGCGGCGCCGAGTTGCGCCGGCTGGAGCGCGCCGTCCTCGGGATGGACCGCCACCATACACCGCGAGGCTAGCCGCTCCAGGGCGGCGGCGGGAAGCGGGCGAGTGACGAAGACCTTGGGCTTCATA
>JBEKCQ010000049.1:0-22179 GCA_050014795.1 Terriglobia bacterium | reverse complement strand
CTGCATAGCTACCGGCCCCACGGAAATATCCGGCCCCAAATCGAGTGAGAACGCGGATTGCCCGCTGAACAGGGGATGCGAGGCAATAGAGAGAACCGCCGAGCCACCCAGCGAAAGGACCGACGGGGAAGGGTTGGGAATCGTGGCATCGACGATCCGCAGGGCATCCGCCACCGTGTGGGTCAGGACGCCGTCGGTAATCTCCAAGGTCTGAAGGCCGGGAGCCGCCGCCGAGGGGACGGTGACGGAAATCGTCAGGTCCCGAGCCGTGCCGACCAGGATGTAGTTCACGGTGACGGGCCCTGGGGAGAAGCTGGCCGTGGGGGTAAGACCTGGGGAAACAAGGTCTTCACTGCTGACTACGCGCACGAGGCGGGAGCTCCCCGCGGCCACCCAGGTGTCCGGACCCCAGAGGGAAGCGGGTGCGGGTGCGCCCTCGAGCGTGAACAGTGGAGATACGAGAGCAAAACCGATGAGAGCTGCCAGGAGAAAGAGATTTCGAAAATGATTGAGAGACGAGAACTGTCGGAAATGGTCCATAGGATGTGCTAGTCGTGGAACTGAGTGCCCGCAGGCGCTGTGTTGGGTGGCCGCCACCGGGCCTGACAACCTCCAGTAATACGAATTGACATTCTGCTGCTAGGGTCCCGCCAGCCACTGGAATCAGGGGCCAAGTCAAACCGACCATTCTAGAGTCTTGCGAGCCGGCAATCAACCCCATTGTTGTTTCCGCTCATCCCCAGGGCAAGGTTGCGGGATCTGGACTTAGTGGCGCTGTCCAGCAAACAGTCGAGGGCCTAGGCAATCGCAGGGCCCGCCTTGCCCTGCGGCCCAGGCGAGCAACTTTGACTTCTGGCTCAGGGGTCGAATATAGTCCCTCAGCAGGCCGCGCGGATTCAAGCTGGCCGGCTGGCGAGTTGTGAAGTTCTGAGAGTTTTAATGCGAATTGCAGTGTTTGGTCTTGGCTACGTGGGCTGCGTCACGGGCGGTTGCCTGGCTCGGATGGGCCACGAAGTATGTGGGATTGACATTTCCCCGACCAAGGTTTGCAGCATCAATGAGGGCCATTGTCCCGTGACGGGGAGGGGAATGGAAGCGCTGGTTTCGCAGGGCGTCCGCGCCGGGAGGCTCCGAGCCACTCTCCGACCTGGCGAGGCCGTCACGGCTTCGGAGCTGTCGCTGGTTTGTGTGGGCACTCCGTCGCGCCGCCATGGCGAGGCAAACCTGGATCACGTGCGGCACGCGGTGGACGACATTGGGCGGGCGCTCGGCGCTGCCCGGCGCTATCACACGGTGGTGGTTCGAAGCACCGTGCCGCCGGGCACGCTGGAAAGTCTCGTGATCCCCACGCTCGAGCGTAGAGCCCGGAAGAAAGCTGGCCGCGATTTCGGCGTGTGCTTTCACCCTGAGTTCCTGCGCGAAGGTTCCTCCATTCACGACTTCTTCCACCCACCCAAGACGGTGATCGGCAGCTACGATGCACGCAGTGCGCGAGCGTTGATGGAGCTTTGGCGGCCTATCAAAGCTCCCCTTTTCGTGACCTCCCTGAAGGTAGCGGAGATGGTGAAGTACGCCGACAACGCTTTTCACGCCCTCAAGGTTTCTTTCGCCAATGAGATGGGGGCTTTGGGCAAGGCCTTGGGCGTTGACAGTCATGAAGTGATGCAGATCTTCGTCCGCGACACCAAGCTGAACATCTCCCCCCTCTACCTCAAGCCCGGATTCGCCTTTGGCGGGCCGTGTCTGCCCAAGGATGTCAGGGCCCTCTGTGCCATGGCCCGGCGAGCGCGGTTGGAAGTCCCTCTGCTCGCGAATATCCTTGCGAGCAACTCTCGCCACCTGCGGCGAGCCACGGAATTGGTGCTCGCCACCGGGAAGAAGAGAGTGGGGGTCCTCGGGCTGGTTTTCAAGTCGGACACCGATGATTTGAGGGAAAGTCCTGCCTGTGCCCTGGTGAAGGGACTGCTTGAGGCGGGAAGAGAGGTGAAGGTATACGATCCGCGGGTGAGCCTCGAGCGGCTGATTGGAGCCAACCGAGATTTTGTGGATAGGGAACTTCCTCAACTGCCACATCTGCTCCTCGGTTCGCTTCGCGAGATTCTCGCTGTCAGCGAGGTCATCGTGGTGGCGGGAACCCACCCGGAATTCCAGGAAGGGATCCGGGCCCTGAAGAAGAAGCACATTCTCATTGACTTGGTGCGACTGGCGCCCACTCTGTTGCCTCCTGGGACGCGCGCGCTTGGTCTGTGCTGGTAGACTCGAGACGAACGGCAGAGGCTCATCAGCCAGTGAAGGGCCGAGAAATTCTGGAAGAGATGTGATCGTGGGCAACTGTCTCGGGGTAAACAGACACAAAGGTGGTGGAGGAATTTTTCTGTAAAAGGTACTTGACAAGGCGGGGATGGTCTTGTAGCATTCGGCTGCGTTCTGTCATGAGTGTAGGGGCCTATTGAAGCACCCACGGCTCGGGTCTGTGGGAAGACCGGCCCAACCCAAGAAGGAGTCAGGAACATGTTCAGCGAAAAAGGAAAAGCGCGCGTATCTTTACTGGTGCTCCTGGTGGTACTGGCGGCATCGGTTTCAGCCTTTGGCGGGTCGGCGGTGGTCGGCTCGGTAGCTGGGAGCATGAACGCGACGATGGGGGGGCAGGCGCTCTTGCCCAACACCACGGTGTTCAGCGGCGACAGCCTGGCAGTCAAGGATGGCGCGGCGGTGGTGGCCGTGGAGCCGGGGAGCCGGCTGGTCTTTGGACGGGAGACGGTGGCGTCGTTCCTGCGGGAGACGGGCGAGGTGACGGTGCTGCTGGGGCAAGGGAATGTGTCGCTGTACCGGGCGGCAGAGGGAGTGAGCCTGCGGGTGAAAGTAGGCGAGGTTTCGATTCTGCCGGTGGCGGGATTCAAGACGCTGGGCGAAGTGGCGCTCCTGAACGGGGTGGTCGTGGTGACAGCGAAGGAAGGGAAGCTGCGGGTGGAAGGCAGCGGGCCGGCGGTGGAGGTGGTGAAGGGGAAGACGATCACCTTGTCGGCGCGCGAGGCCCGCAGCCCGCAAGGTGGCGCAGCCGGGTCTGGTGGCAGCGCGGGAATTAGCAGCTCGACGGGTTTGCAGCTTGCCACGGTTGGTGCCGCGGGCGTCTCGGCCGTCTTTTCGGGCGTAGCGATCTCGCGGGCGGGAGACGCGCGCGATGCGGCGGCGGCGGCGAACGGCACGGCGGCAGCCGCGGTTGCGGCGGCGCAGGCGGCGGAAGCAGCGGCGCAGGCCGCAGCGGACGCAGCCAACGCGGCGGGCTGTGCGCTGAACAATTACACGCAGACGAGTGTGTACACTCCGCCCGAGGGCATGAGCTGCCCGTCGGCCGACTAGCAGCGGCGAGCTTCTGAGGATATAGGAACGGGCGGCAACCAAGGAAAGCCTTGGCGCCGCCCGTTGTTTTTTCTGGGCGACTCCATCCTGCGGCTTACCCCCCAAGCAACTACTCATCTCTCTTGAAGTGACTTAGCACCTTGTCACCCCGAAATTCCGGCGCGGGGGTACGACTCTCACAAGTGGATTCCTTCGGGAGAAGGAGAGTCGCGTTCCAGTGAGGCGCGCAACTCTCTTCCCTCCGAGTTGGCTTCTCTTGTTCCCCTCTGCAAAATCCGTCCCGCTTGAAACTCAGGGGCAAAGAACCGTAGGCCTTGCAGGCAGGTACTAGTGCTCCGATCGGGGAAGCATCAGGAGGAATCCGAGTAGGGAGGCGCCCATGAGCACCCTCATCAGGTGGGTCGCGGGCAGTTGCGACAGAGCGCCAGCCAGCGATCCGCCCACAAAACTGCCCGCGAACTGGAGGGTGTTATAGACCCCGAGTGCCGTGCCATAAGCATTCTCAGGCGAGAATCTGCTGACCAAGCTCGGGAGGATGGGCTCGAGACCGGTGAAGCCGATGTAGAAAAGTGTGCCGCCGACCAGAACCGAAGTCAGGTGTGCCGGATCAAATCCCAGCACCTCAGGCCGGAAGAGTAAAAGGGAACTCGGCAGGAAAGCTAGAAAGGCGACGGCCGCCAGAGGCCGCCCCCAACCGCGGTCCGCTCCCCGCGAGAAGCCGAACATCGTGACCGTGCTTACGATCATCATGGGCAGCAGGAGCGCGTAATACTGGGACAACCGCAGGTGATGTTGACCCGTGGCGATGAGCGGGAAGTAGAAAAAGAAAGTTGCCATGAAGAAGTTCATCAGGAAGCCGCCGAATCCGAAGGCCAGCAGAGGGCGAACGCGCAGCACTTCCCGCAGGGGGGTGGGAGTGCTGGCCTGGGGCGGGACCTCCGGCAGATAGCGCGCCAGGACACCATCCGAGAGCAAGCCGAGAAAACCCGTAAGCCAGAAAAGGAAGGCGGTGCCGAAAATCCCGGCCAGAATGGGCCCTCCAATGACGCCGATGACGAACGCTGCACCGATGGGAATCCCCAGGATGGCCATGGCCGTCGAGCGCCGTGCGGGTTCGATGTGATCAGCGAGGGCGGCGAAGGCCACGGAGATGATGGCGCCTCCGCCCTGGACGAGCCGCCCGAAAATCAGGACGCCGATCTGGAGCGAGGGCGGAAACCAATGAGGTATGGCGCAGAGAAATGAACCCAAGCTGAACAGCGCCATGCCGAGCAGCAGAACCTTTCGCCGCCCGATGCGGTCCGAGAGCCGCCCCAGAGGAACCTGGAGCACCGCCATCGTGAGTCCATAGCAACCGAAGGCAAAACCGACCAGGAAACGCGAGTGGGTGAACTGGAGGCCGTAGAGGGTGAAGACGGGCATCACGAGAAACAGCCCCAGCATCCGTAGTCCCACGGTGCAGGCCAGGGCGGCGAGGATCTTCTTCTGAATAGCTGTATAGGGAATCCGCTTGGTTGTTTCAGATGTTGTCATTACGGGGGCCAGTGGAACCGGAGCCGATGAGCCTGCCGCCAGTCATCTATTGGAAGTGGATCATGCACCCCCGGCCACTGAACGGCAGCGACCTACGACGGGCTTAGTTCCTCATCGCCTTCGCCGCGCTGACGAGGGTCTTCATCTTCGCGATGGCTTCCTCCACGGTGCGCGTCTTCAGGCCGCAATCGGGGTCCACCCAGATGTTTTCCTTCGGCAGGACTTCCAGGGCTTGTCGTAGCCGCTGCTCGACCACCGCTTGTTCCTCGACGACGTGAGAGTGCACATCCACCACGCCAAAACTGAGGTCCTTCGTGAAGCGGTGCTGCCGGAAGAGTGCCAGCATGTCGAGCCCGCTGTTCGACAGTTCCAGATCGAAGTTATCCACCGGCATGTTGAGCATCCCGGGATAGATGAACTCGAACGCGCCATAGCAGATGTGGGTGATGAAATAGGCGGGCAGGCCGTCCGTGACCACGTGCAGGGCCTCGATGGCCACCGCCAGTTCTTCGGGACGGACCGAGGCTGCCGGCTCATCAATTTGCACGATTTTCGCCCCGGCCTGGAGCAGGGCCTCAACCTCCCGGCGGATTTCTCTCGCCAGCGCCAGGCACGTGTCGCGGCGGCTGGGATAGAACTCGTTAAACGACCAGTCCATCACCGTGTAGGGTCCCGTCAGCATGCCTTTCACGGGTCGGCGGGTGAGGGCCTGCGCGTATCTCCACCACTCCACGGTGATGGGGCTTTCCCAGCCAACTTCGCCCGTGATGATGGGCTTGTGGTAGTAGCGATTGCCGTAAGAGCGGACCAGACCGCCTTCCTCAAACCCGCGCAAATGCTCGGCGAAGTAGGCCACCATGTCCCCGCGGTACATCTCGCCGTCCACCAGCACGTCCACGCCGAGTTCTTCCTGCTTCTCGACCCAGAAGCGCGTGGCCTGGCGGGCCTTCTCGTCCAACTCCGCACGCGTGATCTTTCTCCGGGCAAAATCGGCGCGGGCCTTCACCAGATAATCGGGCTTGGGAAAACTCCCCACCGAGGTGGTGGGGAAGAGCGGCAGATCGATTCCCAACTGGCGGAGCTTCTCTCGGCTCATGCCTTGCTCCCCAAGAACGCTTTCTTGATGGTGCTGAGGTGCTGCAATTTCAGCCGCGCGCGGTCGCGCGGTAGGTACTCCAAACCGCAGGAGGGCGTCAGGTAGGCGCGGCTCGACCCCAAGCGCCCGGCCGTCCGTTCCAACACTCGCGCTAGTGTGCTCGGGTCTTCGAGTTTCGTGTTACGCCCGTCCACCAGGCCCAGCGCGAGCGTCTTTGAACTGCCTCTGGTGGCGACCACGTCCGCGAGGCCGGGACTGTAAGTGAAGTCGAGGGCCAGGACGTCGATGGGCAGCCGCTGAAGCTCATCGTAGAGGGGTGCGGGATCGCCGAAGTAAAGCGCGAGCGCCAACTGGGCAGCACCCTTCGCCGCCGCCAGGGCCCCAAGGCTGCGCTCGACGTGGGCCACGTCACCCGGGTGCTTCAGTAGAGCCGGTTCGTCAACCTGAATCAGAGTCGCCCCCGCCGCGGCCAGCGCGGCAACTTCCTGGGCGAGCGCTGCGGTGTAGCCCTCCAACACCTTC
This sequence comes from Terriglobia bacterium, assembly GCA_050014795.1. Lineage (GTDB taxonomy): Bacteria > Acidobacteriota > Terriglobia > UBA7540 > UBA7540 > JALHUF01. The sequence continues at coordinate 15,668 of JBEKCQ010000049.1, read as the reverse complement.
TCGAAGCCTCCGGCGCCGCCATTCTGTTCAATCGAGAGCCGGGCCAGGGTTAGCGGACCCGTCAGCACCGGCTTGACAGGCTGCGCGGACTTGGCCTGGGCGAACAGGAATTCCTCGAGCCCTAGGGCCTTCGTCCGCTCGATCTTGGCATGCACGACGGGCTGGCGAAAGTAGGTGTTCGTGTCAAAAAACCTCAGCAGGCCGTTGATCTGAATTCCGCTCAGTTTCCCTGCGAGGTGCGATACGGGATCGTACCAGCGGATTTGCCCGTCGGTGACGATGTCCAGGCCGGCGTCGATCTGGTCGGCCAGGGCAAGTTCCGTCAAGCGGTTTTCGGCGGCGCGCAGGTCGGCGTCGGGCTTCTCGCCTTTCTCCCACTGGCCGATCGTGCGGCGCAGCAATTGAAATTCCGCGCTCTCCCCAATGCGGGGATAACCGCTGTGGTTCGCGAGGAGCAGTTCCATGCTGAGCTGGATTCTCCTGACCTCTCTCGTTGCCTGTCGTCCGCAATCTGTTCATCGTGGCTGACCGCGGGCCACGGATAGAGGACGACTACCCGACGAACTCCGCCTTCACCGCGTGCGGCAGCAGCCCTTTCTCAAAGCTGCGATCGAGCAGGGTCTGAACCGCTTGGCGACCCCGCTCGCCGTAGTCGAGCGTCCAGTCGTTCACGTACATGGAAACGAACTGGTCGGCGGTGCTGGCGTCCAGCCCCCGGCCGAATTGCATCGCGTACTCCAAAGCTTCCTCACGATGTTTGAGACTGTACTCGATGCTCTCCCTGATAAGCCGCGCCGCCTGGTGCAGGATGCGCCGGTCGAGCGAGCTCCGGATAGCGTTCCCGCCCAGGGGAAGGGGCAATCCCGTCTGTTGGTACCACCACTCGCCCAAATCCACGATCTTGCGCAAGCCTTCGCCGGGGTACGTCAGTTGGCCTTCATGGATCACCACGCCGGCGTCCGCTTCGCCCTGGGTGACACTCTCGAAAATCCGGTCGAAGGCGGTGAAGACGGGTTCGACCTCCCGCTCGTAGAGCTGGAGCACAAGATAGGCAGTGGTCAGCTTTCCCGGCACCGCCACCTTCTTCCCCTTGAGACCTCCGGGCCCCAGCGGGCCTCGAGCCACCACCACGGGACCGTAGCGGTCGCCAAAACTCGCCCCGCAGGGGAGTAACAGATAACGGTCGGCGAGGTGGGCGTAAGCATGAAACGAGATTGCCGTGATGTCGTAAACCCCCTCGAGGGCTTTCTGGTTGAGCGTCTCGATGTCTTCCAGCACGTGCGTGAACTTCAGATACCCGGTCCGGATCTTCTTGGTCGCCAAGGCGTAGAACATGAAAGCATCGTCAGAATCCGGGCTGTGGGCCAGCCTCAATTCCTGCGCGCGTGGCCGAAGAGTGTCCGTTTTGCGGGCAGACGACGGGTGCATGGGTCCTCTTTGGATTTTTCCCCGGTGATTGAAAGAAGCGATTTTACCATACCTGCGCGGGGCTCTCAATCACCTGTCGGTGCAGGAGGTGGGGCGGTCCCGCGGTTACTGACTGGCCGGGTCTGTGCGGTAGGGGCACGCGAAGTGCGAGTTCAAGGCGAAGCGTATCGTATTCGAGAACAACGCTGGTAGGGGGTAGCTGGTAGCTACAGTCAGCGTTTTTCTGACCGTGGGCCTTTCCTCGGTCAGTAGCCAGTTCCCAGTTGCCGGTTGCCAGTGGTCAGGAGAATTCGCCATTCACACGACGCCGTGTTGTCGCTTGTATGGCCTTTACCGTGGTGATACTATCGGCCAGTGTGAAGGATTCCCGCAACGAGCGCCGACCCAAGAGGGTCGACGCCAGCCGGCGACCCTTCCCATCACCGCAGTGGCAGAGTTTTTGACGTGCGACACTCTGCGCTACCGGCTGTTCGGCGATGCGAACGGCTACAACAATGGCAACGTGATGTCTATCACGAACTACCAGGACACGAACCGGACGCAGTCCTTCACCTATGACCAGTTGAACCGCATCGCCACCGCCTACACGCAGGGCAGTTCGCCCGACCCCAATTGTTGGGGGCTGAGCTATGGGTACGACATCTGGGCGAACCTGACCACGGCGACGGTGACCAAGTGTACGGCGACCCTGCTGAATATCTCCGTCGGCGCGGACAACCGCATCAGCACTTCCGGGTATGCCTACGATGCCGCCGGAAACCTGACCAGCGACCCGTTGCACAGCTACGTCTATGACGCCGAAAATCATCAGACTTCGGCGGCAGGGGTGACTTACACTTACGATGGTGACGGCCAGCGGGTGAAGAAATCGAATGGCAAGCTCTACTGGTACGGTTTGGGGGGCGAGGTCTTGACGGAAACCGACCTCGGTGGGAACTACCCCACCGAGTATGTGTTCTTCGGCGGGCGGCGGATCGCCCGGCGCGACCCGGACCCGAGCGGCACGGTGTACTACTACTTTGGGGACCATTTGGGGACTTCGCGGGTGATCGTGCAGGCGGGCCAGACGGCAGCGTGCTACGAGGCCGACTACTACCCCTACGGCGGCGAGCGGGTGATTACCAACACCTGCCCGCAGAACTACAAATTCACCGGCAAGGAGCGCGACACCGAAACCCAGAATGACTACTTCGGGGCGAGGTTCTATGAGAACAATTTGGGGAGATTCATGAGCGTCGACCCGAAGGCCGCAAGTGGTCGCAGCGCGGATCCCCAAAGTTGGAACAGGTTCGCGTATAGTCGAAACAATCCACTTGCCTTCGTAGACCTTGATGGGAAAGATTTCATTTATGGCCGCTACAATCCGAAAACAAATACGGAGCCAGTAACCATAAACATACTGCTCACGGGACCGGGCGCGACAGAGGAGCTGGCCGCCAGTTGGGAAAAGAAAGCCAACGCCGGCATTGGTGGACCTCGCAAAACGAGCTTCGGCCTGACAATCGATATCAAGGTGAATGTGACTACCGACCCGAGGGCCCTTCCCGCTGCGGGCCGAAATGAGATGAAAGTAGATCCCACCGCGAAAAAGACGGAAGTGACAGGTGGTAATCAGGGAACTGGGAAACCAGACGAAATTTCCGATCCGACAACGCAGAAACATGAGACGCTTCACTTCGGTGGCCTGGAAGACAAATACGATCCGGTGACGGGTAAGCCGCTGCCAGGCGAGGAAGGGTCCCTAATGGGCGATCCTCGGAACCCGAGCTCGCAGTTTACGCAGGAAGAAATCGACGAGATGGGGCGCAGAGCTTGCAGCGGCGATCCCTCGTGCAGTGAGAAGAACCCGCCGGAGGAAGATCAGAAAACGAAGGAGAAGCCATAGTGACCACCAAAGCCTCCTCAGGTGCCCTCGCCTCGCTCCTATTCTTAAGTACTGCGGTATTTCCCGAGCAGCATAACTGCAAGTCGCTAGGGCTTGACGTCGTGAGGGTCTCCGTAACTGGAGGTACACGGGCTTGGCAAGTCTACATCCGAAACCGAACCGGGGACATCGTTGCGGTCCGCGTCGACCCTGTCGGCCTCCGATGGCGTCTGCAAATGCTGGGTTCAGGCAAATGGAAGGACATCGGCAACTGGGGAATCGGACCCGGAGCGCCAGAGGCGACTGCTCCCCCGCCTCCCAAGGCAACCCCTGTGAAGAAAATCGGTCCCGGGGCGCGTTTACCCCTTCAACAGTTCGATCTTGGCCTCATTCCTGCGGACGACTTAATGCCCGGGAAGAACTATAGATTCATTGTGGAGCAGGACGTGGAGTTGGTGAGTGGCTCGAGCCTGAAGAAATGTACACTCATCTCCAAGCCACAGCCGTTTATCTATAGGCCCCATCCCAAGTAGTCAGGGGAACAGCCTGGCGGTAATGTGTTTCGTGAAACTGGCTCCTCGGGCAGCCTGCTGAAGTACTGAATCTTCTTTGGCGGTCAGCGCTTGGCGCGGCGCGATGCCTCGGACCACGTCTTCTACTACTCTGCCGACCACCTGGGCAGCTCGCGGGTGATCGTGCAGGCGGGCCAGACGGCGGCGTGCTACGAAGCCGACTACTATCCCTACGGCGGCGAGCGGGTGATCACCAACACCTGCCCGCAGAATTACAAATTCACCGCCCGCTGGCGCAGACCTTTCATTCCAGGTCTGCGATCTCGGACTCGGCGCAGCCGTCAAGGGAGCCGGGCCATTTTTCTCTTGACTTTTCTGGCCGAGTGTGTTAGTCTATGCAATAAGACAGTTGCCTGGACTGGACGGATTTCTAGGCGGCTGGAGCCGGCAGGAGGAACGAGTGACTGGGAATCGAGTTCTGCAAGCCGCCGCAGCCAGTTGCAGCGGCGCTGTCCGCAGCACCACAGGGACGGAAGATCGAGGCGTTGCCGGTGGTCACAGCAGGATATCGGCAGGTCGCAAAGAGCTGGACCCAGCCTTCCAGAAGCGGTTTCCCTATACCCTTAAAAAAAACGAACCTGGTTAGTCCTTTAGAATCAGTCAATTCATTCCTGAAAACTGAAAACAAAGCTGATAAGTCCTTTAGAATCATCAAGTGTTGAGAATTTAGGCAAAGCTGATAACGTGCTTATTTTCAACATTTTATCAGGATGCCCCATCGGCAAGCGTGAGGTTCAGCGCGGTTGGCAGAGCGCGATTACGACTTCCGTAGGCGGACGGCGCGCAGCGCGCGCGCAGCTTCCGTGGCGACGTCACCGTTGCGGTCATGCGACAAGTGCTCCAGGTGTTCCACGCTGGTGGCATCGCCCGTGAACATCAGCACCGTGCACAGTCTGCGGCGCACATCACTGTCCTGGCTGTTCATGAAGGGATACAAACGAGGTAGGAAGCTCGAATCCCGCGTGAGCTCCACCAGGTACGCCTGGGCGGAGTTGCCGTGCAGCTTCGATCCCAGCTCGGCCACTACAGCGCTCAAGTAGTCCAGCTTGCCCAGAGCCGTGATGGCGTACTGCATGGCCAGCCGCGCCTCGGCATCCTTTTCGGCGGGCGCGGCCCTTTCCAGATCGGGCAGAGCCTTCGTGTCGTGCGAACGCGCCAGACCTTCGGCGGCGAAGGTGCGGAAACTCTTCTCCGCGCTGAAAAGGGCCTTGAGGAACACGGGACTGGAAACCGGGCTGCCGAGATACGCCAGACCTTCGAGGGCTCTCTCCCTGGTGGGTAGGTCGGGATTGTTCTCAAAGATCGCCTGCAACTTGGGAAGGGCTTCGGTGGTGTGGAGGACGCCCACGGTGACGGCGGCCTCCTGTTTCACGTCTTTCTTGTCGGAATCCAGCAGGTTCATCAACTGCGGGCCGGCGGACTGGTCCTTGATCTTGGCCAACGCGATCAGGGCTTCGACGGCCAGGTCCGTGTCGGCGGAGTTCGCTGCCTTCACCAAGTCGGGAACCGCGGCTTGCGCCATCAGGATGCCCAGGCCGCTCGCCGCTTTGCGCGAGACCTCGATCGCCCGCGTATCGTTCATGGTGTCGACCAACGCCGAGACCACTTTCGGTTCCACGGTGACGCCCGGGTCGATCCGGATGTTCTCCTCCACGAAGCGGCCCTTAGCTCGTCGCCAAGTGCGCTGCACGAAGCCTGTGAATCCCGTGGAAGGAACCTCACCCGTGTAGTACCCCGTCAAGGCTTGCACGGCGAGTGAGCGGACCTTGGGTTCCCGGTCACGCGTGGCGGAGATCATCGGGTCAAGCGCTTGCGGCGAACGGAGGGAGGCGAGCGCCACGACGACCTCGCGACGCACCTTTTCACTGGAGTCAGAAAGCGCTGCTGTCAGCACGGGCACGATGGACGGGTCGCCACGCTTGCCCAGCTCGCGCGCGGCCTGGGCGCGCTTGCCGGCATCAGCGCTCTTGAGCTGCTCAATCACCGGATCAGAGGGAGCAGCAGGAGCGGCCGGAGCTTGCGCGTGAGCGATCGGCAGTTGGAAACAGGCCCCCACCATAGCTAAGAGGAGTGCGCAAACCCATGAGCGCCTCATGTTGCCTTCACCTCCCGATCCCGCCCATCTCGGCCCGGATCCGTCTCCCCGGACTGCTGCTACTTTCCGATGCGCGCGATGGTGATCTTGGTTTTCTCGGCCCCTGCCGCACGCGTGATGGTGACCGTGGACAGCCCATTCTTGCTGGCCAGCGTCAGGATGGCCTTCCCTTCGGATTCTTGAACGCGGGCCTTGGAACCGAGCTTGTCCTTGTAGAAGGCCAGGACTTGGTCCACGGAGTCTGGGGTTTCGTATTGCTGACTGCTGATCCCGCCCCTGCCGCCAAAAGAGAACTGGCCGCCACCCTCGGTCGCCGTCGCGCCCGGATAAGGAGGCACGTCCACGGTCGCAGCGGTCTCCGCCTCGGAGCCTTCGCCACCTTTCTCGATGCTGACCTCCGGCGTGCTCTCGCTGCCCGTCATTGTCTTGGTGGTCTCGACCATGCCGGAAAGCTTCTGTTTAGCCTTGTAGGCGAAGTAGCCGCAGGTCACCATTCCGGCTACGCAAAGGAACACGAAAATGCCAACTACGATGAGCACGATCTTCAGAATGGGGCTCCCCGCCTTCGCGGCGGGCGCGCCTACGGCCGCAGCCCCTGCGGGCGGAACTGCCACAGGCGTTGCAGTTGGCGGGGGTGCAGCCGCCGGCGCCGGAGCGGCAGGCGCTCCTACTTGTGCGCCACACTTGAGGCAGAACTTCATGTTTTCGTCTATGACTGAACCGCAACTCGTGCAGAATCTGGCCATTTCGCCTCCCTGGGATTCCTATGGAATCTGGTCTTGCGATGAAGTCTCCGCTTCGCTGGTCACTTGGCCACACAGAGCAGCGGGTCGTGGGAGACATCCCCCCAACAGACCGCGCTGCTTCATGACGCGCCCGAGAATACCACCCTTTCCGGTGGGAGTCGAGACCTCGCCGGCGTCTTGCCGGCGAGCAGGAATCCCGCCGCCTCCGCGGGGTGGCTTGGAGAATTTCTCCGGCCGAAGGGCCACAATGTCCCCTCCAGTTGGCCCAATAAGTGCTTTCGTCGCAGCCGAGTGGGGCGATTTGCCCAACGGCCGAAGGAAATGTCTATCCACCCGTTGCCACTTTCTGCTAGCCTTGCGGATTTGGCGAGGGGGCATTTTGGCCAGCGAGGATGAGGGCACGGCGTGGGGCGGTGCCAGCGCAGGTCGGGACGGGAGAAGTTCCCCGAGAATGAGTTGAAGGAGGTTCCTAGTGGAGCGAGGCACGGTACTTGTCATCGGCGCAGGACCGGCGGGGCTCTTTGCCACGCGGAAGATTGCCGCGGCGGGGCACGAGGTGATTGTGTTCAACCGCGACATCAAGCCGGGAGGGCTCGCGGAGTACGGCATCTATCCCCAGAAGTTTCACATGAAGGCGGGCTTGCGAAAGCAGTTCGCGAAGACTCTCGAAATGCCCAACGTGCACTACTTCGGAAACGTGCCCGTAGGAGGTGCCGGGGCGCTGAGCATCGATGAGTTGCGGCAGTGGAATCCGGCGGCGATGGTTTTCGCGGTGGGCGCGCAGGGCACGAAGAAGCTGGGCCTGCCGGGCGAGGAAGCCAGGGGCATCTATTGCGCCAAGGATTTTGTGTACTACTACAATCAACTCCCGCCCTTCGCCTCACAGGACTTCTCCACCGGGCGTCGCGTGGCCATCATTGGCATGGGCAACGTGATGGTGGACATCGCGCGCTGGCTGCTCCAGGACATGCCGGGGCAGAAGCCGGAAGAGGTAAGCGTCATCGCGCGTCGCGGGCCCTTTGAAGTCAAGTTCGACGAAAAGGAATTCGACCACATCGAAATGCACCTGGACCGCCAGACCTTGCGGGACGAACTCACGCGCATCGCTGACCGCATCCGTGCCTGCGAGCAGGACATCACCAAGGTTCCCGAGACGACTTTCCCGTGGTTGAACAAACCCGTCAGTACGCCGGTCCAGAGCCGGCTGAGTTTCCGCCTGCTCACATCACCGATGGCCATCAAGATGGACAGCCAGGGCCGAATCTCGAAGCTGACCGTGGTGGAGAACCTCCTGGTGCGCAAAGGCGACACGACGGCGGCGAAAGCTACCGACCAAACTACGGACCTGGAGTTCGATACCATGATCTTCGCCATTGGCGACGTGGTGGATCCGGCGCTGGGCCTGCCCTACGAAAAGGGCGGCTACCTGACCAATCCCGACCCGGCCGACCCCAACCGCGCGGCCTACGAGGTGTTCGACCCCCAGGCCGGCAAGGTCCTGGAAGGCTGCTACGTGGTGGGCTGGGCGCGCAAGGCCAGTGAAGGCTTGGTGGGCAAAGCCAAGTACGACGCGGAACAGGGAGCCAACCCGGTGCTGAAGTACCTCGAGGGCGCGGCAGCGCGCACCTCGGCAACCGCCGAGGAGATACTCGCCCAGCTCAGCCGCCGGGGACTTCAGGCCGTGACCAAAGCAGATGTGATTTCACTGACCCGCGCCGAAGAGGCCCAGGCCAAGGCGCGGAACCTGCCCGCTTTCAAGTTCTCTATGAACGACGAGATGCTCGCGATCATGGGGAAAGAGAAGCAAGCGGCGTAGGCAAACGGCAGAGGGGAGGGAAGCTGGCGCGGAGGCCAAGCTCTTTGTCGGGTAACCTCTCCGGGGGCGTATAATCAACTATTCCACGGGAGCGGCTCGCTACGAGTCACGATTCGGGAGCGCTTCCGAGCTTCCTCGCGCCTTCACGGACAAAAACCATGACGACGGAACCAAACGCGGTCCCAGACGATAGCGGGTCGAAAACCATCCGATTAGTCAGGCCTTCGGTGGTGGTGCTGTGCGGGCCAGCCGCCTGCGGAAAATCCACCTTCGCCGCGCGGCATTTCCGCCCCACCCAAATCATCTCCTCCGATCAGGCCCGGGCGCTGGTCTCGGACGATGAGCGTGATCAGCGCTTTCAGACACAAGCCTTTGCGCTGGTCCATTTCCTGGTCGAGCAGCGGCTGGGAATCAATCGTCTCAGCGTGGTCGATTCCACGGCACTCACGGCGGCCTCGCGCCAGAGCCTGCTGGAGCTGGCGCGCCGCTACCGCGTGCCGGCGGTGGTCTTGCTTTTCGACGTTCCGCTCGAGGTGTGCCTGGACCACGACGCGAAACGGGAGCGGACGGTCGGCCGCGCGGCCATCGAGCGCCAGTATCAATTGTTCGAGCAGGCCAAGTCCGTCATCAAGCAGGAGGGCTTTGACCAGATTATCGAACTCCGCGGCGAAGATCTGGACAAGATACAGATCGAAATTGTGTTCCGCCCTGTGCCGCGCGCCGTGACCAACGCGGCGCCGCCCGAGCGCCGGCGCTTCACACCGCGGCCTTCGCAACCTGCGGCGGAGAACAAGGGAATTACTCGCGATGCCGGACCGCCTTCGCCGCCAAGCACAGAACCTGCGAGCTGATCTGAATTGTCCAAGGGAATTGGGAACAGGTGCTGGCAGGTGGATGGCTACCTGTGCTTACCGACCTCTATCGCCCCACCCCGGCGCCGGCGGGGAGTCCTCGGGAAGAAGGCTCTTGCAAGCCAGCTAAATGGTCGGTAGCCTTTGGGGGAGAGACACCGACGTTTCCGCAGCGCTAGACGGCATCCAGATCAAGGGAGTGAACATGCGAAAGCAGAAGGGCGTGATCATCAACGGCATTCGTTTCAGGCCCGGCGACGTGGACTGGGAAGACGCGCACAGCGCCACGCGTGAGAAACTGCCGGACTTCGAAGCCATGCGGCAGGGTGGGCAGTACGTCGGACCCAAGATAACGTCCACGGGCCTCATTGGCAGAATCGGAAGATACCTGTTGGTGATCACCGAGAAAGATGAAGCGCTGTCAGAATTCGATTACACCGTGATTCCGCTGCGCGCCAAGTTTCAGGTTCGCTACCACTAGACCTCCCACTCCGACCACCGACCTCTGACTCCCAATCCCTAATGTCCGTGATAGCTCGTTCCACCCGAAACGCATGTACCCGGCCGGACAAGCCCGTGCTGGCGAAGCGGTTCAAACCAAGGCCCTGAAGATGGCAAGGGGAACGAGGATGCCGACCGCGATTCCGTAGCCCAGATCGGCCCAGAAGAAGCGCGCGTAGTTCAAGACGTAGAGGACGGCGACAATCGGAAAGCTGACGATGGCCAGGATGTTTCCCTGGCGGGCGTTGGCAGGAGCGAGCTTCCAGATATGCTTCAGGTCCTCGGTGGACGGGAAGGCGTGCATGCCGATCGAGAGGCCCAGCCAGTAGAAGAACCAGCCGAGCGGGTCGCGCACCTCCAGTTCCCAGACCGGTAGGAACGCCGCCGAGCAGAATAGGATGCAGAACACCGTATTCACGAAGAACGGACCCATGCTGACGAAGAAGATGGTGAGGAAGTTGTCCGTCTGTTCGTGGACCACATAGCCCGCCGGATTGCCCAGCCGGAAGAAGCAGACGTCGAACACCGCCAGCTTGAATTTGCGGCACAGCAGCAAGTGCCCGGCCTCGTGCACGATGACGCCCGGGAAGGTCAGCAGTGAAATCAGCCATCCGGGAATGGGGATCATGCTTTGCTCCCTATTTCACAGGCTTGCTCTTCTCGGGGTGAAACTGGCGATCGTATTCTTTCGGGTCGAGGATCTTTCTCGTCTTAAGCCGGTAGCGGGTGCGCTCTTCATACTCCTTGTTTCTTTGCATCGCCTCGGGAGAGGACGCGGCGAGTTGGCGTGCCTTCTCCAGCATTTCCTCGGTCCGAGTGCGAAACGCCGGATCACCCGTCACCGCATATTTACAGGCCAAGGCGCTGGCCAGCGCCCCCGCATAGTCCGACGACTGCGAATGGTTTTTCCAGCCCTTTTCGGCAATGGCCAGGAAGGTGTCGTAGTCCTTTTGGTCAAAGGCGGCGACGGCGTCAAGTCCGTCAACCGCGTCAGCCAGACCGCGCGCTTCGGGCAACAGCGCAGCCGCCTCGTGATACGCCCGCGCTGCCTCTGCGGATTTGTCGGCTTCGAAGAGTTTTCTGGCGTCCGCGGCCTTTCCAAGCCCCTTGTCAACCCGCTCGAATGTGCGCCTCACTTCGGCGGCCAGAGGGCCTTCCTTGAATTGGCCGCCCTTGTGGCCGGCCAGCACCTTGTTGGCTTCCTGATATCTGCCGGTCAGGAGATCGGCTTTCCCCAGAAGCAGGACGGCCTTTTCGCAGTCCGGCGCAATCGCCAGGGCAGCTTGGAGTTGCGGTATGGCTGGCTCGTACTGCCGGGCCGCCACCAGCCGCTCACCCAGAACGAGCGCTTTGCCGGCCTTGAAATAACGATTGCCGTGCATCAGCGCGAGCCCCAGAAGAACCAGCAGGCCGGCCAGCGTCAGCTTGAGCCAGGGTGGGAAGGGGCGGGCGTAAAGGCTGGGTGCGCATCGCGCGCAGAACGGGAGTCCGCCAATTAGGGGGAGTTCCTGGGAGCCATAGTCGGTTTTGCACTGATAGCAGACGGTGGGATCAATGATCGAAACGATCTCTACCGCGGCGCGCTTCGCTTTCGCTTGCTCCACCACCTGCGCGGCGCAGCGCCGGCATAGCAACCTGCCGTCCACGCCTAGGAACAAGGCCACAGAATCGGAAGCGCCGCATTGCGCGCACTTGCCTTGGAGCATGGCGCGGATTCTACGCCCCAGGAAATCGCCTGTAAAGCGGTGCAGCGCGGTCGGGCATGTCCAGTTCCCAGACTGGCAGGAATGCTGCCGCGCCTTCCCCAGCATTTCTGCGGAGCCCGGATTGGTCTATAATAGCGGGTGATGCAGTGGCTATGACCCAAGACGCAGCCCCAAAAGACGAGGAACGGAAGCGACGCAGCGAACGCGTGCTGCTTCAGATCCCGATCGAAGTGAAGGGGACTGACGCGGAAGGAAAGCCCTTCACGGAGAGAACGCACACGGTGACAATCAACCGCCACGGGGCGCGTATTGCTTTGAAGACCCCGGTGCAAGCGGAAGGCCGCATTACGATCGTCAACCAGCGGAGCGGCAGGTCCTGCCCCTTTCGAGTGGTGGGGCGCACGGGCAAGTCCTTGGGAGGAGGTCCTGAATGGGGTGTGGAGTGCCTTGGGCCAGGAGTCAATTTCTGGGGAATCTCTTTTCCCGAGAAGGTGCCGGCGCCTTCCGAGCAGGAGGCAGTCGTTGGCCTCGTTGAGTGTGCGGTGTGCCGCTTTCGGGAACTGGCACAATTGACCCTGGACGAATACCGCTTGATCATTAGCCAGGGGTCAATGCAACGTGACTGCCCTGAGTGCGGAGTTGTGACGGGATGGGCGTTTGGGTTCGTGGAGGACGAAGCAGAAGAATCGGCCCCTGGCCAGCGACGCGGAGACGCGCAGGTTGCTGCTGCCCGGGGAGCCGAGCGTCGTCGTGCTAAACGGGTGACCATCAAATTGCCGGTCCGCATCCGCTTGCAGGACGGCTCGGAAGAAGTAGCGCGAACGGAGGATCTTTCCAAGACCGGCGTCTGTTTTGTCTCCAGTCTGACGCTCAGGCCACAAGAACGCATCCTGCTTTCTGTGGGCTACACGCCCGCGGGCAGCGAAAAGGAAATTCCCGCCCGGGTGGTTTGGCGACGGGAGATGGAAGGTGGAGGCAAGGCCCTCTATGGTGCCTGTCTCGAGAAAAACAAGAAAGCCTGAACCAGTGTGTGCAAGATAGAAGGCTACCTGCCTTTTCGCCGCGTTCAACCGGGAAATAGTCAGCCGGGAAGAAGCGTTCAATTCGTCGCAGGGGGGCTGGCCCCACCTCAGGCGCGACCGGCAAGTACTTTAGTACCAGTACTTTCGGGTCTTGCAATGCGGTTTTGAAAAGAGGATAAGTGTGGCTGTACGCGGGTGGTGAGGAGAGACGCGGTGAAGGGAGCGACTAGGCGTCGTCCGGAACCGTGTTTGTTCTCCGTTTGTCTGGAGACCAGAAGGGTTACGAGGAGTTGACTTAGTTCGAAGCGTTACTCATAATTGGGGCATCATGTCACCCCCACCCAAAGAAGACTACGCCGAGGTGCCCTCTGCTGTCGGACGGCGGAGTGTGCGTTTACCCATCTCCGTGCCTAGCATTATCCGGGGCGTCGACACCAGCGGCCAAAAGTTCAAAGAAAACACCTGGACGATTAGCGTCAACAAGCAAGGGGCGAAGATCGCCACGTTTCACCAGTTGCAGATCGGTGACGAGATCACGATTGAAAACCCCATCCTGGGACGAGCCAGCAAGGGCCACGTGGTCCGAGTGGTTGAAAGGCACTTCCCCGAGGACCCTTTCGAGGTTGGGGTCGAGCTGAACGAACCACAGAATGTCTGGGGTGTTAAGTTTCCCCCCGACAACTGGCAGCAAGACGGTTCGGCCAGTTTGGGTGGCCGAGCGGTCGAAGGAACGCCCGGAACGGCTTCTCCCCCCCGAGTTCCGCGAGCGGGCCTTTCAGCCACCCCCCAGCCCGTGGAGGCTCCCAGGCCCACAGCAGCGCCCCCCGCGCCTCCGCAGGAGGCCGGTGAACATGCTGAAGGAGCGGCCAAGGCGGGTCTGAAGGCCGAAGCTCCCTCCCGCGGCCCTGCGGAACCGGCTCAACCGAGCATCGCCAAACCCCCCGACGAGGCAGAATCTGGGAAATCCGCCAGCGTCCGAGAGGCGGAAGGACTCTTGGAGGAGAAAGAGAGCCGGCTGCGTTCACTGCGGCAGGAGTTCGACGCGCTTTCCAACTCCCTGCGGGCTTCGCAGGCCGACCTCGAAACCCTTCTGGCCAGATCCCAGGAGCTTCAGCGGAACTGGCAGCCGGAGCTCAATCGTGCCCAGGACCAAATGCAGCAGTTCTCCCGGGAGGCGATCCGCTCGGCCACGGCACAAGCAGAAGTGGAACTGCGCGCGAGGATGGAAGAGGTTTCCAGTCATTTCATCGAGGAAACACGCAAACGCCTCCAGGCAGAAGCAGGGGCAGTGATTGAAGCCTCCTCGCAACAGGCCAGTGTGCGCCTGGCACCTCTCGTTGAAGAGTATCTCTCCAAGACGGAACCCCAACTGGCGGCTCGTCAGGCAGGGGCGGGCGCGGCGGCGCAAGCCGGTGAGCACATCGGCCAACTCCTTCAGACTGCCCTCGCCGAATTTGGAGAGAAGTTGAGGAAAACAGCCGATGAGACGGCCGCCACGCTGCGTCCGGAGATGGAGAAGCCCTTGGAGAACTTGGCGGCCCAATTGACCGCCCAAGTGGCCCAGACCTTTCAGGAGCAGGCCCAGGGGGCTGCCCAAACTGCAGAACAGTCTCTCCAGGAAAACCTGCGGAAGATACAGGAGAGTGTCCAGGAGGAAATTGCCGGGGCGCGTGCCAAGGCCCGCGAGATCTGTGGGCAAGAAATCGATGCCGCCAGCAAGGCCACGGCCCAGAATGCGGAGGCCATGCGAGAGTCCATGCGCCTGGCCGGGGAGGAGGGCGTGAAGAAGATGCGCGAGGCCCAGGCAGAGACGCAGTCATGGGCCGACGACGCAGCTTTGAAATTCCGCAAGCAGGCGGGGGAACTTTCCACTGCAGCCCTCGAAGGTCTTAAACACTACACGGAGGTTCAATCGCAGGGCCTGCAGACCGAGTTGCAGAGCGCGATAGCTCGTGTTCAGGACAAAGCCGTGCAAGATGCCACGGAACGGCTCGAGAAGACGATGGACGAGTTGATGGCGTCCTCGGCCCGACTGCTTCAGACACAAACTGACGATAGCCTGAAGCAGGCTGCGGATAAGCTTAAGACGCTTGGTAAGCAATCTGAGAACGAGGCCAAAAAGCAGCTCGCCGCGCTTGCTCAATCCATTCGGGAGACCCTTACGCGAGAAGGCAGCCTGCTGGCTGAGGAGTCGCGCCGGCAGTCTCGGCAAGCGGCCCAGAATGCAGACGGCATGCGAGAGTCCATGCGCCTGGCCGGGGAAGAGGGCGTGAAGAAGATACGCGAGGTCCAGGCAGAGACGCAGTCATGGGCCGACGACGCAGCTTTGAGATTCCGCAAGCAGGCGGAGGAACTTTCCACTGCAGCCCTTGAGGGTCTCCAACGCTACACGGAGGTTCAATCGCAGGGCTTGCAGACCGATTTGCAGGCCGCGACAGCTCGTGTTCAGGACAAAGCCGTGCAAGATGCCACGGAACGGCTCCAGAAGACGATGCACGAGTTGATGGCGTCCGCGGCCCAGCTGCTTCAGACACAAACTGACGACAGCCTGGAGCAGGCTGCGGATAAGCTTAAGACGCTTGGTAAGCAATCTGAGGACGAGGCCGAAAAGCAGCTTGCCGCGCTTGCTCAATCCATCCGGGAAACGCTTACGCGAGAAGGCAGCCTACTGGCTGAGGAGTCGCGCCGGCAGTCTCGGCAGGCGGCCCAGGAAGTACAGGCGCAATCGGTCCGAGAGCTTGAGGTACACCTCCAACAGGAGGCGGAGAAGCAGCGCCCGGCTTACCTGAAGCAGTTCCAGCAGGAGGTCAGCGAATCCTGCGAGCGTGGAGTCGCCGACATGAGGAGCAAAGTCCAGCGGGCGGCCCAGGAAGCCTCCGAGAAGGTGTACAAGCAGGTTGGCGTCGTGGCTTTCATGATGAAAGAATGGGCAGACCAAGCCAAGTCGAGCCTCGACGGTTGTCTCCAAGAGGCGGTGGAGTCTTGCCGCAAACAAAGTGCCGACTTCTATCAGGAGGCTCTGGAAAAGCATCGCCAGGAGTCCGCAGCGCTGTTGGAGGACCTTCGG
>JBEKCQ010000048.1:0-22289 GCA_050014795.1 Terriglobia bacterium | reverse complement strand
ACGGACCGAGGTTGCATTCGCGGAATTTCCCGGCCGCTCCAATACTTCCGGGGGATGGACTTGGCGCGTCAGATCCTTTTCCGGCTGCTCGGGGAACTGGCCAATCTTCTTGACGCGCAACGAGAAGTTCACGTCCACGTAAGTCTGAAATTCCTCGGGCCCGGCTCGCGCCCTGGCAGGACGGAAAAGCCAGTGGCGAATGGCCTGCAACGCGGCCACCGCCAGGAAAGGATGCCCGCGGACTACGTGCGCCTCTTGGACGCGCCCCTCCCTGGTCACCACAACCTGCACGCGGACCTGCCCCTGGATGTAGTTCACCTTTGCCAGCGGCGGGTATTCCGGTGTCTCCCGCTTGAGCACGAAGTTGACGGCCTTTTTTGCCTCCAGGAAAACCGGGTCCGCGTCGCCCGTCGGCACCTGTCCGGCGGCCGGGAGAATCCCCAGCCAACACACCGCCACCAGCGCCCAGGCGCTGGGGCCATACCAGCGTCCACCAGAAGTCCTAGCCATCGGATTCCAGAATTACCTGCGCGACCACGTAGCGATCGGAATGCGAGATCGAGACCGCAGCGCGCGTCACGCCCAGTTGCCGGGCCAACTCCTCGGCGCGCCCGGTGAGCGCCAGTTCCGGCTTGCCGCTCGGCTGGTGGGTGATTTCCACGTCCAGCCACCGAACCCCTTCAGCCCAGCCGGTGCCCAGCGCCTTGAAAGCCGCTTCCTTGGCCGCGAAGCGGGCGGCGTAACGCTCGGCCCTGTTCTTGAAGCCTTCGCAGTAAGCGATTTCGCGGGGCGTGTAGAGGCGCTTCGCGAAACGCTCGCCGTGCCGCTCCAGAGCCTGCTCGAGGCGCGCCGTTTCCGCAATGTCCACGCCCGTTCCGACAATCATGCCGACGCTGTCTCCCCGCTCAATGAGCGCGCGCGCCCGCCGCGTGCGCCCGGTGGGACGCGGCCTCGGACTCGTAGCTCTTGACCGTGTAATAGATCGCTCGGTCAAAGAATTGGCCCACCAGCCGATGCAGTTCCTGTTCCTGATATATCTCCACCGCCGAATCCACCAGGCCCGAGGCGCGAATGTAGTCGCGCAGATGATACTTCACCAGGATCAGCGCATAAACCACTTCGCAGACTGGAATACCCTCGGCGTGGCGCTTCTTGCCCAGCTCGCCGTAAAAGGCTTCCATCATCTCGTCGGTCTTCTCACTCAGCCAGCGGCCCAGGTTGCGGTAAACCCCGTACGCTCGGTGGTGCAGCTCTTCGGCCGAGAGCTTGTGATACGCCGGCGTGCGCGGGTTCGTCTGCAGGTCGTGAACCACGCCCCGGGTGAGCTGTTCCGCGTGACTTTCAATCATGTGCACAAGCCGAAAGGAAAGCATGCCGTCCTCCTCGCCTGTCGAGGTCAGCGTGCTCGATGTCCGCAGGTAAGGCCACCATAGCAAATCGCGAGTCGTATTTCAACGCCCACCGCCTGCCGGAGGTCGCCAGCTTGACTCAAATCGAGGCGAGACCACTTTCCGCCATCGCCGTTTCGGGGGACCTGAGCGTGCGAGCCGTTTGTCCGGTTTGCCGACGATACGTCAAAGTGACCACCAATGGTAAAGGAAGAGCCGCAACACACTGGGATCGTTTTCGAGTACGAGGCCATCCGTGACTTACCCCGCGTCACCCGATGAATGCGAGCGACAGCTGACAGCTCCATCATGTCACGTCCCAGTGCTATCATCAGGACACCTATGAGAACGTTTATTTTTGGTGCCGGTGCCTCTGTCCACGCAGGATACCCTCTTGCGGCTAATTTGTGGCGTGCCATGGAGGGTTGGACGCGAGCTACTTTCCCGGAAGGCCACGATTTTCGGAATGCGGTCGATACCATGAACGCGGAATTGGACCTATGTAAGTCTTTTGAGCTGGTGCTCACCGACTTGGATGACCGAATAGAGCCATTTTTGAAGCAAAGACCAACAACGCCAGAAGGCATACGAGAGAAGGTCATGCTTGTGTACCTTCGAGCTGCTGTGAGGACCATGCTCCCACTCTACTTCAATTCATTTCGTTCACAACCCGCAGACCTTTACAGAGTATTCGCTGAAGATGTGTTGGTACCGGGGGACGCGGTGATCACGTTCAACTACGACTTGGCGCTTGATCGTGAGATGAAGCGAGCCGGAAAATGGAGGATTGCGAACGGGTACGGCTTCGAAATTGGCAATGTTTCTCTTGGAGATTCCCCCTGCAAGCTTTTCAAACTGCACGGCAGCACCAACTGGCGCGGCGAACTATTTCAAGGCTCGGAGGGTTTTGGCCAGACGAGTTGGACAGATTTGTCCCTGGGACAACGCCCCATCATTGACCCTTCTGAACTCGAATTCTTGGAGTACAGCAATGCGTCGGACCCGCAGGGCCATAACGGTCGGGTAAGGATTGAAAGCATAGTAATGCCCGCAGCCAACAAAAAGTTTTACAGCGAGACCTCTCTTGGCCGGGAGTGGGAGGGCTTTTGGGATTCTCTTTGGCTCCAAGCTGGGGGAGCGCTTAACAGCTCAAATGAGGTTTATCTGATCGGGTACAGTGTTCCAGAGTATGACATTCGTGCCAGGAATCTGATTGCAGGAAGAGTTGACACGGGTGCCGAGATAAGAGTCTGCTGCCACAATGGCACAGCCGGCGTACTCGAATCGCTTAGGAAGCTAAGACATTTCGGAGATATTGACGTCCAGCCTGCCTGCGCCACCACCTTCGCGGGCTGGCTTTCAAGCATGAAGCCGAAATGAGTCGGGGGTGGCGCATACTACGACCCATGGCCAAGCAACGCAGATTCTGGACGGGCATGATCACGCTGGGTGACGAGCCGTACCAGCCCGAGCCCCCATTCAAGGGTGTTGGCTGGAAGGCAGGATTCGCGGCGCAACGACGAGATCCTCCCTTCGCATCCAAAGGAAAAGAAATCGTACTGTACGCTCGGTCATGGCCCTCCGCTCAACGAGCCTTGGACCTCATCCAGGGATGCCATCAGCTGGTCGTTGGGGATCCTCCTGTCTTCCCGGATCACCTAATCGCGCACAATGACAGCGAACCGGAATGGATGAAACCTGAGGAAAGGACAGCCCAAGTTAGGGAGACGTGGAGCACGGCGGGCATCCCGTTGGCGTGCGCCGTCGCCGCCAGGGCGTCATGTCGTCGGCGATGGGTGTATGCCGTGGCAAAATACAAGTTCAGCCTTTCTCTCTACTCTGTACACCATATCGACCTGGAACCCTGGAAAGCACCACATCTCGCCGTGTCGTCCTTTCCAGGTGACCACGTGATGTTTTCGCACGCGATCATCTCGGCATATTCGGTAGTGGAGGATTTGAAGCTTACAGTCCAGGCATCGCCGCAAAGACCGAGTCGGATCAATGGCCAGTGGAACCCGGAAGTCAAACAGGATCTGGAGGACCGACTGGTGAATGCAGGGGTAGATCTTCATGAGAGAATCCTTTGGACAGTACGCGGCCCAAAGCGAAAGATCGAGAACCGAAGGGCTCTTACCGGTGGAACACCGGCTCCTTGGTCTGCATGGATCGTTCGCGACTCAGAGGTCCCCATCATAGATGCCATAGCTTATGCCGGGTGGCTCCGCAGTGGGGTTGCATCACACGCTGCCAACGATCTGACATCTGTCCTGTCGCCTTATGATGTGATCAATGTGCAGTATGTCGCGAGGCGTTTATTACTCGAGACTCTTGGCTTCTGGCGTTGGCCAGAAGAGGAGAGCGCTGCAGCAACGTAACCCACCTGGATGTATAACGCCCTATTCGTCGACGTGCAGCCCCCTGGCTCCCCCGAAGTCCCGATCTCGGAAACTGCCGACGATCTTCAAACCGACTCACTACCCGGCGGCCGGATGATGGGCGGGCCCTGTGCTATATTGGCTGCTTGAAGCAGGGAGCTTTCAACCTCGTCGCGCGGGATGGCCTGGAGTGGCTGGAGTGTGGGGCTCTGGCGCGTTTTCCCTGGCTGCTGCACGCCTTCAGCACGCGCCGGGGCGGCGGGAGTGAAGGCCCGGCCGCGGGGCTGAACCTCGGCTTCATCGCGGGCGACGCTCGCGCCAACGTCGAGAAAAATCGCCGGCGCTTCTTCGCCCAACTGGGCGCGGAGCGTTTCGCGCTGGCCGCGCTGCGGCAAAGGCATTCCACGCACATCTATCAGGTGGTGCGGGCAGCGTCCGGCCAACTGGAATACTGCCCCTCGGCTTTCGCCGCCCCGGACCGCCCGGATCGCCTCCTGCCCATCGGCGACGCGCTCGTGACTGATCAGCCCGAAGTCCTGCTCTCGGTGCGGGTTGCCGACTGCCTGCCGGTCCTGGTACTGGACCCTCGCCAGCGCGCCGTTGCCGCTATCCATGCGGGCTGGCGCAGCGCGCTCGGGCGCATCATCGAAAAAACCGTGGGGCTGATGCGAGCCGTGTTTGGCTCAGACCCGCAGCACCTGCTCGCGGCCCTCGGGCCCAGCATCCGGGCCTGCTGCTACGAGGTCGGTGAGGAGGTTGTCGCCGCTTTCTGCGGTCGCTTCCCGCGAGGCGAGCAGTTCTTTCGTGAAGCGTCCCCGGCGAGTCCTTCCCCGGTGCGCGCCGCGCGCGATTCGCTGCCTTTCCTTTCTGCGCAGCCGCCGGGCCACGGGACGCGTCCCGCGCCCGGGGCGCACCTTGACCTCGTAGCTGTGGCGCTTGATCAGCTTCGCAGCGCGGGAGTGCGCTCCTCCCGCATTCAGGTTGCCGACTTCTGCACCGCCTGCCGGACTGACCTCTTCTTCTCACACCGCAAGGAGGGAAAGGACACCGGCCGCACGATGGCGGTCATCGGAATCAGACCAGGGGTTGGGGGTTAGGGGCTAGGGACCAGGGGAAGACGGAATTGGTCCTTCGAGCCACACGCTGGAATTCGGGACGTCGGGTCCTAGTCCCTGGTTCCTAATCCCTAATCCCTGATCCCTCATCCCGAGCGCCAGCCAGGCTCAACTGCCCGCAAGCCGCACGCACGTCCTGGCCGCGAGAGATGCGGATGAAGACGGGAAGGCCGCGGTCCGCGAGCACCTTTTGAAATCCGAGGACGCGCTTCAGAGGAGAGGCATGGTAGGGGAACTCCGCGCCGGCATTGTAAGGGATGAGGTTGACTTTCGACCGCAGGCCGCGCAGTAATTCGCTCACGCGCTCGGCGTCGGCATTTGAATCGTTGAGGCCATCCAGCATGACGTACTCAAAGGTCAGGCGCTCCCGCGGGCGGAGAGGATAAGACCGACAGGCCTGGAGCAGATCGCGCAGGGAATACTTCCGATTCAGGGGCATCAGGGCGGTGCGCTGCTCCTCGGTCGAAGCGTTGAGCGAAACCGCCAGCTTGGGCCGCCCCGGCTCGCGCCCCAACTCCAGGATGCGGGGCACAATCCCGACGGTCGAAATCGTGATGCGCCGCCACGGGATCGCAACGCCTTCCGGGTCGGTCAGGATTTTCACCGCTTGCATCACCGCTGCCAGGTTCAAGAGCGGCTCGCCCATCCCCATGAACACCACATTCAGCCGAGCCCGCCGCGGGATTCGCTGGGCCTGGGCGAGAGCCAGCACCTGCCCCACCATTTCGCCCGCCGTGAGGTTTCGCTTCAATCCCAGGAGAGCCGTGAAGCAGAACCGGCAGTCCACCGCGCAGCCCACCTGGCTCGATAGACAGAGTGTGGTGCGGTTTTCCTCCGGCATATACACCGCTTCGATGGTCTGGCCGTCTTCCAGCCGCAGGAGGTAGCGAACCGCGCCATCCCGCGAGACGAATCCCCGCTGCACCTCAGGATAGGCAATCCGATAGCGCGCGGAGAGAAAAGCGCGAAACGTCTGGCCCAGGTCGGTCAAGCTGTCCAGGGTCTGCGCGCGGCGTGCGTAGATGCCCTGGTACAGCTGCCGGCCGCGATAGGGGGCTTGACCACATTCCGCCGCCAGCCGCTCAAGCTCTTCCCGACTCAACCCGAGAAGATTGCCACCGGATGCCGATAGCTCCGCCATGACGCCCCGATTCGCCCATGCTAGCACGGGCAGACAGTGCGTTCAACGAGTTGCAGGAGCAGGATTTAATCCATTGACTCCTCCTATGGACATTAAGTCATTCACGTTGGTCTGCCTCTTAAATCCATTGACAAACAGGCAGAAGTATTAATAATCCGTCCAGACGCCTTTTAATCTTGGAGGTTAAGATGAGCCCACGTCGCGCAGACCCTGTACTGGCCGACCGTCGCCGCGAAGCCCTGATCAAGGCAGGCTACGCCGAGATTCTGGAGAAAGGCATCCGGGAAGTGACCCTGGATTCAGTCGTGGCGCGGGCCGGCTCCAGCAAAGGCGGCGCCCTCTACTACTTTCCGACGAAGGGCGACCTTTTGTACGCCGTCCTCCAATGGTTGCTCACCCAACTGAACCGCACGCTGGATGAAGTCACGCACAGCGCGGACTCGCCCCGTACTCGCTTGGCGTCAGAACTGGAAGTGCTGTTTCACAGCGCGGAGGTCAACCGCAAGCTCTACCTGGTGCTGTACGACTTCGTCACGCTGGGCACGCGCTCGGATCGTTTCCGGTCGCTGTTTGCAGCCTTTTTCGAAAGCTGCCGCAAGCGGGACATGGCAGTGATTGAGGAGGGAGTCAAGCAGCACCAGTTCCGTCGCGTCCCTCCCGAGGACGCTGCCGCCACGCTTCGCGCGCTGGTGGATGGGTATTGTCTGCAATGGCTCATGCTGCCGGAGACCGTCCCGATAGAGACCTATCGCGACCGCTGCCGCGCCGTGCTCGGCGCTTATCTACTGCGCTAGGCCAGGGCGCAAACCTCCGGGTAAACAGGAGGCTGGCCGGGGGCGGGCCGAAGGTGGGGAATCCGCGGACGAGATCCCGGCATCACGGGGCGGCACGCTGCTGGTTGCTGAGCCATTAGTTCTTGACGGAATCAGCGCAGGGTGCGACACTACGCGCATCCACGGCTTCTGTCGGACCCCTCGAAGGTACGGACCGCACGGGACCCGGACTTCACAGGGGTTACAACTAAGCACCTTGGGGAGGAGGAGGTTGACATGGACGAGTCCCCGAATTTCAGATCTTCACAATTCGCCGCGAGCACTTCGGGGCGATCCTCCAGCCCGCCGGTGCGTTATCTTGCCGCGGGCGTCGTGGGCCTGGCATTAGTCTGGGCAGTGCCGCTGCTGCTGGCCGCACAAGTCCGCGTGCCCGAAGGAATGCTAGTCCGTTTGAAGTTCCATGCCGACATCACCACAGAAAACGTGGTCAAGGGCGACCGCGTAGAATTCGATGTGACGGAGAATGTGACGGTGAATAACCGCGTCGTTATTCCCAAAGGCGCGGTGGCCCGAGGAGTGGTAACAGACGTGAAGGGCGCGGGCAAGAAGCGGGCCAAAGACGCGGCGGTCTTCTTTCGGCTGGTGGCCGTGCGTGCCACTGACAATCAGGAGATCGCGCTGCGCGTGATGCCCACCAAGCCGCGGAAGGCGGATGCTTCGGAGAACGTGGTCGAGATCAACATCCCCATCCCCGGACTGCGGGAAAGGATGATCGGCGCCGAGAAAGGGAAGGATGTCGCGGCCTACACAGACACCGATGCGCTGGTCAATGCGCCGGAGCCTGCGACAGAAACGACGGCTACCGGGGGGACCGCCTCAGGCGCCCAATCCCGGACGACTGCGGCACCCGCGGTACAGACGCCGCCACCTCCCGTAGTGTTCCCGCCCGAGGATGCTTACGTGGATTTCAACAGCAACCCCGTGGGGGCGGATATCCTGATTAACGGCACTTCTCGCGGCAGTACGCCCCTCCGACTGGAGATCCCTCCGGGACGGCATGTGATCGAGATCCGGCTGGCGGGCTACCGGACGTGGACCCGCAATATGGTGGTGGATCCCGGCTCGAAACCGTCGGTGCGCGCCACGCTGGAGAAGGAATAGCACGGCGATCCTGACCGGCACACCGTGGAGGCGGTTCAGGCAAGGGTCTCGGCAACAGGAGGACGACATGAACCTGAAGCGGTTGAGTGGGGGAGTATTCCTCTCGGTCCTCTTCTCCGCGGGCTTGCTCTGGGCTGAGCGCGTGCGCGTGCCGGATGGTATGCCGGTACCGGTGCGCTTGAAGGCCGACATCAGGAGCAACCAAGTACAGCCCGGCGTCCGCGTGGACTTTGAGGTGGCGCGACCCGTCACCGTGCGGGGTCTGGTTGTCATCCCGGAGGGCTCCGTCGCCTGGGGAGCCGTCCAGAGTGTCAAGAGGGACAAGGAAATCAAATTCGATGTGCAGGGCCTAAGGCTGCCGAATCTGCAGGAAGTCAGGCTCCGGTCGGTGTCCCAGAAGACCAAGAACCCCGGGAAGGACCAAATCAAGCTTGAGACGATGCTGGGAGAAGTCGTAGGTGCACGGATGGGGACCGAGTTCATGGCCTATCTCGACGAAGATGTCGAGGTGGAGACAGCCGCCGCTGCCCAAGAGGCCACCGGTGGCACGCCCCGTACTGCCCCCACGGCCGCAGCCCAGCCGGCAGAAGTCAAGGCACCCGCTTCCGCGCCGGTCACGCCCACGCCCGAAGCGACAACCACCGCGGCGCCTGCGGTGACCACAACAGCGGCACCCGTGGAAACAGCTCCTCAGGCAACGGCCCAGCCGGCCGAACCGACTCCTGCTCCACGTCGCGCCGTCGAGGAGACACCGCCGACGCCTCCCGCGCCCACGGGGTCGCAGACCGCACAACCTGTCGCCCCCGGGCCGCAAGATGTGACCGGTACAGCCGAGCGCGTTACCGTGGAGTGCTTCTCCGATCCCTCGGGCGGGGATATCCTCATCGACGGCAGCTATTATGGGAATACGCCCTCCATCTTGAAGTTGACGGCGGCCTCGCATCATCTGGAAGTATCACTGCCGGGCTACAAAACCTATGCGCAGGATTTGAACTTGAGCGTGGAGCGCGGGTTCCGCACGATTCGAGCCCCCCTGGAGAAGAAGGAGTAGTCCGGCATCCGGACCGCCGTTCCCGCAGGACTTAATCAATGCTGGCGAAGCTGGTGGGGATTTTTTTTGTTCTTTTGCTTGTAGCGGGGGTCCCTGCCCTTTCCTACCTCACCGCGCGGCGCGGCCATCTCCGGCTGATTTCCCGCCCCGACTTGTACCTATCCGCCATCATCTCCCAGTGGTTTCTGGCCGCGTTAGGCGCGCTGGTGGTATTCACCACCGGGCCGGGTTTCCGGGCGGTGGGTTTCCGCGCCATTCCCCCTGTCGCATGGGCGCGCTGGACGTTGTTGTTGACGGCTGTGTCGCTGGCGGCGCTGGGCCTGGTGTTGCTCCTGGAACACCGCGGTTGGTGGCCTGAGGAGCCGGAGTTGGTGCGCTTGCTCTTGCCGCAGACGCGACTGGAAAAGCTCTTGGCCGTTGTGATGCTCGCCCCGACGGCGGCGCTTTGCGAAGAGTTCCTTTACCGCGGCTATTTGCTGGTTCAGTTTTCGCACTGGTTCGGTACGGCTCCGTGGGCGTGGGTTGCCTCTTCGGTGGCCTTCGGCTTGGCGCACGCCTATCAAGGGCTCAACGGCATGGTGCGCGCCGCATTGCTGGGCGCGCTGCTGGCTTGCCCGGTCGTCCATCTGGGCAGCCTCTATCCCTCCATGGCGGCGCATTTCCTGATTGACGCGCTGGCGCTGGCCTGGCTCGGCCCGCGGTTCCTCAAACCCACCTGAAAGGAGGCTAGTCCATGCGCTTGAAAACCGTGTGGCCCGTAACCGTCGCCCTGGTGCTCTGGCAGGCAGCGCGCCAAGGACACGCCGGTCATCGCGGCATTTCCAACTGCCGCTGGAGAAAGGAGGATTGAATATGCGAAGGTATCTCTGGCTTGCCAGTCTCATGACGATGCTCGCGACGGGGTTCTGTCCAGGTGCCAGATGTCAATTCAGTCCCACGACGAAGCCGCAGACACCCGGGGTCGACTCATCTCACGTGGTCCTCATTCGCGCCGGGCGCTTGTTCGACCCAATATCCGACCGCTTGTTGTCCAACCAAATCATTCTGACTCGAGGGGACCGCATTCAGGCCGTCCTCGAGGGCCCGGCGGATCGTATCGCGCTCCCGGCCGGCAGCGAGGTGATCGACTTGAGCCGGGCCACGGTTCTTCCCGGGCTGATCGATGCGCACACTCATCTGTTCCTGACCGGCGAGTCCGGCGGGCGCTACGACGAGCAACTCCTGAAAGAGTCCTGGCAGTACCGCACCATCGAGGCCGTGGTGAACGCCCGCAAAGACCTCGAGGCTGGCTTCACCACGATGCGCGACCTGGAGACTGAAGGCGCCATGTACAGCGACGTGGACGTGCGCAACGCCATCAACCGTGGCTTGATTCCCGGCCCGCGGCTCCAGGTAGTGACCCGCGCCATCTCCACCACGGGCGGCTACCCGCTGGAAGGTTACTCGCCCGAGGTCACGGTTCCTTCGGGCGTGCAAATCGTGGACTCTCCCGACGAAGCGCGCAAAGCCGTGCGCGAGCAGATCAAATACGGCGCCGACCTCATCAAGATCTATTCCACGCATCGCTTCCACTTCACGCCCGAGGGGGAGCTCGTGAGCATCCCCACGCTGACGCTGGACGAAATCCGCGCCATCGTGGACGAGGCGCACCGGGAAGGAGTGAAGGTCGCCTGCCACGCTTACGGCGGCCCGGGCCTGCACAACTGCCTCGACGCCGGCGTGGATTCCATCGAGCACGGCCTCGATTTGGACGACGCGGCGCTCGACACGATGGTGCAAAAAGGGATTTACCTGGTGCCAACGCTCTATCCCTACGAACTTGAGCCCGAGGCCGACCTGCGCGCCACGGGCGGCAAGACCAGCCGGGCACGCATCCACGAAGCCAGTTTCCGGCGCGCGGCGGCCCGCGGCGTCAAGATCGCCTTCGGCACCGACGTGGGGCCGTTTCCCCACGGGACGCAGGCCAAGGAGTTCGCGTACATGGTCCGCTTCGGCATGGCACCCGCGCAGGCCCTGCGGGCCGCTACCAGCGTGGCGGCGGAGTTGATGAGCTGGCAGGACCGCGTCGGGTCCGTCGAGAAGGGCAAGTTCGCCGACTTCGTGGCGGTCTCCGGCGATCCGCTCGCTGATATCACCGAGCTGGAGCGCGTGCGCTTTGTGATGAAGGGCGGCTTGGTGATAAGAAACGATCTGCGGTAGGCGCAGGAAGCCGTGCACAGCGATCTGGCCGCGGGAAGCAGGCTCGGCTCCCTTGGCGCAGTTCACCCGGCCGCTGCTGAACTTGGCGGCGGCCTACGGCGGCCTGGGCCACGGCGACCGCGCTCACAGCCACGACAAATACATTGTCATCGAGGGAAACGAGAAGGTCGCCGGCATCGTGCGCGCCGAGGAGTCGTACGTGGACATCCTCTACGCTTACGTCAACTGGCCGTCTTGACGTGGAGGGGCCTTTAGGTAGCCACGCCTTTCCTCCAGGAGACACTCGGCTGACGGGATAAACCTGCCGCTACGCCCCGCCGTCGGAGACGGGATCGCCCCTGTAAACAATCTCCGCATGCTCCAGTAGGTCGTCGGCAACTTTCAGACACGCGGCGCGGATACACTCCACGTCCGGGCATTTCGGACAGTGAACGAGAATACGATCGAAGATGAAGTCCGCCAGTTCTTGTTCGGAGAAAGAGACCACCATAACTTTGTGTCTCCGTCGAGCGAGAGTAGCGAGGGCGCGGGGTGGTGACGCGAGCAGGCCTATTATACTCCTCGAGTTCAAGGGCGCGGTGGAGTTATCCGGCAAATCCGATTAGAATATCTGCGCTATGGAGGAACGCGACTTTTTTGACGAGACCGAAACGCTGAAGCCCGCCCACCTCTCTTGCCTCTTCTGCCGCCAAGCCGCAACCTACGACCTCCGCTGGCTGGTGCGCACGAAGAAGAATACGCTCCCGCGCGGCGCGGACGAGCGGGACCGCGCCCGCTTCGATAAGGCCAAGTCCTACATGCTGCGGCGCGATGACGTCGTCCAGTGCAAGAACGCGCGCTGCCGAAAACGCTTCGAGATTTCCGGTGTGCAGTCGGTCGTGTTTATCTGAGGCCGCCGGCACGGGCTCCGAAGGCGCCCTCCCGCTGTCCTTGCCCCAGGAATCTGCGCAACGAAGTGCTAGTCGCGCCGGGGAAGGGCCGGGCCTTCGTCGTAGCGGCTGGGAGGCTCAAGTTCATCGCGCTCGTAGGTGAGCGGAGTGGCGAGTTGCAGTTCCAGGTTGGTTCCCGGGGGCAGCAGGATCTCCTTGCCCCGCGTGGCCAGCACCCAGATGAGGGCGCCGACTCCGCCACTGAGGGCGCCGATGCCGGCCCCTTTGCCGCTGCGCGAGGACAGGCCACCAATGATGGTGCCCTCCGTCGCCGTCGCGGCGATTTTCCCTGCGTCTTCCCCTTTCGAGGACTCGCCTTCGATCTTTGATTCCTCGCGCCGGAATCCCTGGTTCCCATTTCCAGCATAGGAGGAGAGTGTGGCGCGCAGCGGCCGCGTGGTTCCATTCGGCAGCGTGAGCGACTCAAAGCGGATTCCGAGCTGGGCTTTGCCCTTGACGCGCCCCGGGCGTCTCACCTGCGTGACCGCGCCTTTCACGTAACTCCCCACCGGAATCACAATCCGGTTTCCGACCGTGATGGGGTAGATCGTCTCGCAATAGATTGCCTGGCCCACAAAGGCGGTGCGTGAACTGACCGCATTTTTGAGCGCGAGGGGAATGGCAGTGTCGATAGGCACAACCACCTTGGGCCTGCCCGAGTCCGGCTGCTGCGGCACTTCTGGCGTGCTCTGACTGGGGGCGAGTCGGGGCCACACCACGAGACTCAGGACGACCAGACTCGGGAAAAAGTGATGGCATTTCATACTACACCTCGCCCGCCGACTGCCGGGTGGCATGTCCGTGGGATGACCGACCCGGTAGCCGGGTTGCTCTTGTCCGCATCTGATGAGCCCTCTACGGCTGAGGTGTCGCCTTGGTTCTGGCCGGCTCCGGGACCTCTCTCAGCTTCGCCCGCAGTTCCTGGTTTTCCTTTTCCAATTCGCGGAGGCGCGCCTCTTTTTGCGCCGCGAGGCCTACGACATAGGATTCAATCAGGCCGTTGTGATGATCCATGATTTTCAGGAGATCGAGAAAGTCTCTCCCCAGTTCCTCACGGTTGTTGTCGTAAGCGATCTGGGAAAGGTCAAAAAGGTCGTCGGCCAGGGCTTCGCTTTGCACAAAGAGCTTGGTCGCCAACACCAGATCCTGCGGGCTTGTGGCAAGCTGCTGCAAGGTGGTGCGAAGATCGCTGAGCGCCTGCCGGCGGTCTTCGATATGCCGGCGAGCCAGGGACTGGCCGCCCTCGTCGCGCATAGGCAGGCTCTCATTGGCCAGTTCGCCATATAGTTGGTCCAACGGCCGGAGGCCGTCTTTGTAACGCGCGAGGAACTCGTCGATATCAAAAGAGGCCACCCTCCGGTCCTGGGCCTCAGCCGGCGAGACATTACAGCTCAGTGCGGCAAGGAGAAATATGAGGAGGGACTTTCGCATGGGACCCTCGGTGGCGGCGCCCTGAGCGTCGCGTTATGTTCTCGGTTGGCAGTCATCCCCACAGAAGGCCGCGGGAGAAGACCGCTGCTACCCATGACTCAGCGTGGCCCGAGGGCCGAGTCAATTGCGGTGGCAATGCGTGCGGCGTGGCGTTCAACCGCTTCGGCTTCTTCGGCCTCCACCATCACCCGAGCCACTTTTTCCGTGCCCGAGTAGCGTACCACGACCCGTCCTCGCTCGCCAAAGTCGCGTTCACACTCACTGATGACCTGCGCGATCCCCGGGATGGATTCAAGCGGTGGCTTCTTCCGGACGCGCACATTGCGGATGATCTGTGGAAACTGCTTGAGACCGCGGACCAACTCCTCCAGGGATTCGCCGGTTTCGTCGAGCAGGCGCAATACCTGCAGCAGGGTGATCAGCCCGTCACCGGCCAGCGAAATGTCGGAGAAAATAATGTGGCCGGAAGGTTCGCCCCCCAGATTGATTCCGGAACGCAACATTTCCTCCAACACATACTTATCGCCCACCGCCGTGCGCTTCAGAGCAATGCCGTGACGCCCCAGGGCAAGTTCCAAGCCGAGGTTGGTCATCAAGGTTCCGACAACGCTCGCTCCCCTCAATGATTTGCTCTGATGGAGATGACGCGCGCACGCGTACAGGACGTGGTCTCCATCGGCAATGCGACCCTCGCGCGTCGCAAAGACGGCCCGGTCCACGTCGCCGTCAAAGGCTACGCCCAGGTCGGCGGCGGACGCCTTGGTCTCCTGGCCCATGATTTCGGGATGGAGAGAACCACATCCCAGGTTGATGTTGCGGCCACTGGGTGCGGCGTGTAGGACACGAGCTTCAATCCCCAGGCGCTTGAGAAGGTCCGGGACAACTCGGGAAGCGGCGCCGTGGGCGCAGTCCGCTACCAAGCGAAACCGGCTGAGCCGGGCGCCATCAGGAACCAGGCCCGAGAGAAATCCCAAGTAGTCGTTCAGCAATTGCGGCGCGGGCTCGAGCGGCGCGTCGGAACCCTCCCGGCCGGCCGAACCCGAACGCGCCAGCGCGCGTTCGATCTCCAGTTCCACGGTCTCGGGGAGCTTCATCCCCGAAGCGGAAAGGATCTTGATTCCGTTGTCCTCGTAAGGATTGTGCGAGGCGGAAACGACGACGCCAGCGGCAAACCCGTGATGACGGGTGAGAAAGGCGACGCCGGGCGTCGTGAGGACACCTGCATAGGTGACCTCCACGCCACCCGACCGTAGCCCGCTGGCCAGGGCGCGGGAAATCCAGCCACTGGACTCTCGCGTGTCTTCCCCCAGCACCACACGCAACGAAGGCACCGAGGCCTCTTTCCCTAGAACCATCCCGAAGGCGCGCCCCAACTTCCAGACGGTCTCGGCGTCAAGGGGAAAATGTCCCGCCACGCCACGCACTCCGTCTGTGCCGAAAAGTTGGGGCTTGTTAGCCATAGGTTTTCATTGTAACGCGGGAAGCGGAGAGCCTCAAATGTGGCCACTCGGTCGAACCCACGGCCCAAAAACAAAAAGGGGATTCGCCGTGGCGAATCCCCTTTGAGTCTTGCAGTTCCTCTTCGGCGCCTACCAGAGCAGCTTAAGAGCAACCTGAATCTGGCGAGGATCGAACGCCCCGTTTCCAGCCCCGAAGATCGCGCTGTTCAAACGAGTCCCGTTGTTGCCGCCCGTCCCAGAGTTGGGCATCTTGATGTTGACCCGGTTGAACGCGTTGAAGAACTCTCCGCGGAGTTGCGCTGAGATTTTCTCAGTGACCCGGATGTTCTTGAAAAGGGAGAGGTCCGTCTGAATTCGGCCCGGTCCCAGCATGGTATTGCGGGCCATATTGCCATCGCAGGCGAGGCAAGGTCGGGTTGCAAACCCATTGGAGATGGCATCCCCGCCCAGGTTGCTATTATAGAAATATCCGTTCGCATACTGATCTTCGTTGGCGTTAATGTTATTTGAAGAGCCTCCCTGGTCCCACCGGTCGTTATAAATCCCGTCCAGATTGGCGTCGCGGCTGGCGCCACTGGCGTAAGGGGTCCAGTGGGCGCCACTGGATAGGATCCAGATGCTGTTGAGTTGCCAGCCGCCCAGGATGTGACCCTTGAAGCCCTGCTGGCCTTTCATCCAGGGGAGTTCCCAAACCTGGCTGAGGGTGAACCGGTGCCGGAAGTCGAACGTCGCGTGACCGCGGTCGAGGCCCGGGTTCGCGACGTCGAAGCTGTAACCGTCACCCGCCGCTGGACCGTTGATGGAGGTTGCGCCGCTATGCCAATCCGATCCACCGTCGATAACGTGGCTCCAGGTGTAGTTGGAGGTCACGGCGAAGCCGCGGGACATCTTCTTTGTCACTGAAATCTGGAGACCGTGGTAGTTGGAATTAACCGAGTTCTCCCAAATGCGCATCGTTCCGTAGTTGGGGTTCACGCGCCCCAGCGGCCAGGGCGTGCCGCAGACGGTCTGACCCTGAGCGTCGACGCAGACTGGATCACCATTGCTGTCGACTCCCAGGCGGCCGCCTCGCACGCGGTTGATTTGCTGGGCCCGGAAGAGCTTGTGCCCCGCCGTGCCGACGTAGTTGACTTCCAACACGAGGTTCGGAACCACCTCATGCTGGACCCCAAAGAACCAGTTATAGACGTAAGGATCGCGAAAGTTCTTGTTGGGGACGATGGCTGTTAGATACGCCAAGTTCGGATCGTGGGCGTCCCAACCCACCAGGTTCCCGACGGCCTGCGCGCCCACGCCTTGACCCGGATTGGTGCCCGGGCCCTCGTAGGTCGGGGTCTGGGTGGGATCAAAGACCACGTTCCCGTTGTTATCTACAGTATGGGGACCATACACGACGTTACCCACGTCTCCGATCAGGAAGCTGTCCGATTCGTTGAAGGAGTAATACGGGAGGTTCCAGCGGGAGTTCGAGAGCGGGTTGTAGAGCGTGCCCTCGTAAGAAACGCCGGCACCCCCACGGATGGACGTCTTGCCGCCACCGCGCGGGTCCCACGCGAAGCCAAACCGCGGGCTGAAGTTGTTGAGATCAGCCGCGCCCAGCGACTTGGCGGCAGCAAACCCACCCGGTCCACACACGCCCGCGAGCTGCGCCTGAGCGATCTGTTCCGGCGTATCACAGCCCGGCTCACCCGCGGGGGTATTCGCGTTCCGCAAGGCCTCGGTGACGTTGGCCCCCTCTCCAAAGATGAACTGCGTCACCCGATTGAACTTCTCAGTGTGACGCCGGAAGATGTCATACCGCAATCCAAGGTTGATAGTCAGGTGCGGGGTCACCTTCCAGTCGTCCTGGATGAACGCGCCAAACTCCAGGTTCCGCCACGCGCGGTTGTTGGTGGCCAGTTCGGCCGGGTGATTGGTGAGGATGCCCGGGTCAACGCCCGCCGAGATCAACTCCGGCGCGTCGGCGGCAAAGTACAGGTTGTCGAAGAAGTAGTAGCTGGGCCGCGCCACGTTGAACTCGCTGTTTTCAATGTTGCGGCGGAACTCCACTCCCATCTTCAGCCCATGCTTGCCCTTGGTGATGGAAAGCATGTCGGAGTAGTCGTAGACGTTCTCGGTGAAGAACTGGGGATAGCCATTGTACGAACCGAAGCCCACATCGCCTGTGTCAAACACCACGTAAGGGACCCCCGGCGCTACAATGTTCCTACCGATGTCGTTACGGTTCCGGCTGAACCCGCCCCGCAGCTCGTTAATGACGGTGGGGCTGAAAACGTGTGTCCAGGTCAGTGACATGTTGGGGCTCTTGATTTCCTGGGAGGTTGCGAACCCGCGGAGAGACGATACGTTGTTCGGTCCGTATTGGTCCGTCTGCGATGCCAAATAGAAGCGACCGTATATCCGGTCCCCCTCGCTGAAATTGTGGTCGATGCGAGCTGACCACTCGTTGGCATTGTAGAGATTCCCAATCGTCTGGGTGGGCATCAGGGCAACGCTACCCACCTGGAAGGGAAGAGAACGGTTGGCCGACTGCGTGGGCGTCTGCCCCGCCACCAGACCCGGGCAGGCCCCCGCCTCGTCAGGCGTCACCCCGAATAAGGTTTGGAAGCTGCCGGCGTACCGGGCACCCTTAGCGGCCCCACCGATGTTATCCGGGCAAACGAGATTGTCGAAGCGATTGGGTATTGGGACGTCGTTGCCGTCAAGGACAGCCCAAGCGCCGGGCGAGTCGGCGTTCCCGACCACGTATTGATCTACCGTATTGAGTACGGAACCTGCCGGCCCTCCAAAGTCCTTGTAAATCAGGGCTGCCGTCGAATTGGGGAGGGCGTTGATCACCGCTTCCCGCCACTGCGGAGACTCCATGGAAACCGGGACGGCAGCCGCGAAGGTCTTCGTCCGGCTTCCTTGGAAGGACGCGAAAAAGAACGTCTTGTCCTTGCGAATGGGGCCACCCGCGGTAACACCGAACTGGTTGAAACGCAGCGGCGTCTTTGCCAGGTTCCCCCTTCCATCTCCCCGGGCGGGGCCATTGCAGAGCGGATCGACGCCCAGCTCGCAGCCCGCCTGGTTGCGGAAGAAATCATTGGCATCCAGCGCGTCGTTGCGGAGGAATTCGTAGGCGCTCCCGTGGAATTGGTTGGTGCCAGCCTTCGTCACGATGGTGGTGACTGAACCGGCGCTGTTTCCGAATTCCGCCGACATGTTCAGGTCGTTGATGCGGAACTCCTGGACGATATCCTGGTTGGGCTGAATGTTGTAGCCCCCGCTCAAACCCTTGTTGGCCACGCCGTCAACCAAGAACCCATTGAAATTCTCGCGAATTCCATTGACGACGGTGTCGGCACCGGCCTCAAGCATGACGTCGGCAACGTTCACCGCCCCAGGCGCCAACTGCATCAACTGATAAACATTGCGTCCATTCAGCGGAAGGTTGGCAACTTCGCCTCCGCTGATTAGGTGTGACAGGCGCCCCTCCTCAGTGTTAACGAGCGGGGCAACCGCCTCCACGGTTACAGTCTGAGTTTCTTGGCCAAGTTCCATCTTAAAGTCTACACGCTGGGTCGCTCCGACCGTCAGTTCCACATCCCGGTTAACAGACGTTTTGAAACCCCTTGCCTCCACCTTGAGGGAATAAAGACCGGGCTGCAGGCTCACAATCCGGTACGTCCCCGAGGCGTCGGTCTGGTGCGTCGCGCTGCGGTTGGTGCCCTGGTTCGTGATGGTCACCGTGGCACCGGGGACCACGGCGCCGCTGGGATCTTCGACGGTGCCCGCAAACGTGCCGGTTTCAACCTGGGCGTAGGTTGGCAAACCTAGTGCCAGCGTCAGGCCTAAGAGGAGAAAAAGCTTCGATGTAGAAGAGGTTCGCAACTTAAACATTTACTACCCCCTTTTTTGAAGCAAAACTGGTTTGAGTTGCATGAAGGTTGAAGAAGAGAGACACAGCGACTCGGGACAAGCTTCGGC
The DNA here is from genome assembly GCA_050014795.1 of Terriglobia bacterium. GTDB lineage: Bacteria > Acidobacteriota > Terriglobia > UBA7540 > UBA7540 > JALHUF01. Next base: position 3,294 of record JBEKCQ010000048.1, on the reverse strand, counting down.
CGCGCCAAAAAGAAACAACTTGCCTGCCCCAGAGTACAAATCCAAAAAGTATCGCAACTGGCTGCGTTCCTGGAATCCTAGTTGGATTGTGAACTAAGGCCCAGGGCTACAGGGCCGAGAAAACGAGCAACACCGTACCCGACTTTCAGTCACCTGTCAAGCAAGAGATGGGCCATCGTGCCCGCGAGAATCCCCCACCTAACCACCTGAGAAAGCAACACGATGTATTTCAGGTCCGTCACAATCCGCCCCAATCTACAGTTTGTCATATGCAGAATACTGGAGATTCCCTTGCCTTGCCGGGTTGCAGGCGAAACCTCCGCGTCGCACGCCGGATACTATCCGACCGGTAGGTCGGTTGTCAAGCACCACACGTTCAGACTGATATCATGTCTGACCACCGGCAATCGACGTATACCCTACTCCAGAATGACTGATGTTGCCAACACCTCGAAGGCCTGCCATTTCTCGTTGACTGCCCCGCGTGGGCCTGGCGCAACGCCTGACTGACGAAATCCCTTATTTCGTCTGCGTGCGAGAGGTGAACTCCAGCGGTTGGCCATCGAGCTTTCCTGGGGGCTGGACACCGAGGATGCTGAGAACGGTGGGTGCCACGTCGAGGATGCTGGGGGTGGCTGTGGTGATCGACCGGTTCGAGAGGAGGATTCCCTGGGTGTCGCTAGGGTCGGAGGCGCAGTGGTCGCCACTCCATTTTTTCATGTTCGCCACCACGATGCCGGAAGGAATGGCGCCCAGCGACGTTTGCCAGGAGGTGCGGTAACCGTCGCGGAAATCCACTTGGAGGTCAGGAGCTTCGGGCATGCGCGGCCCATGGAAGATCTCGCGCCCGAAATAGACTTTTTGAACAACCGACTGGTGTGTGTCCGGGTCTTCGACTGCCTCTAGCTTTTGGCGAATCTCCTCCATCAGCCGGTCCGTTTCGGGGCCCCGATCGAGAATGCCAAGCTTCTCCCGCCCGCGCATGTTCAGGTAAATCTGCCCGAGGCCGAGCGCATAAGCTTTAGTGCGGCTCCAGTCCACGTTGGGAAAGAAGCTCCCCTGACCGAAGAGGTTATCCAGGTTGTAGGTCTTGTCTTCGATGCCCGGCTTCTTGAGCGTCATGTAGCCGTTCTGGACCAGCCAGGTGTTGGTGTTGAAGCCCTTGCGCCAAGTGTGAAAGCCGTGGTCGGAAACCACAATCAGCGTTCCTCCAGGTTTCATGGCACGTTCGACGTCGCCGACGATGCGGTCCATGCGCTCATAGCTCTGAAGAATCGCGTCACCGTACTTTGCCGCCAGCTCCGCGTCGTAGCGCGGATGCTCGGGGTCCAGCAACCGGAAGAACATGTGGGAAACGCTGTCGGTGGCCGTGAATACGGAGACCAGCAGGCTGGGTGGATCATTCTTCAATTCGTCCAGGGTGATTTCGGCTTGGGTCTCCATGGTCCGAAAGGTGTCTTCAAGAAACAAGCCTTCGTCGATCTTCTCCTCATTCAGCGCCCAAGTGTCGTGCCACCAACCCAGCGTCTTAATCAGTCCGTGCTTCTTGACCAGTTCTGCCGTGTAGTTGGCGGGATAAGCGACGGGCAGGGGCGGTGATTCCGGGTCCAGGTTGAGGGGCGACATGTAGAGACGCAGATCCGGCGACACCTGGAGAACGTGGAAGCGGCAAATCGCGCGAACGGAAAGAAAGGGAGTGATGCGGAACTTCACGCGATACCAATCGCTCCAGTGCCTTTCAGCGACGGTCTCCGCACGGCCAGCAAGCTGGATCGTAACCGCATTGCCTTCGGGCGCCACCTTGAACTGAATTGGAATCGAGATCCGTCGGTAGGAGTCAGCCGTGGGATCCACGGGACCTTCCACCACGGCTGAGGCTTCGTTGCCGTTCATTTCCAGCCTGACCAGTTTGCCGCCAAACTCCGTGTCACCCACGTCCCACTGCGTCAACTCTGTCCCGAAATAGAAGAAGGTCCCCCAGGTGCCGCGCAGATCCGGAACACCCAGGCCCGCCCAGAGTTTCCCGCCCAATATGGGCGTGGGAGGAAATTCCAGGGGCATGCGAATGGCGGTGGTCTTGTACCCTGCATCTGCCACTGCCTTGTAGAAAGTCACACCGCTGCGCTCGTTGGTCACCCTCGGGGGCTTGATGGGAATCAGCCCAAAGAGAAACTTCGCCTTTTCTCGCGAAACCAGTGCCAGTTCTGGAAGGTAGGTTTGTGGGTCACGCCTCAGGAAATCGAAGATCCCGGTCCCGCCCGGATTGAGCCCCGTGGCGAACGAGGCCCAGGCCACCGGCGACTCCGGAGGATTGGTGGTGCCCAAAGGCCGGAAGGTCCCTGTCTGCGCGAGCCGAGCGAGGTTGGGAAGTTTCCCTTGCTTGGCCCACCTGGAAAGCAGATTGGGGTCGGCGCCGTCAAATCCCAGTACCACGACTTGCGTTGTGACGGGACGGGTAGTGGGCTCACGGCGGCACCCACCCACGCTGCCGGCGACAAGCAGCGCGGCCAGGAGCGCAGCCCATTGGCGAAGATCGGCTTTCGGCGTGCTCACTATGGACACGAGGTTTCCATTGTAGAGAGAGGCGCGAAATCCGTCGAGCAAAAACTCGGACGGGTGAGGCGGTTGCCACGGGCAAGCGCACGCAACGGCCGTTCTTCAATCACGAATCATGCCTCAGCGGATCACCCGGAGAAGACTGGGCGCCACGGTGCCCGGACCTCAGCCCAAGCGCGAGAACGACCGGTCGATCGTCAGCGACAACATCGCGATCGTGTTCTCAACATAACTGGCAAGGGCGTCGTGGTAGAAAGCCAAACTCCGTTCCCGCACCGAGGTTTCTGGTTCGTCGGGCGCAACCAGATGGTTGGTCTCGTGCAAAAGGACGCTGAGCATGCGCAGGCGGAATTGCCGGGTGTGAAATTCCTCCAGGCGGGGTCCCTCCAAAAACTTGGTATCCAGCGCGGTGTCCGACAAGGGAAGGGCCTGCCAGGTTTCCACCCGCTCAAACGCAATGTCCATTTCTCCCACGCGCACCCCGCCAAAGGCATCGTGAGATTCGGCGAAGGGAGCCTCTTTCACCGCCAGGTGTCTATGACCCAGGCAGCCGCACACATTCTTCCGCCGGAGCTGAACGATGATCAGGCCTGGCGCCTGGAAGAGGATTTCATCGTAAGCTTCGCGACAGCGGTTGGGGACCGTGGCCCAGTCCTGCTCGACGGCGAGCGCCAACTGCCGGGCACGGGCCGTGTCGCGAAAGGAATAGGCGGCGATCACCAGGGGCCTCGCCCGATC
>JBEKCQ010000047.1:0-24239 GCA_050014795.1 Terriglobia bacterium | reverse complement strand
CTTGAACTCTGTCTATACCTTCCATAGGTAACACTCCTTTCGGTTCCTCCAAGGAACCCCGGCTTGGGAGTGTTACCCCTTTTCCTCAAGAACTACTGCTCATGATCTGGTCGTTAGCCCAACTTCTGGTGGAATGGGGAGCACGTTCAACGCAGCACTCGCCAAGGCAATCCGCGAGTAGCGCGGCAGATGGAAGCGGCGCACAAAACGGCGCTCGCCAAGGGCGAAATGGGCATCTTGGAGCGCAAGCCCGCGCCGACGCTGCGGGAGTTTGAGAAGCGTTTCATGGATTCAGTCAAGACTCGCTGTGCTGAAAAGCCGGAGACGGTCCGCTTCTACCAAGCCAAGATGACCCGGCTTCTCGAATTCACGCCGATGGCAGACACTCGGCTGGACCGGATTGACGAAGGGATGATTGAAAGCTTTGTCCAGCATCGGCGCAAGACCGTAAGCCCGGCTTCGGTCAACCGCGAACAGGCAACGCTACGGCGAGCCTTGCGGCTGGCCCATGAATGGAAAGTGATTGACCGCGTGCCCCGCATCCGACTACTTCCCGGTGAGCGCAACCGTGAGTTTGTCCTGACGCACGCGCAAGAGCGTAACTACCTTGAATTCGCCCCTCAGCCTTTGCAGAACGCCGCCTTGCTTATGCTGGACACGGGCCTTCGCGTGGGTGAAGTCTTGGCGCTCGAATGGGGCGATGTCCACCCGCAGCCTGTCGGCGCGGCAAGACTTGGGTACATCCACGTCCGCTCGGGCAAGACTCGAAACGCCAAGCGCAACGTGGGTCTGACTGCGAGGGTCTGCCAGATGCTCGAAGGCCGAAAGGCGAAGGCCAAGTCCGCCTATGTGTTTACGAATGAAACCGGGTCCGGGCCGCTATCGGTCTACACCCTTGAAACCCAACACTCCCGCCTACGCGAGAATCAGAAGCTTGCTGACTGTGTGATACACTCGTTTCGGCATACCTTCGGGACTCGTTTGGGCGAAGCCGGGGCCGACGCGTTCACGATCATGCGGGTTATGGGCCATTCTACCGTTATCGTCAGCCAGAAATATGTCCACCCTACACCCGAAGCTGTAGAGCGGGCATTCGAGCGGCTGGAAGCCATGAATCAAAAGGCTTTCGTAAAGCTGTCGGAAGGCTCAAAACGACAGCTACCTGCTACAATTCCTGCTACAGTCTGCGAGGCTTCAGAGGGTACAATTGAGCAAGTTCTTTAGTTGCAATGTGCGGGGGTGGCGGAACTGGTAGACGCAAGGGACTTAAAATCCCTTGGGCTGCAAGGCCCGTGCCGGTTCGATTCCGGCCCTCCGCACCAAATTTTCTAATGACTTGCAGCGATTGGTAATTCCTCCGGGCGAACGTGGCTCTGCTCGACTGTGGGGACTTTTGTGACGTGAATTGGACCTTCGCGGTCCTTCCTGAAGGGTGGCCCCGTGACATGGCCCAGTCCCTGCACAGCAGTTCGGTTTGTTCGAGGGCGGTCTGGGTGGCTTTCTCCTGCTTGTCGGGCGGGCAGCCGTGTTTTCTGAGGATTCGCTTAATCATCGTCCGCAGCTTGGCGCGCACACTGTCTTTGACGGTCCAGTCGGTGGTTGCCTTCCGCCGCGCAGTCTCCACGAGTGCCCGAGCGATATTGCGCAAGACCTCGTCGCCCATGATTTTGACAGCGCTGTCGTTGACCTCTAGAGCGTCGTAGAAGCCCAGCTCCTCTTCACTCATCGGCAGCTTTTCGCCGCGCCGGCATGATACCTTCCTCTTGCTGACTTGGCGGACGTGGCGGAACTGGTAGACGCAAGGGACCCAAAATCCGATCGCGCCGGGATGATTAACGACTGCAGCCTTCGGACACTCCTACTCCCTTCAGGCTGCATGCGGGTGTGGTTGGTTCTCAGGCAAGAAAGAGACGACGGCCTTTCCCATCTCACGAGCCGTCGCGATGTGCTCGGGGTAATTGACCACGCGGAGATCAAACGAGAAGCACTCACCGGCACCCGAGGCGGCCTGCAAACGATCCTCGAAGCGCCGCTTCCGGAGCTGGCGAATCGTCAATTGCCGACCCAGAAAGTAGCCGCCGAGCAGGATGGAGAGCACGCAGAAGCCGAAGAACGTTTTTCGCAAGGTCGGGCCGGTCAGGACTACCGGCCCGGAGAAAACCGTCGGGTACCTGAGCCACGCCATGCCGGTTGCCATTACCTGCATGACCGTGATGGCCAGCAGCCACAAGTGCAGTTCGCGGCGGTCCAACGTCGTCGGGGCAATGCGGCCGAAAACTCGCGTGACTCATCTGCTCCTGCCGCCTTCCCCGACCTCCCTGGGGCTACGACCCTCTCCGAATCCCAGGCGGGCCGCCCGCTACGCTGCTGGCTGTGGCGCATCCAGCGCCTCGCGAACTTTGTGGACCAGCGAATCCGGTGTGAAGGGTTTCTGAAGAAATTGGACGCCTTCCTCCAAAATGCCATGAGGCACGATCGCGTTGTCCGTGTAGCCGGACATATAAAGAACCTTCAACTCCGGACGCAAAAGCGCCAGATGTTCGGCCAATTGCCGCCCGCTCATCGTCGGCATGACCACGTCGGTCAGCAAGAGGTGGATGGGTCCTTCGTGCCGCTCGAAGGCTTGCGCGGCTTCCGTAGGATTCGAGGCCATGATCACCTTGTACCCCTTCAATTCCAGAATCCTTCCTGCCAGGTCCCGTACTCCCTCTTCGTCTTCCACCAGCAGGATGGTCTCCGACCCTCGGCGCAGGCTGCGCCGCTCCGGAGCTGCTCCGACCGCCTTACGCACCGCCTGAGGGACGGTCGGCAGGTAGATCTTGAATGCCGTTCCTTGGTTAGGCTCGCTATATAGCCAGATGTGGCCCCCGCTCTGCTTGACGATCCCATACACGGTGGCCAGGCCCAAGCCGGTTCCTTTGCCCTCCTTCTTGGTGGTGAAGAAGGGCTCGAAGATGTGGGCTTGCGTTTCGGCATCCATCCCCATGCCGGAATCGCTCACCGCGAGCATCACATAGCGACCCGGCAAAACGCTCTCGTGGCTGCGCGCGTAGCCTTCGTTGAGCTCCACGTTCGCTGTTTCAAGGGTCAGTTGGCCGCCCTGGGGCATGGCGTCGCGCGCATTGAGGACCAAGTTCAGAATGACCTGCTCGATTTGTCCCGGGTCGGCTTTCACCCGTCCCAAATCTGGCTCGAGGACCGCACTCAACTCGATGTTTGCCCCAATCAGGCGGCGCAACATCTTGTCGACATTGGTGACGACGGCGTTCAAATCCAGCACCTGCGGCGCTAGTACCTGGCGGCGGCCAAAGGCCAGGAGCTGGCGCGTCAGGGAGGCGGCTCGTTGCCCAGCCTTCTTGATCTCCTCCACGTAGGCGCGCATCGCGTCCGTAGCCCCGAACCTCTCCAGGAGGAGATCGCTATAGCCCATCACGATGGTCAGCAAGTTGTTAAAGTCGTGAGCGACTCCGCCCGCCAGGCGACCCACCGCTTCCATCTTCTGGGCTCGCCGCAGCTGCTCCTCGAGGTGCCAGCGCTCGCTCGCGTCCTCGGCGATGATCTCGCACCCCTCCAAGGCTCCGCGCTCGTCCAACACTGTCCGACCGCTGAGCCGAACCTGGACCGGTGTACCATCCTTCCGCCTCCACTGGGCTTCGAGACCATCGACCCTGCCCTTTTGCCGGTACTGCTGGAGCAACCGGGCACCCTCGTCAGGGTCCCGAATGACATCGCGGACAAGGTTCGCCGCCAGCAGATCGGCCTCGGACTCGTAGCCGAGCATCGCCACGAGCGCTGGATTGACGGCCAGGAATTTTCCGTTCACGTCGCACCCAAAGATGCCGTAGGTGGCGCCCAGGATGAGGGAGCGATAGCTTGCCTCCGAACGGCGCAGTGCTTCCTCCTCTCGCTTCCGGTCAGTAATGTCGCGCAGCACGTGCACGGAACCACGCACCGCCCGGGAGGAGTCGAAGAGGGGCGAAGCGGTCGCGTCAAAGACCTTGCCCAACTGGCCCACCTCGATATCGCATCGTTCCTCTTTGCCGGTCATCAGCATGCGCTGGACCGGACAGCCAGGCACAGGTTCGGCCCGGTCGTGCAGCACTTCGTAGCAATACTTGTCGATCAACTGGGGGGGTTCCAATCCCAGAAGCGCCGCGGCAGCGCGGTTGGCGCGCTGGATGCGGTGATGGCGGTCCACAAGGAAAACCGGGTCGGGGACAACGTCAAACGTCAGCTCCCATTCCTTCTGGGCAGAGTGGATTTGCTCCTGGAGCCAGGCGGCCTCCTCGCGGTGGGCCTTGTCGCGCAGCACGCGCTCCACCACCACCGGCAGACGCTGCAGGCGATTCTTGAGGACATAGTCAGCCGCACCCTGCTTGATGCATTCGACCGCGGCTAAACCGCCCAACGTCCCCGCGACCACCACGAAGGGAACATCTTTCCTGGACTTCTTCAGGATCTCCAGGGCATCCATCGCAGTCCAGGTGCGCAGATCGTAGTCCGCGAGGATAAGGTCATAGTCAGCCTGCGCCAACTGCTGTTGGAGGGGCGCGAGCGAGTCCACAACCTTGAAACTCAGGGCATAACCGACCCCCTTCAGGAGCGCCACCATTCGTTCCAAGTCGTGAGGGTTATCCTCGAGAATCAGCGCCCGCAGCGGCCGCGCGGACGGAAGTGGCTTGTCGGCTGGCGTTTTCTTCATTGTTCCCTCGCACTACCTTGGCCGAAAGGCGTTCGCCGGCGGGGCCTCGTTCACGGTTCCCTCCTTCATGAACGAGGCTTCCAGTTTTGCCATCCGCTCCTCGATGCTGGCGAGGGTTCCATGATCTTCTTCTCGGCGAAAGATCGGGTTGTTCACCCACCAATCCATCCCCATTTCCTTGGCTTTGTCGACCGAGCAGATGACCAGACGGATCTGAATCGACAGGAGTTCGATATCGACCAATTTCACTCGGATATCGCCGGCGATGACGATGCCTTTGTCCAGAACACGCTCCAACACGTCCGCCAAAGTTGAAGATTCCACCGCGTGTGACAGGCTGCGTTGCTGCGTCATGACCTCTCCTTTTACAGAAGCTTTCCGAGCGGGCCGAGATCCAGGTTGAGATCGTCTTCTTCCAGGCCAAATTCCTTTCGGAGACGTTCAATTTCCTGAGCTTGCCTCATCAGCGTCCATCCGAGCCTTTCAATCTGGTGGTCAGTCAGCGAGCCGGCCTCGATGCGGCGGATGGCCTGGCGCTCCAGCAATTCGTGAAGGAGCTTGACCAGAGTCAGCACGAGTTGTCCGAGCCCGTTCTTGATCTGGTTCGCATCGAGGCTCAAGCGGGCGGTCTGCCCTTGCCGACCTTCGGACGGTTGAGTTCGAGGTAAAGGGTCTGCTCCCATCACCCGGGCAAAATCGCCCAGGGCTTCAGACTCTACCTTGGCCAGCTCAGGTAAGCCCATTCGCCTTCTCCTTTGCGATGCCCAGACCTGCGCCTAATCCCACCGGCGCTCGGCCAAGGCTTTGGCGTGCCGTCTCCATGGACGTGAGCACGATGCGCAGTCCGAGGTAAATGAGGTCGATATCGGCGACCGAGATCGTTAGATCCCCGGCCACCACCACCCCCTTGTTCAGCACCCGGTCGAGCACCTCGCACAAAGAGATCCGCGCGGTGTCATCCAGCGCGAGTTCGGAGACCCGGAGTGGCGGGGGTCCCGTGTTGCTTTCAACAGACATAGGCCCTCGATTCCACGCGGGTGCCTTGGTAAAGGGCCTCCCCCAGCTCTCCCAGCCGGCGAAGGCCTCGGATCTCCCCGCGACGATAAACCACGGTGACGTTCCTACCCGAAAGACTCTGTTGAAACTTAATGCGCACCCGAGACTCCCGGCGATACAAGGCGGCACACAACTCGCAATCACTGGGGGGCGTGACGAGGTTGAGAAACAGTCCGGGCACACTGATGCGTAAGCGCTCGCAGGCGGCCACCAAGTCCCGCGTTTCCTCCCAGGCCATATCCGTGGGAATGCTGACGGCGTAGAGAGCGGCCTTCACCGGATTGCGCAACAGTTCGCGCAATCTCTTGAGATTTTTCGACATCGTCACCAATTCCTGAGAGAACTTCGTCAGTCGAAAGACTTGCTGGTATTTCAAGAAGAGGTCGAAGAAAACCTTGAGCCACTGGTCAATGATTTCCGGGAGCTCCAGCAGCCGAATCAGGTGACCCGTCGCGGCGGAGTCGAGAACCAGAACGTCGTAGCGGCCCGAGGCGAGCAGAGCCATGACGCGGGTCAATGCCATCACCTCGTCCAGGCCGGGAGGGGAGAGATCCAGAATCCTCTCGAGGACCTCGCGGTCGAAGGTCAAATCGAACTTGCTCGACACCGATTCCAGGAATTTCTCAATGTCCCCCGCGTATTGTTTTTTCAACGCCTCAAATTCCGCCTGCGAATCGATCTCCATGGCCGTGAGGCCGGACACCACGACCCTCGGCTGGGAGTCGATTTCCATCTCGAGACACGCTGACAACGAGTGAGCAGGCCCCGTCGAGAACAGGAGGACACCCTTCCCGGAATTGTTGCGCGCTAGTTGCAGGGCTGTGGCGCAGGCCAGCGTCGTCTTTCCCACGCCGCCCTTGCCCGCAAAAATCAGCAGGGTCGCCTCGGCCGGAGGCCACTGGACGGATGCCTCCACCCGGAGCGCCTGGACGGCCGACGGTGCGCGCTCCGCGGGAGGGACTTTAGTGAGGGGCGCCATCCCGTCCCAGAACGACTCGAGGGCTTTCCGCCCGCGGACCTCCTCGGCGTAGAGCGGGACAGTCCAGAACGCAAACTTGGCCAAATGGGTTTGGCGGAAAAGACTGCGCAGTTCCCGGATCTGGCGGAGGCGCTCATCCCCACATACCGCGCAGGGGTTATCCGGATAGAGCCGGTTGATCACGATATCGTTCATCGGCAGCTTGAGGCGATCCACTTCCTTCACGATCGAGACGGTCTCGCGGATGCTCATCGCCTCGGCGAGCATCACCGGAACAAAGCGGCAACGAGCCGGATCCCGGAGCAGCTCCTCCATCCGTTTCACCGAGGCCGCCAACTCCTCGAGGAAGGCATCGAGCTCGTCGCGATAGCTGGAGCGGGTGAAAGCCCACTTCATGTAGCGGTGCTTGGCCAGCAGCGTTTCCAGCATGGCGAGCCATTTGCGGAGGAATTCCGGCATGGCGAGCAAGCGGAGCGTGTGACCACTGGGGGCGGTGTCTACGATAATGCCGTCGTAGCTGCGATTCTGCACCCAGGCGGAAATCTCCAGAAAGGCCATGAGTTCATCCAAGCCCGGCAAGGAGAGGTCCAGGAAGCGGCTGATCTCGTCGTCATCGAGGAAGGTTCCGCGCGCCGCGATTTCCCGGAGTTTGTCGCGGTGGGTCCTCTTGAAGGTGGTGAGGTATTCCCGGGCATCCAGCTCCAACACCTTCAAGTTGTCGGGCGGACGCAAGCCAGCCAGGCTATCCGCGAGAGAGTGGGCGGGGTCAGTGGAGACCAGGAGAAAAGATGATGCGGGGGAGCGTTGGGCCAATTGGAGCGCCGCGGCGGCGGCGCAGGTCGTCTTTCCGACCCCGCCTTTCCCGCCGAAGATAAGCAGTTGCAGGCCTCGGGATTCCAAAAACGATGGAGCGCTCACGTTCATTGCGCATCCGATGCGCCCCTCAGGCGACCCTTCTCGTTACGCTTTCCTCCGGCAATTCCTCTCCGCCATCCTCTGCTTCGGGGCCCCTGCCACGCTTTTCTATTCTTTCCAGTCGTGCGAGCAAGGTCGTTTCCTCCGCGGCGAACTCCCCCTCCGAGATCTTGCCGGTTTCCAGCCGCATGTAGAGATTGCTCAACTCCGCAGTGATGGAGTCGGCCTCGGTAGCCAGCTCCTCCTGCGCGGCGTGGTGAATCTCACGGAAGATCCAGAGCACACTGCGGATCGGAAACATCAAGAGGTCGTCCACAAGCACCATGACATCCTCCGCTACCGCCAGGCCTAGAGCTCGAGGTCGATCTCGACAAAGTTGTGGGGGGCCCACGGCCCGTTGTAGTCGAAGGCGAAATTGTTATCAAACTGCTGCGCCGCCTCGAAAACGCCCCTCTCGAACTGCGGCATCGCCGCCCGTTCGACCAGACAGGCCAGATTCATCACCTCACGCTCGGTGCGGCACTTGTTCCCCTCGATCTCGGTGCAGTGAGGCGCCAGAATGCCTTCGACTTTGTCGGCGTAGGCCTCCCGGTCCTCGTTGAGAAGACGGTCGAACATCCTCCCGACTTCGATCCTCTGCTCCTGCGTGGCCTCGCGTTGGCCTCCCAGTAATCGGTCCCGGGCGAGCCGAAGCTCCGGATGGGTATTCACGAAATACTCGAAGATGTTGGGCACGTCCCAAGTGACTCGCAAACCCATTTCAACTCTGCCCGCGACGCGACGGAGTTGCTCGAGTAGAGCCTGCTGGTTACGAGAGAGCATCTTGCGAACCGCCGCCGGGCTGTCCGCGAGGATCCCGAAGGACATGGGCAGCGGCGTGGCCTCCGCCATGAGTTTTTTGAGGACTGCCTGATGGGCCGCGAGACAGGAGCGTTCCGGGCGGATCTTTCCGCTGGGCACATCGCTGACGACGGCCGCCACTCGTCCCACAGGAATGGAATACACCTTGCGTCCATCGATGCCGAAGTCACCGTACGTGCAACCCTGGGCGTCGCTTATGACCGCGTAAATGTACGTCCTGCCCTTGGCTACAGCTTGACTCGGCAGGTGTTTTTCAGCCGCTTTCGCCATCGATACTTGGCCCACAGTCACTGATTTCTCTCCTCCGGGAAGCGGCGGGCGTAGTGAAGGATGATCTCCACCAGCATCGCCGCACGGAACATGGCGTTTTCAGGCTCGGTGGTAAGCACCTGCGTGGCGATTTCCTCCGCGCTACGGCCCGCAATGTGGAGTTCCATGATCCGGGTGAGCAAGGTCTGGGAGGCTCGAGCGTGGTTGCAATCCATGAGGTTGGGCTCTTGTCGCTCCCCGCGGGCAACTCTTTCTCCAGGGTTTTCTCCGCCCAAGGCCGCCTCGCTCCTATCACGAAGTCGATCTCCGAGGTTATCTATCGTCTGTTTCCTGGCTCTCCTTTAACCGATGCGGTGAGGCCCCGAAGCCCCCACCCCCTAGGCAGCCTCCTTCATCGGGTTGAGAACGCGCTCGAAGACCTCCTCGGCCGAAGGGTGCTGTACGATATTCACTTGCCTGACCGCTTTGATACTGCCCTGTTCCGTGCGGATCTCAAGAATTGCCTCGCAGACGAAACATTTGATCGGCCCATCATAGTCGTCGTAAGCCTCGTCCACATCTAATCTGAACCCGCAGCCCAAACAGATGATTTTCATACAATCTCCTCGCCGTCCTCACTCGACGATGTGCGGTGGAAACCCACGGGCCGACCCCGGCTGAGTGCCCCGACCCGGCTACGAGACATGCACTGGCTCCTCGTTCAGCTTCCTCATCGCCTGTTTGACCGTCCTTTTGGCTTTGATTTCCAGGACCACACCCCCAAGGTACGCGGCCATCCGAAAGAACGGCTGCCAGGGCAAGATTAGAAGGACCAGCAAGAGCGCGAGTCCAGGAAAGCCCCAACAACCCAGAGCCGTGGCGACGCCAACCTGAACGATCTGTCGGAGCTCCTTTTCGCTTTCAAGAATCATCTCTCTTCGCCTCCTGCTACGATTTCAGAGGTTCCAGGTGGCGGATCTGTTCAGGGTCCACATCGCGGTCCCTCATCTTAGTACCTGATCGTAAGCGCGCCAGCAGTGCGCCGCGCGGTGAGGCTCCCTTCGGCCCCGGGCAGATCAACACGTTTCCCTTTGTCTCGGTTGGCCAGGCGCTGCCAGAGGGCTGCCTCTTCGGCCTCGATCGCGCGGAGACGGGCATCCAGCTCGGCCACCCGCCGGCTGGCGCTGGTTCTTTCGGCGGCGCGCCGGGTCTTTTCGATTTCCAGGCACGCGATTTGTAAGTGCGCCCGGTGGGGAACACAAAGGCGGTCCACCCGACCGGCCAACGTACGAATGGTCCTCAGACCCCTTAGCGGTATAGGCATACCTGTGCTCCTTTCACGCCGCAGCGGCCCGGTGGTGATTCTTCCGGCGCTTCGCATGGTTCCCGCAGACCTTGCCGATTGCCTCCTCCACCTTTTGCAGCATGAGAGACTGGCCGTCGTGCGTAACCTTTGCCGTGTCCGTCTTGAGAATGTCGCAGCAGACCCACCAAAAGGTGGGGTCCTCGATCTGGGCGCGGCTGTGCCGGTGGGCGAGGATCTTCGCAATGGCGATACAGGCCCGGATCGTGGGGCGGTGGTTATTGACCCCGACACCGCGGAGTTCCCTGACAATATCCACGATCCTTTCCGCATCGGCGTGGGGAACGCCCGACTTCGCCTCCGTAATCCGAATCTCCGTTTCGCGATCGAAATGGCCGAGGTTGATGGTGATCAGCCGGTCTATCAGCGCGTCCTGGGTCTTGTGGACGCCGGCGTATTCTTCGGGGTTCGACGTCAGGAGGGCTCGGAAATCCTCGTGCACGCGTACGTATCCCTCGCCGGACCTGCGCAGGCTAGGCAGATTGAGAACCCTTCCCTCCAGGATGCTGAGGAGCACGTTGTTGGCCTCGGGCCGGGAACGGTTGAATTCATCGTAAATGAGCGTGTATCCGTTGAGGCAGGCGGTGGTAAGCTGGTGGTCCTCCCAAAGAGTGCTCAAGCTCTCTTCGGTCTTCACCACGGAGTGGATGTAATTGTCGATGAGCTTGTACTTACGGTAGCCGGAATCCTTGCCAATCAGGTCCGAGCTTCCAAACTCGTCGTCGCCGTGGATGAGGACGACCGGCCGACCGAGTTGCGCGGCCACGTGCAAGGCGAGGGTCGTCTTCCCCGTTCCTGCCGGGCCGGCAAAATGGACTCCGTATCCAACCCCGAGATAACTCAGCGCCCGGTCCGTTAGAGCCTGAATGTGCGGGGTCAAGACGAATTCCTCGCTGGGCTCCGGGACAATGCCGTGTCCCTCCGGTGCGAGGATTTCGCTGGCACCAGATATCAACTTCGCTTCGTCGCCATTCATGCGCGTTTTTTCCCTTTCCTTGAGCTTTTCGGTCCGGCTGGAGCTTGGCCCGGATTATGGCGGCGAGCTTAGCGTTTCCGTTTCTTCCGCGCGGGCTTTTCACCCCCGACGAGCACGCGCGGGCCCTTGCTGCCTGTTTCGCGCCGCCTTCCTTCCGCCTTTGCTCCCGCTTCCCGTCTCGCCGGGTTTTCCAGTTTCTCCACGATCCTGCGCGATGGAGTGCCCAGAGCAAGCCAGGCTTGTCGAATGCCGCCGAGGTCGGTGCGAATCCCTGTCCGGAGGTCACTGACCGTGTGCTTGAGGTCGGAAATGGAGCCCAAACGATCGGCTTTCGTTCTCCTGGCGACGGCGCCGAAGCCTTTGGAAAAGTTGGCAAGCATCTGCGAGACATCGGTCCGCCGATCCCCGGTCTCTCGCTCCAAAGCACGGATCAGTGTCTGGCGCCCGCTTCGCGATGCCAGGATCTCATTCCGCAGTCGCGTTAGGTCGTGGGTTAGCACGCCCATGGTGATTCTGCCTCCTCGTTGCTAATGTTGTTGCTATGGTTGCCTTAGCCTTCCGTTCGAGTCTGCTTCCGTGTGATCCGATGCGGGGACGGACCCGCGTGGCGGCCCGCCCCTGAGCCCGAGGCGGGCCACCACGCGCCACCCCCCAACTCCAACCCCGAGACCCTGTTGACTGCCGGGGCGCTACGTGCCCCTGCCGGCCCAAACACGACGCGCGGCAGCAAGGTCAGCCCCCATATCCCGTTGCAGGCCGCCGACCGTCCGTCTCAGGTGTTTCAAGAAAGCAAGACGCCCCTCCCTGGCCCTCTTGGCCACTCGAGCCTGCGTGTCCACAAAATCCGCACACATTTCAAAAACATCCATCTGACGCTCCCGGTTGCCAGCCGAGAGTTCTTTGCGAAACGTTCGCCGGCTTCCGTGCAGCGTTTGGATCTCCCCGGCCAATCGAGTCATGTCCTCCAACAATTTGCCCATAGTGGCCCTCCTTCTTTTTTTTGCGGCCATCCATCCCTTCACGCACTGCCAAGCGGAGGGCCACACGATAGCCCCCCACTTGGCGGTGGTCGGTCTCCAACCCGGCATCAGGCAGGAGCCGCAGCATTGGCTGTCAGACCGATAGCCTCGGCGTACTTCAGGTAGGTCTCGACCGAAGCGATCACCACGCGGGCTTCGATGGATAACAGCTCGATCCCGACCAACGACACCTTCGCCCAGGCGTCGATCACGATCCCCTTGTCGAGAATCCGATCGACTACTTCTGCCAGGCTCGAGGAGTCGGTCGACTTTTGGACCTTCGCCATGGCCGTTCTCCTTCCGGGTAACGAGTTACCCAAGTTGCGATTAGAGCACGCCTCACGTACACGGGCCTGCCCCGCCGGGCTTATGAGCAGAACTGATGCCACCCTGAACAGATATCGGCGGGTTTCCCAAAGACCTTGATTCGAAAGAGAAAGGCGCCATCGCGGGAAGAATTGTTACGCCTGGAACGGGCGATTAAGGAATTCACTCCATAGAATGCAGGCGCTAGTTGCGAGGTATGTCATCCCTAAAGGTGACGTCGAGAGGGCCAGGTCGTTTTCGGTGTGCGCGTGGGGCGGGACTCGCGCTCGAACCGGCCATCGCAGATCGAATTCAGATCTTTCCCGTTTTGGTTCTCGGCCGATCTTGACAGTCCCAAATTGAGTCAGGTTTCACTGAAGGGGCCAAGGATTTCAACCCTTGATCATTCACAGCAGATAGTTTCCCCTTCGTGACTCTCCGGAGCAAGACTCGCTCGGGGCAGCGTTCGCGTACCATCATCGCGCTAGGGCCTCAAGTTTCTGGGATGTCCGTCTACCTTTCGAGGGAATCAACAAAGTTGTACGGTGGCCAGGGGCCGCTCAAGAGCAACTTGCTGGGCTCCTTGGGGTGGAGGTGACGAGCGGCTCGCCGAAAGGATTCGACAGAAGCGCGAGGCACGAGGAAATAGAGGGACAGCAGACGGCTCCTGTCCGCATCAGGGAATTCCACCTTGCGGCGAACGTAGAGGCCGGCCAGGGAACCCCAAAGCTCCTCCACCAACAAGCGCTCGTGCCGGCCTGCTCGGTCCAGGCCCAGATAAAGCTGGCGCTTGGCTGCAAGGTAAGCAGCGCCGGAATCACAGGGAAGGGGAAGGGATTGGGGGGGGACCGGCCGTGCATCGCTCTCCGTGCCAGGTCCGGAACGGTCGAGGAGAACATGGATACCCATCTCGCCCAAGCCCTCGAGTTCGTTGAGAAGCGCGCCGTATTCATCGCGGTGTCTTTCCAGCAACCAGCGGGCCTCGGATGCGTCTTTAAGCTGACATCCATACCGCACAGGGATGACGGTGAGGTCGCGATACAAATGTTCGACGACTCTTTCGAAGGCGAGAGTTTGTGAGATATCAGGAACCAGGGCCGATTCCGCAAGCTCAGAAAGCCCCGCGCTCAAACCATTCTGAGCCAGCACGAATACCGGTTTCCCTCCGACTCCCGGAGGTATTCCGGGTCTTGGTTGTGCCGGGCTGCGAAAGATGCAGTAAAGCAGGTAACTCACGGGGCTGTCTCCATGGATAGCGGAGGAACAAAGCGATAGGGCGGCCAGGGCCCTGAGAGTTCGAAGACCAGCCCCCTGGTTGCATACCTTTCGTTCACCCGATCGATTCGCAGCCGAAATGCCGCGGGCACGCCTCTCCGCAGCAGAAAGGCCCAATTCAGCACAACCTCGGTTCCGCTTTCTGGGGCCTCGCGAGGTACAACTTGACATTCGCGGAAATCCGAAGCCTGCTTCCTCAGGTCACTCGCGACTTGCTGGCAGGTTTCATTTAGCCAGAGGCTCAATTCTTTCTCCGCCGCCGATCGGATCCGCTGCTCCTGAAAGTAACGGGTTCCCGGACGCAGTGTGGCAAGCTGCCCCTGTTGCGCCGCCAGGCTCGCGGATATCAACGCCTGTCCGGCTTGCGTTCGGTCGAGCAGGCCCTTGATTGACCATTCCTCTTGACCGGCCACCCGCTCCAGAAACTGCAAAATCGTCTGGCGATGTATATCGAGGAATTCCGCCAAGCTTTCCTGCGACGAGAAGAGAGTTCCGAAGCGGACGGGCAGCACGGGAGATTGACGCATCACCTGCTCGACGACGGCCTCGTGGCGCAAGGCGCGTGGCCCCACCCAAGCCAGCTCTTGCATTTGGAGTTCTGCCGCCGGGCCGCAGAAATCTTCCAGGGGCACCTCGCTTACGACGGCACACAGGTCCGGGAAGGGTCGAAACAGGTAAAGGGGAAGGTGGCCATCCACACCGGTCCCTTCGATCTCGCCGACGAGGCCCGAGCGGGCAAAGCAAAAAAGATAGAGCGCCCTCTGACCCTTCTCCATCTACTGTTCACCAATCTCTTTGAGAGTCTGCTGACGAATCTCTTCGAGCGCCGCCTTTAGGTCGCTGGCCTCGACCCTCACCCGCCCCTGGTCGGCGGGTGCTTTTTCGCCCGCCTGAACGGCTCGCCGGACCGCGCGCCGGGCGGCTTGGTTGCAGACCGAACTGATATCGGCGCCGCTAAACCCGTCGGCTTGGGAGGCCAGTTCCTCGAAACTGATCCCCGGGCCGAGAGGTTTGTCCCGCAAATGGATGGCGAAGATTTCGCCGCGCTCGCTCTCCTCGGGAAGTGGAATCTCCACGACCTCGTCAAACCGGCCCGGCCTGAGAATGGCGGGATCCAGTAAGTCTGCCCGGTTGGTCGCGCCGAGTACCAGAACCCCTTTCAGCTCTTCCACCCCATCCAGTTCCGCGAGAAACTGGCTTAAGACGCGCTCCGCAACGTGCGAGTCCGACGAGCCGCCACCTCGGCTGGGCACCAGCGCGTCGATTTCATCGAAGAAGACGATGCAGGGTGCGGCCTGGCGCGCCTTGCGAAAGACCTCCCGCACGCCTCTCTCGGATTCCCCCACATACTTGGAGAGCAGTTCCGGCCCTTTGACCGAGATGAAATTCACCTTGGTTTCGCTAGCCACGGCTTTGGCGAGGAGGGTCTTTCCGCACCCTGGGGAGCCCGAGAGCAGGATTCCCTTGGGTGGCCGGATCCCCGCCTGGGTGAACAGGTCGGGGTGCTGGAGAGGCCACTCGACGGCTTCCACGAGGCGCTGTTTGACCTCGGCCAGACCGCCTACGTCCTGCCAGCGCACGTCAGGAACTTCGACAAACACCTCGCGCATCGCGGAAGGCTCAATATCCCGGAGGGCCTCCAGGAAATCGTCCATTCCCACCTCGAGCTTGGCCAACTGGTCGTAAGGAATACGCGCCAAGCCGAAGTCAACATCGGGCATGATGCGCCGCAGGCAAATCATCGCACCTTCCCGGCAAAGGGCTTCCAGGTCGGCCCCCACAAACCCGTGCGTAATCTCCGCCAAGTGGCTCAAGTCCACTTTTTCGCCCAGCGGCATGCCCCGGCTATGGATCTCCAGGATCTGCTGGCGCCCGTTGCGGTCGGGAATGGGGATGCTAATCTCTCGGTCAAACCGCCCCGGGCGCCGCAGGGCCGGATCGAGGACATTGGGGATGTTGGTCGCCGCGATGACGATGACCTTCCGCCGCTTGGCGAGCCCGTCCATCAACGCCAATAACTGAGCGACAACCCTCTTCTCGACCTCGCCCACCACTTGCTCGCGCCGGGGGGCAATGGCGTCGATCTCATCCAGGAAGATGATGCTGGGGGCCTTGCGACTGGCCTCCTCGAAGATCTTCCGCAAATGGGCTTCACTCTCCCCGTAAAACTTGTGGATGATTTCGGGGCCGCTGACGGCATAGAAGCTCGCCTGGGTCTCATGCGCAATGGCGCGGGCAATGAGCGTCTTGCCGCATCCGGGAGGCCCGTGCAGCAGCACACCCTTCGGCGCGTCAATTCCCAGGCGCTCGAAGACCTCGGGATAGCGCAGGGGTAGTTCGATCATTTCCCGGATGCGGAGGAGTTGGGGCTTCAGTCCGCCGATGTCCTCATAGGAAATCGCGCGATCGGCCACTTCCTCAGGTTGGGCCCCCTTGGAGATTACGAGCTGGGTCGCCGGGTTAATCAGCACGGGACCTTTGGGCACCGTACTTTCCACTCTGAAATCGGCCCAGCGGGCTCCAAAGAGGATGGCCCGGACGCGGCTCTCGGCCAAGACCGGCAGGCCATCGAGCCGGCTGCCGATGTAATCCAAATCGCGCTCCGAAGGGGTAATGTTCGTGGGGGCCAGCACCACCCGCTCGGCGGGAGGGCAAGCGATCTTGCGCACTTGAACGAACTCATCGAGCCCTGTCCCGGCATTCTCGCGGGTGATTCCGTCCAGTTGAATCCGGGACTGACCGCGCATCTCCTTGTACGCCGGCATCGCCTTGCAGACGGTCCTACCCTTGCCGACAACTTCCACGATGTCGCCCACGTCCACCTGCAAGCGCGCGAGATCCTCGGGTCCCATGCGGGCGTACGCATGACTCACGTCCTTGCTGAGCGCTTCGCTGACTTTGAGCTTGAGTGACTTCTCTCCGGTTTCGATAGTGGCTCCTCCCCAGCTGGCTAGTTAAGGCACTTGATTTCCAGGACCCCGTTGTTACACGAGACCTGCATCTTCTCCTTGGGAACGCTGCGGGGCAAGAGGACCTCCTTACGGTATTTCTTGTCCCTTTTCTCGGCAGAAATCGTCAGCACATCGTCCTTGAGGTCAATCCGCACGTCGTCCTTGCCGATGCCGGGCAGCTCCGCCAAAACCAGCAGGTGGTCGCCTTCCTCAAAAACATCGACCATGGGTTCACGGACTTCCTGGACCTCGGTCTTTCCGGATTTGGCGTCGCGGCGAATATTTCCGAAGGGCTCGATGCGAGGCCCCTGCTCTCCCAGCCCAACCTTAACGGTGAATCCGTAAATCCCTCTGAGCTGTCTTTCGGGGCCGTGGATTTCTCCCGTTCGGGAGAGCTCTTGACCGGTTTCGGCCAGTTCGCTGAGCTTTTCCAATAGGCCTCCCAGGCCCTTGAGTATCCCTCCGAGGCCGCCTTCAATCCCGCCGGGCGAGTTCCTGTCTTTTTTCTTTTCCACCATAAGGCTCCTTATCCCTTTCATTCTCCCGAAATACCGTATTGCCTGATTTTTGAATGGATGGTTTTATAATCAATGTGAAGCAAGCGCGCGGCTTTCGCTTTATTCCCGCCCGTTTCCCGCAGTACTTGAGCCAAGATTTCCATCTCTATGGCGACGATCTTGCGGTGCTTAATTTCTTTGAGCGAAAAGTCTCCCCGGAGCGTGTCCCATGTTTCCTGATTGCCTTCCGGGCCCGGCTGGGCGGGTTTGGGGGATGCCCACTCCATCCCCAGGTGCTGTTCGGTGATCATATCGTCCGCCAGAAGCACGGCCCGGCGGATCATGGAACGGAGCTGCCGAACATTTCCGGGCCAATTGTAAGAGAGCAAAGCATCGACCGCCGATTGCGTAAAGCTCTTCACGTTCTTCTGCAACTCGAGATTGGTGAGATCCACGAACCGCTTAGCCAGATAGAGGATGTCCTCCTGGCGCTCCCGCAAAGGCGGAACCCGGAGCGTGAATTCGTTCAACCGAAAATAGACGTCGCGGCGCAAGGAATCCGATTCCTCCAAGCGGTGCAGGTCCTGGTTACTGGCCGCCAGAACTCGGACATCCGCGCTGACGGGCTGGGCGCCGCCGACGCGGTAGATCGTCTTCTCTTGAAGCACGCGCAGAAGTTTGGCCTGGGAGCTCAAAGGCATGTTGGAGATTTCGTCCAGGAAGAGGGTCCCGCCACAAGCCATTTCGAATCTGCCGATCTTCTGTCTATCCGCGCCGGTGTAAGCTCCCTTTTCGTGTCCGAACAGCTCGCTTTCTAAAAGCGTCTCAGGGATGGCCCCGCAATCCACCGCCATAAAAGGAGCCTCGCAGCGAGGGCTGAGTTGATGGATGGCGTGCGCCATGACCTCTTTCCCCGATCCGGTTTCCCCCAGAATCAAGACACTGAAGTTGGTTCTCGCCACCCGGCTTACATCGGAGATCAGCCGGCTCACGGCATCGCTGGGTCCCATGGATTCTCGGAGCGGAGATTCGTCCTGGATCTGGGTGGACAGACGTCGGAGCTTGCGCTTGAGAGCGCGTTCGTTCAGCGCGCGGAAGACCACGCGCAGCACCTCGTGGTGTTTGAGAGGTTTCGCCAGGTAATCGTGAGCGCCTGCCCTTATGGCCGCCACCGCGCCCCGAATTTCCGGGTAGCCCGTCACCAGAATAACGGGGAGGTCCTCGTCCAGGGCTTTCGCTCCTTTCATGATCTGCATCCCGTCCATATCGGGCGGCTTTAGATCCACGATCAGAGCGTCGGGATGTTCCGAGCGGATCTTCTCCAAGGCCGCTTGCCCAGTGTGGGCCACCACGGGGGTTAGTCCCTCATGCTCCATGTACTCGGAAAGGACGGCGCAAATCTCTTTGTGGTCCACAATGAGAATCTTGCTGGCCACGGGTTTCACGGTTCTTTCTCTCCACAATCCAAGGGTTGATGAATCGGGTACACGACCCGAATATCCTTGTCGAGCCACGGCCGCAGGGAGTGAAGCATTCCCAGGAAGATGAGACCCGTTTCCCCCCCGAGAAGCGTGTCGTTGATCCGACGGGCGATGTATTGGTCGCGCCGTTTGAGCAAGGAGTCCCTCAAGGCTTTCCGGCGCGCTTCCCCCCGGGTAGCAACCGCGGGCTTCTCAGCGGCGAAATCCTCCTTGAAGAGTTGATACTCCTCCACGAGGAGCTCGGAAGATTCCGTGCCCGTGATCGTGGCACCCTTCTCCCTTAAGCAAAGAAGCAGCCGATGGTTCCGGCTCCCTGCTTTTGCCAGCTCCGTAATAATCTCCACTTCGCGACCACAAACCGGCAGCCCGTCCTGATAGAGACGAACCCGTTCGTAGGGAAGGATCAGACTCTCGATGGCTTGTTCGATCTGGGCCCACAATCTGTCGACCAGATTCACGTTGCGCTCCCAGCCTTTTCGACCCAGCCTCTTGACCTTCAAGCGCTGTATTGACTCGCTCAGCGCTCCCATATCGGCTTGGGTATGAATAATGGGAAAGTAGATGAGAGTCCTTTCACCCGATTCGGGATCTTTGGCTCCCGCGGCGCCCTTCCTGGTTTGTCCGCCCATGGTGCGTATGGTATCGGCTCTACGGAGCTGAATCCATGGAAATACCGTGGAGCGCCCAGTCTTTTCGGGAAGCTTTCAGGTAATCAGCTCGCCTCCAGCCATAGGCCGCCGAAGTCTGTCGCACCTGGAGAAGTAATTGACCGTGGATCAAGGCATTACCCCAGTTTTGGCGTAAGGATTTCGTGCTCTCAAGCCCGTCGCAAGGCTGGGGATCCACATCATCCCGGTCCTAATCGCCAAATCCGAAGGCTCACTTCTACCTTCATAGACGCGAACGCCTGGTGCCCATCGCGAGCCGTTGTGTACTTATATCCTTCCTGAAAAGAGTTTCTTGCTGGGCGGCTTGCAGGCTGCTGGCTCGTCATCCACGAGCCAAACGCGCGGCGTCGGCCCAGGTTCCTCCGTGAGCAATCCCCCTTCTCTGTATCGGCCCCCTAAAGGCAAAGGTTTAGTTGTTTTGTGAAGTCAATTAGCGGCAAATATCAGGCGCGGGTTCTGACATTGTGTCGTCCGCAATAATCTCGGCTCTTAGTCGATCAAGCGAAGACGCCGCATGACCAAAGCTCTTGTTCGCAGTGAGGGGGCAATGTCGGACGACTGCGGTTAGTGTCCTAACAACCGTGGTCGTGTGATCTGTCGCCAAGTGAGCGCAGCGTCCGGTTGTGGTGATCGACTTCTAACTCATCAACTGTCCGATTCCAAGGCAGGACATTCAGTGGCCGCTCGTGGCGGGCAATCATTTTATGAACTCATCCAGATACATGTTGTCCTGCGCCTCGGCGAGGTCCGTCGTGTCGCCCAGAACATAGCGATACCGAAAGGGCGGACCGAGAGGAACAATCCGGCCCATCCAGTTCGTCGGCTCGGTCCACAAAACCGGGCGGTCTCCCATGGCCTTGGTAAGATCCTCCAAATCCCAATGCAGCGCAAAGCTGGGAATCACAGCATCAAACAGGCCCGTGTTCATCGAGTTTTCCAGAGCAAGTCGCAGGCTGTAAGGTGTTCGATCCAGCCAGACCTTGCGGATTCGGGTGTCGACCGCCGCCGCCAGCAAAAGCCAGATCCCTTTCACGCCGCGGGCAGCCGCGCGAATGGAGGCGGGATCGACGTCATCGCGAGCGGCGAGAAGATCGACCCCACGTAGAATGTCGTGCGCCCGCATCGCCGGCAGATTGCGCCGGATCTGGTTGGCCCGCGAATTGGCGAGCCAATTCCCGACAAATGGCCGATCGTCATATCCCGAGAGAGAGTCACGCGGCTCGAGCGTGAGAACCACCCGCCCTTGCTTAGCCATCCTTTGCGCCAACGTTTCTGTCGGGACGGCCAGAAAGTAAGGGCCCTGATCCGCCACCAGCAGCACCGCCGGCTTGCGCCCAGGGGAAGGCGGGAGGTAGAGCTTTCCCTCAAGCTCGACGCCAGGCTCACTCTCGAACTTGATGTGCTGACGCCGACCCTCCGGGCCGTTCGAATCTTCCAATACCTTCACTTCGGGGGAGGAGCCCTCCGTGGGAATTCCCAGCTTCCGCAATTCGGCGAGCAATTCAGGAACGGTCCCCTGCCGCTTCTTGGCGTGAAAATCATCCAGGATCAGTTAATAGAGCTTCCGGCTCCCCGGCTCATCCTCCACTCGCCCGGTGGGTGTCACCAGAAGCTCGTGGTTGGTATAGAGTTTCACCGGCTGTTCATGAAAATCACCCTGCCCGTCTTTGAGCCAGCGGATCATCCATTCATAAATAGCTTCGCGACTTTCCAGCGGAGTGCCGTGGGGTCCCGAGCCGACAAAGAAGCGCACCTTGTCCTCAGCGCCGTAGAGGGCGTACCAACGTCGCGCTTCCTCATACACCAGCTTCGTCCCTGCGGGCGTGAAGTAGTCATGCTCAGTCGCCTGGATCAGCCAGGGCACGGGGGCAGAGAGCTCCACGAAATCCGCCGTGTCCAGGCCGCTCGCGAGAAAATCCGGGAAGCTCATTTCGGAATCGGGGTCAGGGCCGGCAAACAACACGCGATAGGAATTGGGATAACAGGCGGGGACTACCGCCTTGACCCGCGGATCCACAGCGCCAATGAACGTAGTCAAGGCCCCGCCGCCCGAGCAACCTGCGGCCCCAATCCGCGCGGCGTCCACGTCAGGCCGGCTGAGCAGATAGTCGAGCGCGCGCTTGGCATCCCAAATGAAATAGCGACCCACGCCTTCGCCAACCAAAATGCTCTGGGCTCCCGCATGGATATGCTCGTTGACCGACCAGCCCGCTAAGGGCCCCTGGAGTTGCGGGTCAAAGGTCTGTTCCCTTTCGCCTTGACCGATAGGATCGAAAGCCAGCGCCACGAAACCCTTCAACGCCAGATTGGCGGCGAGTCTCTGCGGCTCGGGCTTGCCCTCTTGGGTATGCCCGGACTGCAGCAGGACCGCAGGATAACGACCCGGCCGGTTGGGCCGGTAAAGATTGGCGGTGACGAAGAAACCCGGCAGGCTCTCGAATATAACTTTCTCGATGGTGAAGGACTCATTTTGGATCCGACCGGTGACCCGAGGATTCAGCGGCCCGTGGTAGTCGGGCAGGCCACCCAAAATCTCCAGGAGTCTCGCGCGGACCAGTCTTTTCCGGCGCTCCGCGTCGGCCACAGTGTGGATTTCAGCGATGGCGTTCTCCCGACGCTGCAGTTGCTGCTGCGCGATCCGGTCCATCCATTGGAGAAGAGGGTCTGGGATGGGCCCTTGGGCAGAGAGAGATGGGAGACTGAGAAAAGCGGCAAACAGTAACGCGATGGTCGTGCGCTTCATAAGATTTTGATGCTCCGCCGAAATTCCTATCCGGACCTGATTATAAACCCGCGTTATCGCGCAGGGGCATCAGGGCGCCACGGTATTGGCTGGCGGCCAACGCCGCGCTTACGCCCTGAGTCTCTTCGCTGTCATCCTGAGGCTCTTCGCTGTCATGCTGAGCGCAGCGAAGCATCTTTTTCAGTACGCTCAGAGTAAACTCGCCGAAGGATCGTTTTCATTTCGCGGGTGGCGCATACATCGCGTTCGGCGGGATGTGTGCGATCAGGGGAGGCAAGGCAGCGCAGTCCGTCGGCCGACGGTCTGCGGCTGCGGGGAGGGCACGACTTTAGTCATGCCGTTAGACGGTGCCCTCTCTCTCCTGGCCTTTAGGCCCTGTGGAAGGGCACGACTTTAGTCGTGCCGCAACGACGCATCACAATCCCCCTTTCACCGGCTTTAGCCGCTGAGGCACCGGGCAGGGCCTGAAGGCCGCTAGCAAGCGTAGCCGTGTTCTCTACGCCTGCGGCTCTTGGTGGGGGATCCTTGAACGAGCCGCGACCCTACAAATCAGGCCCGCGCTACCCACTTGTAGATGCGCTACCCATTCGTGGGGCATAATAAGCCCCATGCGAACAACTGACATGAGCCTGAGAATGGCCAACCGAATTCGCAGAAGGCTAGTCGGAATCGTGGATGACTGCGAAATCTATCCGAGAAGAGGCATGCATTTGGACTCCGTTTCGCTGGCGATGTTCGCTCGAATGGCGGAACTTCACGAGGGGATCTGCGTCCTTACGCAAAAGGGGCGACGGAGGGATGGTGCCATACTCTCTCGTACGTTGTGTGAGGCCGCGATAACTTACAACTGGCTGACAAACGGCCCGACAGAAAATAGAATCGACCGCTATCTAAAGTATTGGGGGAAGGTCCGGCAGGTCAATATGGATCGTATTCCCAGATATTTTGGCTACACCTACACACCGACGGACCCTGTTGAGATCAGGCTTATTAACGAAGCAAAAGTGCTATTCCGCCAAAACCAATGGAACGAAAGGAAGATCTCTGACATGGCCCAAGAAACTATAGAAGGCGAGACCAATCCAGATGGAACGCCCGTGAATCTCTCGGCTCAGTACGAACTGTTCTATTTTTGGCTTTGCCTTACCTCCCATCCAACAATTATGGCGATTGAGTGCTTTCTGCCAGGGCCCGGGCAGCCTTTCTCGTCATCCAGCCGGCCCCGGCCTTATGTGAGTATCCCTGAGAGTTATCTCCTCTTTCTGTCGACGGTCTGGCTCTTCCAAATCACACGGCGAGTTAACCAGACCCTAAAAATGCGCAGGGATACTGAACTCAATGCTATTTTCCGACAAATCAAAAAGCAGGCAGCCAAGGCATGAGCTTGATGCCGTGGGCTCGTGGTGGCAGGGCAAAAGGGAGAAGCCACGGCACAACAACGCTGCCGTCGCTACCCGTTGCTCGTGGGAACGTCGGCGCCACAGAGAGTGACAATGCGCTTAGCGATCTGGCTGACAAGGCGTGCCGTGTGATTTCCAGGAAAGGTAGAAATTCCAAATGAGAGTTCTGAGTGAATCTGAGCGGGTATGGGGGTGGACCTGGTGCGCCCTCCAGCGTAACTTCTACGCCGATACCGATCCCATTCGTCATTCGCCCCGCTTCCAGGCAGAGCAATACCTCCGATGGACTCTCGCCGACACCAGGGAATGGGAACCGGGCAAGCCCCTCCACGAGGAATGTGAAGAGTGCCAGAAATCGCTTGACCCCGATTTAGTTTGTGCTATTTCGGCACATTCGGCATCGTCGGAAGGTTTCGCGGGTGGCGCATACATCGCGCCCTTTGCGATGTGTGCGATGAGCGCGAAAAGCCGCGCGCGCCCGTGGGTGCTGGCGGTAAGATAGTGAAGGTGATCCAGCCCGCAATAATGGCGCGGGCGTAACCTACGAGTATTTTACAGCCCCGGCTCGCACCCATGCCAGAAAACTGCATGTATGCGCCACCCGCGAAGAAATAGGGTCAAATCCGCGTCAAACCCGGGCCAACTTCGTGCGCTGGGGCACCACCCACCCGCAGCTTGGCGGCCTTGGCGGCACGCACCTCGGCGCTCACGCGGCCTTCCTGGAAGCGCACATGCCGGATCTCCAACGGAGCGTCGGCCGCGAAGAGCAGCTTGCCGTCGCGCCGCACTTCCAGGGAG
>JBEKCQ010000046.1:0-22978 GCA_050014795.1 Terriglobia bacterium | reverse complement strand
CGGGGCCTTGCGTCTCGATGGTATCCTACCGTTGCGTGTTGTCGGAAGCGGGGGTAATTCAGCGGTAGAATGCCAGCTTCCCAAGCTGGACGTCGCGGGTTCGATCCCCGTCCCCCGCTCCAATTCCGCGTTCGGTCTGTCGTCGTCCCACGCTCCTTTCAGCATTGGCTAGTTCTCAGGCCATCCCAATTGAGATAGACTGTCGTCGCCGTAAACCTGCGATTCCGGAGGAACAACCGATGGCCCGGCGAAGAGATGTCATGGTGGGCGTGGACATGGGTGGGACGAGTCTGCGAGCGCTGGTGGTGGACGGCGAGAACAAGATACTCGCCGTCGCGAAGACGCCCACACGGCGCGAAGAGAAGCCCGGCGAACTCATCACGGACATTGCCGCCATGGTGGTGGACGCTGTCGAAGCGGCGGGCCTGAAGCGAGGTGACCTGCGCGCGGTGAGCATCGGCGCGCCGGGAGCGGTGGACCCCGTTCGCGGCATTGTGCATCACGCTCCCAATCTTGGTTGGGAAGAAGTCCCGCTCGGCCGCAAGCTCAAAGAACTGCTGGGTGTGCCGGTGCTCGTGGAGAATGATGTCAACGTTGGCGTCGTCGGCGAACACGTCCTGGGGGCGGGGAAAGGCGCCAAGGATCTGGTGGGGATCTTCGTGGGTACGGGGATTGGCGGCGGCATCATCATCGGCGGGCGACTCTACGAGGGAGGCCGTGCGGGCGCCGGAGAAGTCGGCCATGTCATTGTCCAGGTCGACGGCCCGCGCTGCGGCTGCGGCCAGCGCGGCTGCATCGAGGCGCTGGCCAGCCGCACGGCGATGGAGCGCGAGGTGCGTGCCGCCGTCAGAGCCGGCGCGAAAAGCATTATCCCGAAGATCATGAAGAAGCGGCGCAAGCAGCGCATGACCTCGAGCGTCATCGTGGCGGCGCTGGAGAAGAGAGATCCGCTCATGCGCAAAGTGATGAAACGCGCCCAGCACTTTCTGGGCATCTTCGTGGGCAGCATCGTTAATGTGCTGGATCCGGAAGTTGTCGTCATTGGTGGCGGCATCGCTGAACGCTTGCAGGAGAGTTTCGTCGGGCCCATTCGCGAGACCGCCTACAAGTATTTCCTTCACCATCGGGACGCGGCGCGCGTGAAGATTGTGCCCGGCATCTTGGGCGACAACGCCGGCGCCTTGGGTGCTGTGGTGCTGGCCCGGCAGCGCCTCCGCCGGGCGCGCTGAAGCCCTCAACTTCGGGCGTCCATCGCTGTCTGATCGGCAGAGCGAGACCGCGCTCGGCGACTCAAATCCCATCCTGCCTGCCGGTGGCATTCTGCGGTAGAATTCCCTCCAGAGACCTGGAGAGGCTGCGATGCAACCTGTCCTCTTTGTTCTGGCGCTTTTGCTCCTCGCGGTGCCGCAGAAGGGCAAGCCACCTGTGGAGGCGGCCGCGCAGACCGCGACCATCGAAGGCCGGGTACTCAAGGCCGGGACCGACGAACCACTCAAGAAGGCCTGGGTGACGCTGTTCAGAGTCGAAGGCGAGAGGCGACCCGACAGTACAAGCACCGATGCCAGCGGTCGATTCATCCTCAAGGACGTGGAGCCGGGGCGGTACCAGCTCTGGGCCCAGCGTAACGGCTACGTGCAGCAGGCATACGGTCAACGCGGGTCGGAGCGCTCGGGCACAACGCTGACCCTGGGACCGGGTCAGACGCTGAGCGACATCGTTCTCCGCTTGGTTCCCGCTGCCGTCATTTCCGGCCGGGTGTTCGATGAGGATGGGGAACCGGTGGCGGGGGCGAGCGTGCAAGCGATGCGCTATCGGTACATGGAGGGCAAGCGCGAGTTGGTACCGATGGGGATGGATAGGAGCGATGACCAGGGGGAGTACCGCATTTTCGGACTCGCCGCTGGCCAGTACTTCGTCAGCGCCAACTTCATGTCGGGACGCGGTATGGGCCAAGTCGGGCTGGCGGGAGTGGCCGGAGAGAAAGGCGAAGAGAGCTATCCGCCTACCTATTATCCGGGCACGAACGATCCGGCGCGCGCCACGCCGCTGGAGTTGCGGGCGGCCGAACAGGTGGGCGGCATTGACATCGGTTTCATCCCCACGCGTGCGGTGCGCATCCGCGGGCGAGTCTTCAACGCCGTCACCGGCCAGCCGGGGCGCGACGTGATGATCGCGCTCTATCCCCGAGAGTCCGGTGAGCGGCGCTTCGTCGCTCGCCACGACGATTACGTGCAGGACGCGCAAGGCGCCTTCGAAATCGCCGGGGTGACGCCCGGTTCCTACACGCTCGAAGCCCACTGGTGGACCGAGGGTAAGGACTACACTGCTCGGTTGCCCCTCGAGGTCGGGACTTCCGACATAGAGGGAGTAAGCGTGGTAATCAATCCTGGCGTCCCGTTGTCAGGCCGGGTGCGCGTGGAGGGAGAAGCGCAGGTCAACCTCGCTGAGCTTCACGTCTTCTTGGAATCGCTCGGCGAATCCATGAACTACGGCGGTCAGGACGCCATCGTGAAGGCCGATGGCAGTTTCCTGCTGCCCAATGTTCCGGAGGGCGAATACCGCATCAACTTGTGGAGGATGCCGGAAGACTGCTACCTCAAGGCGGCGCGCCTGGGCAGCGAAGACGCGCTGGAGAGCGGGCTCAAGATCGGCGCTGGCCAGGCAAGTGGCGCGCTGGAGTTGGTGCTCAGCGCTGCCGCCGGGCGAATCGACGGGGGCGTCGTGAACGAGAACCAACAGGCTGTTCCCGGGGCTCGCGTGGTTCTGGTGCCCGAGGCGGCGCGGCGTAGCCAGACGCGCCTCTACGAAGAGACCACCACCGACCAGTACGGCCAGTTCATTCTTCGCGGCATCACGCCTGGCGACTACAAGCTGTTTGCCTGGGAAGAAATGGAGAGCGGCGTTTACCAAGATCCGGAATTCCTCAAGCCGTATGAGGAGCGCGGTGAAGCCGTCCACGTCGGAGAAGGCGGCCGACAGAGCATTCAGTTGAAACTGATCCCCGCCGGCGCGGGCAAGCCATAGATGCGCTCCTGACGGCCGTGGCCCGCCATCCGCATTTCTGCTCTCCCTTGTATCGCATTGAGCCAGGCTCCGTTCTTGGGATACACTCCCGGCGGGTGAGACGCTTATGCAACGCACTGACTACGCGCGCATTGCCTTCGTCGTTGTCCTGCTGGTGGTGGTGTATTACGTGTTTCGCATTCTCCAACCGTTCCTCACCGCCCTGATCTGGGCGGCAATTCTGGCCACGGTTTTCTACTCAGTCTTCGAGGAACTGGCGCGCCGCCTCAAACGGCGGCGTTTGGCGAGCGCGCTGGCGTGTCTGCTGCTGACGGTGGCGATTGTGCTGCCGGTGATCCTGCTGCTGATCATGCTGGCGGGTGAATCGGTGGAGGCGTATCGGCTGTTGCAGGCGAAGCTCAAGGAGGGACAAGTCGGCGTGTTCGAATCCCTGCGCCACACGGCAACTTTCGAGTGGCTGCGAGGGAAGCTGCTGGCCCTCGGTTTTCCCGAGCCCGACCTGCGCGAGGTCGCGGTGCAGGCTGTCCGCTCCGTCAGCCAGTTCCTGGTCAAGCATAGCTCGGAGGTCTTCTCCGGCTTCACGCGCTTCGCCTTCAACTTTGTCGTGATGTTGTTCGGCATCTACTACCTGTTCCTCAGCGGTCCGGAAATCCTGAAAGAACTTCGGGGTCTCAGTCCGCTGCGCCGCGAGCACGAAGAAGCAATCATCGGCAAGTTCAAGGAAATCACGGTAGCCACGTTCGAAGGGAATCTCCTCACCGCGATTCTCCAGGGAGCGGCGGGTGGTCTGGTTTTCCTCATTTTCGGGCTGCCCTCACCTCTGCTTTGGGCGGCGGTGATGGCCTTCCTGTCGTTGGTGCCGCTGGTCGGGACCGCGCTGGTGTGGGGTCCGGTGGTGGTCTATTACCTGCTTACCGGTGCGGTGGTCAAGGGCCTGCTGCTTCTGGTGCTTTGCGCGGCGGTGGTCGGCTCCATCGACAATTTCGTCAAGCCGCTGCTGATCCGGCGCCGGGCGGAGATTCCCACACTCTGGGTGTTTGTGGGAGTGCTGGGCGGCGTCGGGGTTTTCGGCTTTCTGGGCTTCGTCCTGGGGCCGCTGATGGTCGCGGTCCTGTTCGCCCTCATCGAAATCTACAAAGTGGAATTCCGCCAGGAGCTCGGCGAGAAGTTCGCGTCTTGATTCGCGGCTCTCGGCTCCTCCGGCGCTGCCGGGCCGGCGCGCGTCACGTCCTCCTGGCGATTTCCAACGGCCGGGGTTCGTAGCGGACGCCGTAGATTCTCCGGTTGGTTCCCTCGATCTGCCGCTTGCGCGCGACCGTGCTGCGGATCTCGATGTTCTGCCCAGAGGGATCGTAAGGACAGATCGCCATGACGGCTTCGCCCAACTGGTAGGTCTTCTCGCTGGCGAAACAGAACCCGCCCCTAGAGACATTCTCGCTCTTGGTGATCTCGGCCCCGCCGTAATAGTCCCGGACCAGGATGGGAAGCTGCAGAGAAACCCGCCGATGTTGCCGCCGGTTGGCGTCCGCCGTGTCGGCCCCGGCCTGAGCTTCGCGGAACATCTCCTCTTCGCCGGGCGGACTCTCCATGGCCACCTGCGTTTCGGCGTGTCCCCAGGGTGTGGCCTGTCCGCACTTCCCGCACAGCCGGGAGAAGATTCCCGCCGACTCCAGGACTTCCACTTCGACCATCGAGAGATGAAACAGAGCCACGGTGTGGCACGTGCGGCATTCCACCAGGGCCTTGGGCGTGGTGACCTCGCTCTCCGACGGGGGAGGGAACTGAATCCCCCAGACGTTGATATCCGGGTTCAGCGTGGCCACCGCGTATTCGCCGCCTTTTTCCGAGTAGGGCTCCACCGGGCCCACGACGCGAAAATCGGCCACGCGCTGGTTGACCAGGTTCACCAATCGCACCACCTGCCCGGCCTTCAGGAGGTGCCGCAACTGGATGCGAGCCCCGTGGCGGTTGATAATGACGGTGCGCGCCGCGGCTTCGAATTCCCGACCTCTGGCGTCCTGACCCTCCACGCGCAATGGGATGGTCAGAAACAAGCGATCCGATCGGCGCCGCTCCATTCCGCTCATAGGATGTCTGCCCCCGCGAGATGATTCACTCCGCCGTCCGCAGTCTAACCCAGCGGGCCACGCCAGGCAACCCGGTTTCTGGCGGGCGCGTCGGGGTTCGGCCAGCCAAGTTCGGAATTCGCCAGCAGCGGCATGCTGGCAATCTGGTGCGTAAGCGCCGGCCGCCCCCCGCAGCTAGTCCGACGAAATCGCAACTTGAGTTCCATTCGATTTTCGCATGGTAATTCGCTGCTAGCCAACTTTGTTTTCAGATACATTCCGGTAGAATTTGCATTGAGTTCAAAAAAGTGTGTTATATGCTTTGTTTTCATATACATTCCCGGAATGTCATAGTATGCCCTTTGTTTTCAAAGACATACATCATGTGCTGCAACAGGCGCAAGGCCTCGGTCCTTATTTTTCAACAAGATGCCAGACTTGGGTCGTGATTAGTTAAAGTTACTACGATAGTGTTTGTCTGCGAAACGCGAAATTGATAGCCTCGTTAAGTGGGCCGACGGCGGCACGTGCGGCGGGCAACTTGGCGCTGCGAGCATATCCCTTATTGCCTCGGTTTGTAGCTTAGCACAAATCCTCGTCGCTGTCATGAGAAATCGGCCGCACGGTTAGCCGCTTGCCGGCCCCTGCCACCGAGACGGCGGCGCTACAAGGAATCCATGAAGATGAGGTAAGACGAGGTCCAGAGGCTGGTAGGGATGGAGCCGCGAGGCTGCGAGGTGAGGATGATGTTAAATCCTCGCGCCACCGAAGAAACCCAGGTCAGCAGGTTGTCAGCGCCATGCGGGCTTGGCCCTACCTTGGGTTCGACCAGCGCCAGATGTTCCAGGACCGGGTAAATGATTTCGCCCGCGCCAGTCATGGGAGTCTCGAAGCCATTGCTGGCGAACTGCAGTTGCGCATCGATCTCGTGGAAGTGCCAGGCGAGACACGCGCAGAAGGCGACGGCCTTCTCGAATCGTTCCAGGCTCTTCTCGTCGCCCTTGGGCAGTTGGGCGTCAAACACCAGCACGACGCGCCGCTCGTCCTCGCGCGTGAATTCCCGGACCTTGAGTTGTTGTGCCTTGGCGCTGGCTTTCCAATCGACGTGGCGCGAGGTGTCGCCTTCCTGAAAATCCCGGATGGCATAGAGATCGTGGCCGCGCCCCTTATAGAAGCTCTCCACTTCGCCCGAGATGAGCGGCAGGATTTCGTAGAACTCCTCGGTGGGCTGGACGTTGGGCAAGACCAGGATTTCCTGCCGCAGCGGTACCACGTGTGATTTGCGCAAGAAGCCGAAGGGGAATTTGGTGCTGACTTGGAAACCCTCCTGGGTGTAGCGCCCGCGGCGCGGGAAGCTGAGTTCCACGTGCTGCGTCACGGCTGAGCGGCGCGGGACGTACGGGACGTAAACCGCTTCGTCGAGAATTCGCCGCGGTTTCTCCGCGACGACCGCGCGGCGTTTCTTCTTGTCCGGCTCGCGCGCTGAGACGGTGACCGAGAAGGACGGGAAAAACCATTTCAGGTTGTTAAGTGTGACGCGGGAAATCATGGGTTGCTGGGCGAAGATATGGTCCGGCAGAACGAATTCCAATTCGAGTTCCGTCAGCACGATCTTCGAGAGGATGCCCGAAACCAGGATGCCCGCGAGCAGACTGGCCAGGATGATGAACAGCAGGTTGTTGCCGGTGTTGAGTGCCGCCACGGAAATCAGGGCAATGAGCATCAGGTAAACCGCGCCCTCGCGCGTGAACTCGAACTCGATTTTCATCATCCAGCGTTCGAGCGCCGTCCGCCGCGCCAGATACGGCACGACTTTCACGGAAACGATGCCCGCCAGAACCAGCGAAATCGCCGCGGCCCAGAAGGCTTCGCGCAGGCGACCGGTCTCGCGCAAGGCGGTCGAATACAGCGCCAGGAAGAAGGCAAAGGAGAGGGCAAAGAGCGCCAGGAAGAAACGCCGCCAGGCCGGCTTATCGATGTGCACGATGCGGTAGCGCGCGAGCAGCCAGAGGTCGCGCATCACGCCGCCGGCAGTGGGCTGGGAAAGCGCAGGCATCGGCTCTGATTGTAGCGGATGTCGTTACGTGGGAAAAGGAATTCAGCATTCAGAATTCAGAATTCAGAAGGCAGAAGGGAGAATTCTGAATTCTGAATGCTGAATGCGGGGGCCGAAGGCTCAAAGGAGAAGGCTGGCTGCTTGCCGCGTTCTTTCCTGCTTGTCACTCGGCCCGACGCCCGTAGGCTCTGGGCCGCAGGGCGTCACTTGTCACTGTCCTTCACGGCGCTTCCAGGTCGAGAGCGTAAACGTCCTGGGCACCGATATCGCGCAGGGTCAGAGGAGAATCATCCGGAGTGAGGCCCGACCATATTCCCAGCAGGCCAGCTCTCCGCAGGCCCGTCACCTTCGCGATTTGTACCAGTTCTCGGTTGCTGATTTGTATGCGGTAGATCCCCGGGCTGCTGCCCAGGGGGTTATCGAAGAAAACGAACTTCCCGTCGTGCGACCAGCTTGGATACGCCGCGCTCAGGTTGGTCAAATCCGACCACTTCTGGGTTTTGAAATCGTACAGCACTATTCTCTGGGAATCCGCGGGCATCGCCACGACGTAGCGCCTGTCCGGCGACCAGCGGGGAGAGAAAAGGCCTTGCGAGCCGGGCAAGGTGGAAACCTGGTGTGTCCGCAAGTCAAGGATATGAATGGCCAGGCTGCGAACGTCAATGCCTGCTCCAACCCGGGATCCGAACAGCAGGGAGTTCCCATCCGGCGACCAGTTGGGATCAGCCTGGTTGACATCTCCCGTCAGCAGGCGCTCGGGAGCGCCCCCTTCCGCTCGCACCAGAAGGATCTGCCATAGCTTGCCGGGCATCTGGCCCATGAAAGCGATCTGTTTCCCATCCGGCGACCAGCTCGGGAGCAAGGTCAGCATAGGAGAGAACGTGAGCTGAAGCCGCTGGCTGCCGTCCGCCCTGCTCCGCCACAATGTGCCGTCGGGGTAGGCCACATACGCGATCCATTGGCCGTCTCGGGAAAATACTATGGAGTCGCCTGAGATCTCCGAGAGGTAAGGCACCCACGCCTGCGTCCTGGAGTCGTAGCGCACGGGTTCTCCCCGAGCCAGGCTGCCGAGCACAAAGATTCGCTTTCCATCGGGGCTCGGGACAGGATAGGAAGTCGCCATCTGCGCGACCGTCAACGGTACTGGCTGGGCGCTCGCCTTCCGCAGCCAGCCCCCTTTTTCGCGCCGGCTCCAAACATTCGTTACTCCATTCCGTGTGGACTGGAAGACGTAATACCTCCCGCCCAGAGTCCAACTGCCGCAGCACTCATTGGGCGGATTGTTCCAGCCGGGCAGCAGGGGATGCAGATTGGTGCCGTCGGATGAAACCTCCCACAGGGAGGTCGAGTTGTCTCTGGGGTCAAACAGGGAGAAACGGATGACCTTACCATCCGGGGACCAACGGAGCCAGAAGCTTGCGCCGACGACACTCGCGAGTCGGCGCGATTCGGTGCCGTCATTCTTGGCCAGAAAGAGGTTCGGCCCGTTGGCATAAAGGATCTTGGTGCCGTCCGGCGACCAGGTTGCATCATGCCCCACCAAGTCGCCGAGGCGGCGCGGGGACCCTCCCAGTACGGGCAACGACCAGAGCGGGAATTCTCCTTCCGCGGGGTTGCCGCTCACCACCAGCAGCTCGGACCGATCCGGCGAGATGTCACAGAGCATGGTGTTTTGGAAGGGCGTGGGCATCGGCACCGTCTCGCCACCCGTGGTGGACACCTGGGCAAGGTGATAGTTGCCGCCCGTGGATTCCGCCAAATATAGCCGCGGGCCATCCGTGACCATGAAGCCCTTCATGATCCCGTCGCTAGTGATTTGCGTAGAGCCTGTGACTTTCGGCGGCGGCAGAGGTCGCGTTATCAGGAAGGCGAGGACGGCAACGACGAGGACACCGGTAGCGGAGAGCGCCCAGGGCAAAACCCGCCGCGTTTTCGGGGAGAGGACCGGCCCCACGCCCTCCGCGGCGAGGGCGCTGGCGGCCAAGCGCACGGACTGCGTATCTCGCCTCAGTCGCTTGAGGTCCGCACCCAGGTCTGCGGCGTGCTGATACCGGACGTCCCGGTCCTTTTCCAGCGCCTTGCAAACGATGTGCTCGAACTCCGGGGAGAGTCCAGGATTCAACCTTAAGGGGGAGACGGGAGTACCGTGGAGAATTGCGCCGAAAATTGCTGCTGAGGTGTTGCCCAGGAACGCTTGTCGGCCCGTGGCCATCTCGTAGAGGACTGCGCCGAAGCTGAAGAGATCTGTCCGCGCGTCGAGCTCCTCGCCGCGCGCCTGCTCGGGAGACATGTAGGCAACGGTGCCCATCGCCACGCCGGGACTGGTAAGATGCTCGGGTTCGATGGAGGCGGTGGGCGCAGCGGTGCCTTCTATGGGCTTCCCCAGCCCCGCTCTCGGTCCCGTCAATTTCGCCAGTCCGAAATCCAGCATCTTCGCCTGGCCGCGCTGGGTGATGAAAATATTCGCCGGCTTGATGTCCCGGTGGACGATGCCCTTGGCGTGGGCAGCGTCGAGGGCGTCAGCGATTTCAATCGCCCATTCCAGGAGTTGTTCCGTCTTTAGCGGCTTGCCTTCAATGCGCTGCTTCAGCGTGTGTCCTTCCAAAAGCTCCATCACGATGAAGTGCTGGTCGCCGAGTTCGCCAACCTCATGAATGGTGCAGATGTTGGGATGGTTCAACGTCGCGGCGGCGCGGGCCTCACGCAAGAACCTCTCGAGGGCTTGCCGATCCTTGGATAATTCCGCGGGCAGGAATTTCAGGGCAACGAGACGGCCTAGGGTAAGGTCCTCGGCCCGGTAAACCACACCCATACCACCGCCGCCGAGCTTGTCCAGGATGCGGTAGTGCGAGATGGTCTTGCCGATCATGGGGCGTCCTGTCCTTCGCCCCGCATGTTAGGCGGGCTGGGTGTGGAAGTCAATGTTGGGGAAGGCTCAAACCCGAAGGTCAAAAGTTGACAGTCGGCAGTTGACGGTTGAGAGTTGAAAGTTGAGAGTTGAATGTTGACAATGTGATTGGTGGCGGCTCGCGAAGTCCGACTTGGCAATCCAAAATCCAAAATCTAAAATCCAAAATGCAAAATCTTCAATCATCAATTATCAATCGCCAATTCAAAGGGGCACGGGGGTGGAGTCGGTAATTTCTCGCAGGATGGCTTCGGCTTGGTCGGATTTCTTGATGGTGGAGATATAGCGCGAACTGACCACGCAGCGATGTGTAAACACGGGGAGAACGAGGCGCTTGAAGTCGTCGGGGATGCAGTAGTTCCGGCCTTCGACGAGCGCCAGGGCTTGCGCGGCGCGGTAAAGCATCATCGAGCCGCGCGGGCTGACGCCCAGGCTCAAGAATTCGTTCTGGCGGGTCTTCTCCACGATGGCCAATGTGTAGTTCATGAGCTGCTCGTCCACGGCGACGCCGCGCACGGCCTGCTGGATCTCGACGACCTCTTCGGCCGCCATCACGGGTTCGATTCTGGCCAGCGGCTCGGACACGGCGAAGTTCTGCAGGATTTCCTTCTCGCTGGCGGCGGCGGGATAGCCGATCTTGAGCCGCATGAGGAAGCGGTCGAGCTGCGATTCGGGAAGCGGATACGTGCCGTGGTGCTCGATGGGATTCTGCGTGGCCATCACCATGAACGGCTGGGGCAGGGGATAGGTGTGGTTGTCGGCCGTCACCTGATATTCGTTCATGGCTTCGAGCAGCGCGCTCTGCGTCTTGGGCGTGGTGCGATTGATTTCGTCGGCCAGCACGATATTGGCGAAGACGGGGCCGGGCCGGAACTCGAACCGCTGGCTCTGCTGGCTGAAGACGCTGATGCCGATGACGTCGGAGGGTAGCATGTCGGAGGTGAACTGAACGCGGTGGAACGCGCAATTGAACGAGCGCGCGAGCGAGTGCGCCAGCGTCGTCTTGCCCACGCCGGGAACGTCCTCGATGAGTAGGTGGCCGCGAGCGAACAGCGCCACGAGCGCCAACTGGATGACTTCGTCTTTGCCCCGGATGACGCTCTGGATGGATTGCTGGAGGCGCAGGAGGAGTTCCGTGGAAACGGGCGCTTGGTTGTTGACCTCAGCCTTTTTCATACGTTCAGGGGCCGCGGAGTGCCGGCGGCCCATATGGATTTCGGGCCACGAATCTGCTATCTTCAACTAGCGGTCGGGCGGTTAACTCAGCGGTAGAGTGCTATCCTCACACGGTAGAAGTCACAGGTTCGAATCCTGTACCGCCCACCACTGACGCCGCATTCAGTCCGCCGTGCCATTTTACCCAAAAGCTCACACCACGGCCACGGTTTTTCCTGGCGCATTCTCCTGGTTCCTGTGGCTGTGAGGATGAACCGTTCCAAACCTCAAGGCTGTTTCTTCTCGGCCGGTCTCGAAGACCTCGCCGCGATGCGCAGGGTGTGATGGCCGGAGCTGAGCATCACGGGCCCGCCGCTGGCTGAGGATGTGAGCTCCTGCCCATCAATCGTCACCAGCACCTCACGCGGTGCAAGGGGTGCGGCATCGGACGCGTCGTCGCCGGGCATCGCGCTGCGCTCTGCGGCTGAGTCTCCGGGCTGTTCGCGCCGGAAAGTGGCCTCGAACTGGTCAGCCTCTTCCTTCGAGCGTTGGGCTTCCCGGTAGTAGAGGTCGTAGAAATACAGGTAGGGGAAATAAGGCGAGTAGTTCTGCTGCGGCGCATAAGTGTACGGGGAACCGTAATCGCCGAAGTCAGAATACGGCCAGCCGAAGGATGGAGCGGCATAGGGCGAGTAGGGGTAGTACCCGTAGGAGCCATAGTTGTTCAAGCCGGGACCAAAGGCTCCACCGGAGTAGGACCAGGGGTTGAGGTGCTGGCCATGAGGGAGGCGATGGCCCGGAGTCGCGAATCGAGAAGGCTGTCTGGGGGAAAATGAACTGCTCACCTTTGGCCCGGCTCGAAACGAGTGTTGTCCAGCGCGGTTTGATGGACCCACGGCCCGCGCGGCTCGTCCCCGCCCTTGGGCGAAGGCGGACACTCCACCCAGAAAAAAGACGAGGCAAAGGAGGATACTGATTCGGAGACGCATGCTAACCTCCCATCCTTCCCATTTTGAGATGTTAGTCCCATGCCTCGGGCTTTGCAACGCCGCCAACTTGGCATTTGCCAGGGTACCGCAGCCCACGCCCTTTCGGTGTGTTAGTATTGTGCCCACCAGTCGGCGCATCGCCGACCTTCGCCGGGAGGTCAAGGTGCTGAAGCTTGGGATCGTCGGGCTGGGCCAGGTTGGAAAGACCACCTTGTTTCGCATCCTGACGCACGCGCACGGGAGCGGCTTGGCGTCGGGAAAACCCGAAGCGCACCTGGGCGTGGTTCACGTTCCTGACGCGCGCCTCGACCGGCTGGTGAAGATGTATCCGGGCCGGAAGACCGTTTACGCCAGCGTGGAGTATGTGGACTCTCCCGGAAGCGTCATCGACCTGCTGCGGACGGGAGTACAGACGGCGAACCTCCGCGAGATGGACGCCCTGGCTCACGTCGTGCGCGCCTTCGAAGAGGAGGCGCTGCCTCCGCCGAGCGGTTCCGTTAATCCACAACGCGACATCGAAAACGTCGAACTCGAGATGATCCTTTCCGACCTGGCGGTGATCGAAAAACGCCTGGAGCGGTTGGAACGGGACCTCAAGAAGCAGAGGAGTCCGGCACTTGAAAAAGAGCATCACGTGTTGCTGACGTGCAAGGCGGCGCTGGAGAAGCAGACACCCCTGCGGGAAGTGGCGCTGGGTGCGGAAGAGGCAACGGTCCGCGGGTTCACATTTTTGTCGCTGAAGCCCATGCTCTACGTCTTGAACCTCGGCGAGAAGGATGCAGCACGCGCCAACGCCGCTGACGAGTTCGCCGCGCAGGCCGGCCTGAAGCAGCGGCCCAAGACCAGCGTGGCGGCGGTCTCCGGGAAAATCGAAGCCGAACTGGCCGAACTGAACGACGCGGAGGCCGCCGAATTCCTGGAGAGCTACGGCCTCAAGGAATCGGCGATCTTTCGCCTGATCCGCGTCAGCTACCAACTCCTGGGCGTGATTTCCTTTTTCACGGTGGGGGAGAATGAGTGCCGGGCCTGGACGATTCGCTCCGGAGCGACGGCCTGGGAAGCGGCCGGCGAGGTCCACAGCGACTTCCAGAAAGGGTTCATCCGCGCCGAGGTCGTTAAATTCGAGGACCTGGTCGCAGCGGGCAGCCTCGCGGAAGCTCGCAATCGCGGTGTGCTGAAAGTCGAGGGAAAAGAATACGTCCTGCACGACAGCGAGGTGGTGTACATCCGCCATGCGCAGTGAAGAGAGCAGTTATCAGTCGTCAGTGGTCAGTTCTCAGTCCGCTCGAATTCGTAGCGAGTAGCGACTTCCAACTGGTGGCAGGCGGTAACAGACTCATGACTTCTGGCTTCTGACTTCTGACTCCTGACTACTTCTCTACCATGTCCTTTCTTTGGATCAGTCTCGTGCTGGGGATGATAGCTGGCGTGGCCAACCTTTTCGGCGGCGCCATCGTCTCCGCACGCCCCTGGAGCCGGACGTTTCTCGCCTACTTCATCGCGCTGGGGTCCGGGTTCATGCTGGCCACGGCGCTGACCGAAATGGTTCCGGAGAGCGTGCGCCTGGCCAAAGGCGCGGCGCCCCTGCTGATCCTTCTCGGTTATTTCATCGTTCACATTTTCGAGCACTCCTGGCCGGCGCACTTCCACTTTGGCGAGGAGACCCACGCCGACGAGTTCCTCAATCCTTCAGTGGCCTACACAGCGTTGGGGGGGCTGACGATCCACACGTTCTTTGACGGGGTTTCCATCGCCTCTGGGTTTCTGGTCTCCAACTGGCTGGGGATGGTGATTTTTGGCGCGGTCATTCTGCACAATATCCCTGAGGGATTCACCATCGCCTCGGTCATGACGGCGGCAGGCAAGAGTCGAAACACCGGCCTGTGGGCGGCAGGCGTGCTGGGAGTCTCGCGAATACTTGGCGTCCTGGCGATGGCGCTTGCCCAGCGCTTTGTGAGCTATGGCTTGGCGCTTTCGGCAGGCGTCACGCTTTATGTTGCCGCCTCGGACCTGATTCCGGAAGTCAACAAGAATCCGGGGCCTAGGATCGCTTTAACCGTGGCGGCGGGGGTGGCGCTCGTGATCTTGCTCCGATTTCTTTTCTTCGGCTATCTGACGCCGTGAGGAAGGCAGAAGGCAGAAGGCAGAAGGCAGAAGGCAGAAGGCAGAAGGCAGAAACACCTCCCTGAGGTGTTCTGCGCCAAAGCTGGAGCGTTGGTCGCCGATGGCTCACGGCCAGTGACTGGTCGCTGACGGCTGATAGCTTTTTCCCGGTAACTGACCACTGACAACTTCTTCCAATGTACTCCGAGAAAGTCCTCGATCACTTCCACTGCCCGCGCAACGTCGGCGAAATCGAAAACGCCACGGCGGTCATTGAGGTCGCTAATCCAGTCTGTGGCGACGTGATGAAATTGTGGGCGGTGGTGCGGGATGCGGTGGTCGTCGAGGTTAAGTTCAAGGCCGCAGGTTGCGTCCCCTCAGTAGCCTGCGGCTCCTGGCTGACCGAGGCCATGCGCGGCAAACCGCTCGTCGAGCTCGCCGCACTCACTTCCGAGCAGATCGAATCGGGGCTGGGCGGTTTGCCTGCGGCTTCCCACCATGCTGCTGTCCTGGCTGTCGATGCCCTGACGGGTCTCCTGGAAAAGCTGAGGTAGGGGAGGGCCCTTGTGGCCCTCCCACAGCGCTCCTCTACCGGATCACTGCGTTACGCCCTTCAACTCATGTGCGCAGTAGGGGCAGAAAGCGCCGCCGATTTCGATGGCGTGTTGGCACTGGGGGCAGGTGGGGTGAAGGTTGAACTTGCACTTGGGGCAGAAATTGAACGCCGGATTCACCGCGGCGCCGCACTTTGGGCAGGTGGCAAGCAACGGATGCCGCGCCAAGAAGTAGATAATGAACCCGATGGCGTTGGGGATGAAGATCACCAGGATCGTCCAGAGCGCGCGATTCATCCCACGGCGCTTGGCGTCGCGATTGACGTAGCCGATCAGCAGGGCGAGGAACGCGAACAGGGTGCCGGGCAGCAAGCCGATGAACACCCGCACGGCGACCGGCGGCGCGTGGGGGTCGCCTGGAAACAACACCACGTGCAGCAGCAACTGGAACCCCACGAAGATCAGGACCGCCACAACGATCGCCCAGGCTGGGATGACCTTAATCTCTTCGCGAATGTCGAATCTCTCGTCAGTTGTTGAAGTCATGATATTTCTCGCTTTGTCGGCAGCAGGTGACCGCGCGAGGCTGCCGGCTAAAGATCTCTCACCACTTCACTCAGCTCGATCTCCGGCATATCTCGCCCAATTCGTGGACCGCATGCGCCACCAGGCGACGGCCGCGCCGACCAGGGTGGCTGGAACGACCCAGGTGAATGCGAACAGCGTGATCGATATGGATGCCGACAGGTCCAGCCGGTGACCCAGCCACGCCGTCGCCTGCCACAGGAGTGGGGCGGTCACAGCTCCCAGGACCCAGGAGAGCGCGCAAGAGAACCAGAGGGCCTGTGTGCGGGCCTCGTGCTTGCGGAGTTCACGGGCGCGGAAGTGTACCCGCCACCGCGTGGCTTCCACCACGGCTGGGTCAAGCGCCACCGATAATGACCGCAGAGCCGACACGGCTCGTCTCACCGATTCCCCGTACGCCGCGCAGCCGGGGCAGCTTTCGAGGTGCGCGTCAAGCCACGTCTGATCGGCCCCGGAAATCCCTTCCACGGCGGAGGCATCCAGGAGTCTCTTGGCCTGTTCGTGGTGCTCGCCTTTCATGACTGTCCTCCCGCCATGAATTGCCGCAGCGCCTCGAGGCCGCGGTAGAGGCGCGACTTCACGGTGGAGAGCGGCGCGGCAACCACCTCTGCGATCTCCTCCAGCGCCATATCTTCTTGGAACCGCAGCACCAGCACCTCGCGGTATGGCGCCGGGAGATACGCCAGCGAGGCCGTGATCCTCTCATTCTCCTCGCGACGCGCGACGAGTTCGAGCGCGGACGGCTGGCCTTGGGTCGCCGGCTCGAGGACCTGTCCTTCCTCGTCCCGACCCTCCAGCAGGTCCACGTATCGAGGCTGCCTGCGTCGTTGAAGGTCAATGACGAGGTGCCGGGCAATGGCAAACAACCACGTCCCGAATTCCCATTTGCCGGTGTACTGACGCCCCCGCTCCAGCACCCGCAGCCACGTCTCCTGGAACAGGTCCTCCGCTGTCTCTTTGCTTCCCGTCAGGAAGAGCAGGTACCGGAAGAGCCGATACTGGTACTGCTCGATCAGGCGATCGAGGAGGTCCGGGTCCCGTTGCCGGAGCCCGCGGGCTATCGCTTGACCTTCCTGCTC
This sequence comes from Terriglobia bacterium, assembly GCA_050014795.1. Taxonomy (GTDB): domain Bacteria; phylum Acidobacteriota; class Terriglobia; order UBA7540; family UBA7540; genus JALHUF01. The sequence continues at coordinate 6,459 of JBEKCQ010000046.1, read as the reverse complement.
CATCGGACTCGCTACCGAGTTGACGAACCAGCAAATCGCGGTGCCCATTCTAGTCCGGTATACGAATGTGGCCACAAAAAAGACGCAGGGTGGGGAACCGTCAAAACGGTGCGGCACCGACAGCCTCGGGCCGCTGAAAGGCTAGTCGGTACCGCTGGAGGAGAGCAGTCTGCGGAAGTGGAAGAGAAGGAAGCCAGTCCCCAGGGCGGCAGCCGAGCGGAGTCCGATCGCCCGCCGCCCAGACGGGGGCTCGCCGGCGGCGCTTTCAGAACGGTTGCCCCTTCCGGCCTGCGGCTGGGGATCGTCGGCAGACTCGGTGGGCTCAGAATACCTATTCGTCCCGTTTATCGGAGCGATGAAACGGTAGCCGCGCTTCGGCAGGGTCTCGACGAAGCGGGGGTTCTCTGCCGAATCGCCCAGCGCTTCACGGATCTTGTTGATGGCTTTGTTGAGGCCCTGGTCGAAGTCCACGAAGGTATCCTCCGGCCAGAGCCGGTGACGCAACTCGTCGCGCGTGACGATATCACCAGCGTGGTCCAGTAGCATGGCGAGGATTCGGAAGGGCTGTTCCTGAAGTTTGATCTTCAGTCCGTTCTTATGAAGCTCGCCCGTTCTAAGATCAACCTGGAAGGTTCCGAAGCGAATCAAGCGTGACGTGGTCGGCAGGGGCATCATAGGGTCGGCACCCCTTTCTGTTGAAATCGATCTACTCCTACTGCTCCTATGCAATAGCAGGTCGAGAGCCAATTCCCATTGCGGGCTTTCTGTCCCTTTCGATTTCTCCCCACTGCTGAAACACAACGAAAAACGGATGTGCTGCCATTCCGACATCTCGCGTGGGCGTGCATGCACTGCCAGCAATTGCCGACACGGCGTGAAAGCAAAACGCGCCATCAGTGAAGGCGGGCGCTCAACCATCGACGACCCAATTCGATAGCAGGGGAGGAAAAATCCATGAGAAAGGAAGGCGCTGTCCATTGACCCGCGCCGTGCGGAGTCTACAGTCACGGCAATCGGAAGCTGCGGAGGTGAGTGCCCCGAGGGCCGCAGCGTGGTCGGCACGGCTCTCCCGGCAAGGGTACCTCTCACCTCCGATTTCTGTCGCGGCGGCGAGTCCGCTGCGTGGAGTCTGCGCCGAACGACGCTGGCGGCGCTTCAGTGGCAACGGCGCCGCGAGCGGCCGCTTCCTCGTTGCTCAAGTGAAGCGTGTACTGGGAGGTTCTGCCATGCGCGACATCATCTGCCTCGTTTTAGCTACGCTCCTTTCCGGCTGTACAACTCTCGAGGCGAAAGTTGGCGCTGCCGGCGCGATTCCTCCTGGGCAAGCGGAACCCAAAGCAAAGCCGACCCTGAAAGAGCAGGTCATCCAGATGCAGGCCGGGTCTCAGGTGGAGGTTCGCCTGCTCAGCAAGGAACGATTCCGCGGTCGTCTGGGCGAGGTCTCCGATGAGGGCTTCACCTTACAGATTGCCCAGGCGAACCGAATCGAGACCCGCAAGGTGGCTTTTGGCGATGTGAAGTACGTGAAGGCGATGGGCAATAACGAGAAGAAAAGAGGCATTCTCATCGGCGTCGGCGCCACGCTCGGAACCCTCCTGGTTCTGGCCCTCACCATTGGGCACCTCGGACGCGAGGACTAGGGAGCGGTCGGGGCCTGCCGAGCCCCCGGGGCCGTTCGATCTGCCGGGCCAGGCAATGCGGCTCGACGAGTGATCAGTGATCTCAACGCGGGGTGAAACTATGGGTAGGGGTCCACTCTCGGTTTTGTTGGTATCAATTCTTTGGGTTCATAGTGGACTGTCCGCGAAAACAGCGGCTGCACAGGCCGTCTCCACCTCACACGCGAGCGCCTCTCGGAAGCCAACCCTCAAAGAGCAGGTCATCCAGATTCCGACGGGGGCTCAGGTGGAAGTGCGGCTGCTTAATAAGGAGCGAATTCGCGGTCAGCTGGGCGACATCTCCGATGAGGGCTTCACCATGCTGATTGCCCAGGAGGACCGAATCGAGACCCGCCAGGTCGCTTTTGGCGAGGTCAAGTCCGTTAAGGAGATTCGCAAGCAACGCACGGCGCTATACGTATTCCTCGGCGTCGCGATGACCCTGGGGCTTCTCCTGGCCGTGGGCTACGCCATCGACGCCGCCCGGGATGGCCGTTGAGGAGCGCTCGGGCCGCAGCCTTGCATGCTGAGGGCGAAGGTGGCACAATCCGCGCATATTCCTGGGGAGTACTTGAGGGACTGTTTCGGTAGTCACATGTGTTTCGCCTCTGCGAGCGAACAGCACAGGCGGCACACATATCACTTGTCTGGGCGTTGTTCCAGACAGGCAGGTAAATAAGCTCTCTTCGAACGATTCAACATCAAGCTCAAATTCTCTTGTGAGGAGGCGTACATGTACAGCTCGAAGAAGGCCTTAGTTATCGCGCTCGTAACGTGCTTGCTGCTCCTTCCCCTCGGTGACGTGGCAGCTTCGCTTAATGCAGCAACGCCACCGAATCCGGCTGTGGCCAAGCAACAGGCGGACCAGTTCGGAGTGGGGGCCAAGGTAAAGATCCAGCTTGCGGATGGCAAGAAACTGAAGGGTTCGATTTCGGCAATTGAAGATGAGGGCTTCCTATTGGTCTCGAAAGCAGACGGTGCGCCCCAACGGGTTGCCTACGATCAGGTGGCACAACTGAAGCTGGCCAAGCTGACGTACAAAGCCGCAGGCCAACCGGATCCCGCCGAAGCCAGACGCGTGGTGCTGGGCTTGGGCGTGGGCAAGCACATCATGGTGAAGACGGCTGCCGGAAAGGAATACCACGGCCTTATCGTGGCCATTGAGGACGGCGGCTTCGCGGTCATGCCCGACAAGCAGGCGACACCTGTCCAGATCGCCTACAGCGGCGTCGTGCAATTGGGACCCAATCTCAGCAAAGGGGCGAAGATAGGTATCATCATCGGAGTGTCGGCAGGCGTAGCGTTGACGATCTTGTGGCTCTATTATGCCTACAATATGGACTAGATCTTTCGGTCGGCACCGCCGCTGACTTCACTGTTCTGGATTGATGGCGGAGCGGAGAGGCAACAGCGCCATCGGGTCTAGCTTGCCCCGGTGGCGCTGGTTGTTAACGCCAGAAAATCGCAGAGGAAGGCCACCCTAGGTCTCCTGGTCGGGAGCTGGCGGCCGGGAGGAGGAGGTGTCAGTGGCACCAAACCCCTCCACCCGGCCGATAGCCCGGTGACTCGACTGGCGGATCAAGGACAAAGAACTATAATAGCTGCGGCCGGACCTGGCCCTGTCTCTTCAGGGGAAGGAGGCAAGTATGAGTGACTGGCGAAGACTCTTGGCGGCAGGACTGGCAATCTGTCTATTGCACCTTTCCGTGGCTGAGGCAGCCATGGCGTTACCTGCCGCCTCACCGAACCCGCCCTTGATCAAGCAGCAGGTGGACCAGTTCGGACTGGGGGCCATGGTGAAGGTCCAGCTCGCGGATGGCAAGAAACTGAAGGGTTCGATTTCGGCAATTGAAGATGAGAGCTTCCTATTGGCCTCGAAAGCAGATGGTGCGCCCCAGCGGGTGGCCTACGATCAGGTGGCGCAACTGAAGCTGGCCAAGCTGACATACAAAGCCGGTGGCCAGCCCGATCCCGCCGAAGCCAGACGCGTGGTGCTGGGCTTGGGCATGGGCAAGCACATCATGGTGAAGACGGCTGCCGGAAAGGAATACCACGGCCTCATCGTGGCCATTGAGGACGGCGGCTTCGCGGTCATGCCCGACAAGCAGAGCGCGCCGGTCCAGATCGCCTACAGCGACGTGCTCCAACTGGGCCCGAACCTCAGCACGAGAGCGAAAATAGCTATCGTGCTCGGGACCGCCGGGGTGGTTCTTGTTGTCGTTCTGCTTGTGGTGTGGATCCATGCCATGACGGAGGGTATGGAAGGCTGATGCCGGAAGGAGGGGGTGACAGTGTTGCCAAACCCCTCCACTTGGGCCGATAGCAGCCTGCTCGGGACCGCTTGGAATGCATTGATGCTTCAGTGCGTTGGCGTCTTTCGGAGGCTAAGGTGCCGCGTCCTTGAGAACGGCTCAATAAGCGTTGGCGGCAGCACTACTTGCCTGCTCGGGTGGGACTCGAAACGCGGAATCAGCTAGCTCTCGCACAACCGGCGATAGACGTCGGGATTATCCACGTCAATCAGAATTCCCTCATCACCCACTTCCACGGACTGGGTGCTGTCGCGGTATTTGCGGATGACAGTGTTGGTGCCCTCGTCCGGGCTCAGCCCCTTCAGTTCCTCGAACAGGGCGCGGCCAATCAGGACCGGATGCCCGCGTTGATTCCGAAAGGTTGGAATGACGACCGGAGCGCCCGCTTGCCGAAAGCTGGCGACAAGCCTCCGCACCGTATCCGCAGAGACCAGGGGATGGTCCACCAGACACAACACGATGGCCTCGAGGCTCGGACTTTCCAGAGCCCGCAGCCCGGCTTGCAGTGACGAGGTTTGGCCGCGGGCATAGTCGCGGTTGACGACTATCTCCGCGCTCTCCAGCGTTATGGCGCCTTGGATTTGCTCGGCATGATGGCCCAACACGACACCGACGCGCTCCATGCCAGCCTCGTGAAGAGTAGCGACAATGATTTCAAGGAAAGTGCGACCGCGGTAGGTGAGCAGCGCCTTATCCTGCCCCATGCGTGAGGATTCCCCGGCCGCGAGAATCAATCCGGCAATCATTGATAACCAAGGCTCGAATGAGTAGAGTGCAATCGCTGCGAAGCTCTCAACAGGTAGCTTTCTGCATTCACAATTCAGATTTCACTATTCAGAATTCGCTATTCTGACTCCTAGTTTCTGTCTTCTGGTTGGAGTATGCCACCGACGGCACCGCATTGCGCCGGACCGCAATCATCTCTGCCACAATCGAGACGGCGATTTCTTCCGGGGTCAGCGCGCCGATATCGAGGCCAATCGGCGAATGGACCCGTTCGAGCTTTTCCGCCGACACGCCCTCGCCTTCCAGAACTCGGCGGATCTCGATGAGCTTTCGTTTGCTCCCGATCATGCCGAGGTAGCGCGCAGGCGTTCCGAGCGCCCAGCGCAGGCAGGTGAGGTCGCCCTTATGGCCGCGCGTAACGACGACCAGATAGGAATGGTCATTGATCTTGAGCTTGGGGAAGATTTCTTCCCACGGGCCAGCGTGGGTTTCCGACGCTTCCGGAAAGCGATCCGGCGAGGCGAACGCCTGCCGGTCGTCGACGACCACCACGTCGAAGCCAGCCACGCTCGCCACTTTGGATACGTAGAGCGAGATATGCCCGCCGCCGAAGATGTACGCCGTCGGGGTGGCCAGGATCGGTTCGACGAAGATGTCGAGCGAGCCACCGCAGATGAGCCCGTCTTCGTATTCCGGCTTGGCGTTCAGATTGAAGTGCAGACGGCGCGGCTTCTCCTCGCGCATCACCTCCTGCGCAGCGCTCCAAACCTCGGCCTCCACGCAGCCCCCGCCCACCGTGCCGACAATCGAGCCGTCGTCCCGAATCAGGATCTTGGAACTCTCGTAGCTCGGGATGGAGCCCTGCACCTGGATGATGGTGGCGAGCGCCGCCTTGCGCCCTTCTTTCCTAAGTCTGGCGATTTCCGCGAAGATGTCCATAGGTGCTCTCCCGTAGATTATCCAGCGCCAGCGGTCGTGTCAATGTAAGCTGCCAGCTCAAATTGCATGACCACTCCTCAGCGAAGTCCTCTTGACTTCGAGCCCAGCAGCGCGTATGCTTCCATTTAGCAACCATTTTGGAGGCAAGCATACATATGGCCACACTAACCATTAAGAAGCTGCCCGCCCGGCTTCACGAGCGACTTAGACAGAGTGCTGCCCAACACCGGCGGAGCATCAACAGCGAAGTGATCGAACGCCTGGAGAATGCTCTGGTCAGCACCCGCATCGACCCGGAGGAATTCCTCGCGAGCGTTCGACAGCACCGCAAGAGACTTTCCCGAGTCTGGGTCACGGACCAGGACCTCAAGGAAGCCAAAAACTGGGGCCGATTGTGATTGTCGTGGACACGAACATTGTGGTCTACCTCCTCGTCCCAGGCCATCTCAGCCAAGCAACGGAGGCGGTCTTTCGGCGAGATTGCGCGTGGGCCGCGCCGCTTCTGTGGCGCTCCGAATTCCGGAACGTCCTGGCCTTGTATCTGCGGCGCGGGATGCTCACCCTGGAAGAGGCCCTCAGCACCATGGAGAAGGCGGACCTGCTCCTGCAGTCGCGCACCTACGAAATCAAGTCCCGAGAGGTCTTGAGCTTGGCTGCCGAATCTGGTTGCTCGGCCTATGACTGCGAATTCGTTGCCCTGGCGCAAGACCTTCGTGTGCCTTTCGTGACCTCCGACCGGAAGCTGGCGGCGAAGTTCAAGTCCACGGCTATTCCTCTTCCAGAATTCGTCCGACCAGCTCGCCCATAGGCAACGGTCCTCCGCT
>JBEKCQ010000045.1:0-28151 GCA_050014795.1 Terriglobia bacterium | reverse complement strand
TGGGCGAAGATCTCCGCGTGGGATTTGTGGACGTCCCGGGCCACGAACGCTTCGTGCGGAACATGCTGGCCGGCGTCGGCGGCATCGACCTGGTGCTGCTGGTGATTGCGGCCGACGAATCCATCAAGCCTCAGACGCGCGAACACTTCGATATTTGCCGATTGCTCGGCATCCGCAAGGGGCTGATCGCGATCACCAAATCGGACCTGGTGGAGCGCGAGATCCTCGACCTGGTAAAGCTGGAAGCTCAGGAATTCGCCGCCGGATCCTTCCTGGACGGGGCGCCCGTCGTGGCGGTGAGCGCGCGCACCGGCGACGGGTTGGACACGCTGCGCGCGGAGTTGCAGCGGCTGGGCCGGGAAGTTCCTCCCAAGCGCGTCGATTTGCCCTTCCGCCTGCCCATCGACCGCGCCTTCGTGATGAAGGGTTTTGGCGCGGTCGTCACCGGCACGCTTATCGCGGGCAGGATCGAGAAGGAAGCGGAAGTGGAGATCTATCCCCTGGGCCGCCGGGTGCGAGTGCGCGGAATCGAAGTACATAACCAACCGGCGGATGCCGCGGTGGCGGGGCAGCGCACGGCCACGAATCTCGCGGGCATCGAGGCGCAGGAACTCGCGCGCGGCATGGTGCTCGCCCCGCCGGGTTTGTATGAGGCGACTCCGCGCCTAGACGTCGCCCTTTCGCTTCTGCCGTCGGTTCGCCCGCTGAAGAATCACGCACGGGTTCACTTCCACTGCTGGACGGCCGAGACCGTGGCGGAAGTGGTTCTGCTCGATGCCAAGGAGTTGGCTGCTGGCCAGCGAACCTACGCGCAACTGCGGCTGGCGGAGTGTGGCCTCTTTCTGCCCGGCGACCGTTTCATCATTCGACAGTTTTCGCCGCTCGTGACGATTGGCGGCGGAGTCGTAGTGGACAATCATCCTGCGAAGCATCGGTCCAGCGACGTGGAAGTCCAACGCTTTCTCGAAGTGATGGAAACGGGCGACGCCGAGAGTCGCCTGGAACTGCTGGCGGAGCAGGCGGGCGAGGCCTCGCTTGCTGCGCTCGTGGCGCGCACCGGCTGGCCACCCGAGGAAATCCTGCGCGTGGGCAAGTGGCTGGAGGTCGAGAAGCGGTTGAAGCTTCTCGGTCAGCCGCCCACCCTGTTCGTGCACGCGGGATATTTCGACGTTTTGGGCCGGCGCGTGACAGAAAAGCTCGAGGAATTCCACGCGGGGAATCCGCTCACTCCGGGAATGACGAAGGAAGACCTGCGCGGGCGTCTGGCCGCGCGAGCCGCCGGGGAAATTCACCTGCCGTCGGCGACGCTATTCGATGCTGTCCTCCAGGCGCTCGGTGCACAGGGGAAAGTGGAAGTGCGTGGTGAAACCGTCCTGCTGGCTGGTCGCGGAGTTCAGCTGACTCCGGAGGAGTCCGGCGCGAAGGATCAAATTGTGCGGGCTTTTGAGAGTGCCGGGCTTGCGGTGCCGAGCGCCAAGGAGGTTCTGGGAGACTTGCGCATCGACCGGGCGCGCGCCGAGAAGATCCTGAGGATTTTGCTGAAGGAGGAAACGCTCGTCAAGGTAGCGGAGGAACTGATCTTTCACCGCGCGGCACTAGAGAAGCTGCGCGAAATTCTGGCGCAGCGTAAGGCGGTGAGCAATCGCATCAGCGTCACGGCGTTCAAGGAGCTTACCGGCCTGAGTCGCAAGTACGCCATTCCGCTCTTGGAGTATCTCGACCGGGAACGGGTCACCCGCCGCGAGGGCGACGAAAGGATTATTCTGTAACGCTGCCCTTCAAAGCGGCAGATGACGGCTGGAAGCCGGCGCTACGTAGCGCTTCTGAAGAACGGCTTGAGGAGAGCATAAACCAAGGCGACGGGCAATCCCACCACGTTGAAGTAGCACCCCTCGACGCGTGTCACAAACTTGGACGCCAACCCCTGGATTCCGTAGGCACCCGCCTTGTCGAAGGGTTCACCGCTGGCCAGGTAGCTCTGGATTTCGTCTTCCTCCAGGGGGCGGAAGGTCACGAAGGTGGTCTCATGCGCCAGCGCTTCGACGTGATTAGGGGCGCGGACCAGGCACACTCCCGTAATGACGCGATGCGTGGCGCCGGAGAGTAGTTGGAGCATGCGGGCCGCGTCGTGCGGGTCGGCAGGCTTGCCGAGGATCTCGTGGTTGGCGACGACCACCGTGTCCGCGCCCAGCACCAGGACGTCGGGTGCCACCGACGCGGCGACCTCCAGGGCCTTGTCGTGCGCGGCACGCCGCGCGAACGCCTCCGGCGCTTCGCCGGGGGCAGGGACTTCCTCCACGGAGCTTGGACGCAGTTCGAATTCGAAGCCCGCTCGGCGCAGCAGTTCACGACGACGCGGCGAACGCGAGGCAAGAATCAATCGCATGGAGCTGGGATTATAAGAGCTCCACACTCGCTCTCACAACCCATTCCGCGACTGGCTCGGCTGTGCTAGACTCGTTGACCTCATCGACCGGAACCGCTCTACGGGGGAAGGGCCAACTTGGAAGAGATTGGGAAGATTCTGCCTGCCATTTTCAAGGCGCAGGTGCGCCGCGCTGACCCAGCGCTCGTTGAAATCCTCGTGCCCCTTTGGACGCGGGTGGTCGGCAAAGGGATCGCGCAGCAGACGCGGCCGGTGGCTTTTGCGGCGGGGACGCTAACGCTGGCCACGACTTGCCCCACTTGGGCCGCGCAGCTCCGCCACCTGGCCGAGGAAATCCGGGCGCAAATCAACAACTATCTCGGGAGTCCCATCGTCAAGAAGCTGCGCGTCGAGTGCCTGCCCCAGATGGATGCGCCGGAGCTGCCGGAGCCGCGGAAATCCGGGCTCGATCCCGGAGCTCTGAAGCTGCCGGTGCCGGAGCTCACGGCCAAGCTGGATCCCGAAATTGCGGGGATTCTGGAACGCTCCTTCGCCAAGTATTTCGCGCGGCACAAGAGAAGGGTGCACTGATGGCGTTGACCGAGAAGGATGTCCGATACGTCGCGGAGCTTGCTCACCTGGAGTTGACCGAGGAAGAGGTGAAGAAGTTCCTGCCCCAGATCGATTCCATCTTGCAGTACATGCAGAAGCTGAATGAATTGGACACGGCCCAAGTCGAGCCCATGGCGCAGGTGACTTATCCGGCGGCGGAGAACCCGGCACTCCGGTCGGACCAGCCTCACCCCACGTTCCGGCAAGACGAGGCGCTGGGAAACGCCCCCGAGAGCGATGCCGGATGCTTCAAGGTGCCGCGCGTGATTGAGAGAGAATAACCGGGCGACGAAACGCGAAAATCGAAACCTGAAACTCGCCGCCACGACCAGTTTCAATTTTCTAGTTTCCAGGTTCTTCTTTTCTTTATGGATTTGACAACTCTGACCATCAGCGAGATCCGTGAACAGTTGACCCGCCGCCAGGTTTCGGCAGAGGAATTGGTGCGCGCGCACCTGGCGCGTATCGAAGAGAAGGACCGCGAGGTGCGAGCTTACCTGCACCTTTCGCCCGAGCGCGCGCTGGAGCAAGCCCAGAGAATTGACCGCCTGGCGGCCGCAGGCGAGCCACTGCCGCCGCTCGCGGGAGTGCCGGTGGCCGTCAAGGATGTGATCTTGACCCGGGGCGTGCGAACGACCTGCGCCTCGAGGATTCTCGAAAACTACCTCGCGCCTTACGACGCCACCGCCGTTCAGCGGTTGGAAGCGGCCGGCGCCGCCGTGGTGGGCAAGACGAATTGCGACGAGTTCGCGATGGGCTCCTCCACGGAGAACTCGGGATTTTTCCCCACGCACAATCCGCACGACCTGACTCGCGTCCCGGGTGGCTCGAGCGGGGGCTCAGCCGCAGCCGTGGCGGCGAACCTGGCCACGGTCTCGCTCGGGTCCGACACCGGCGGCTCCATTCGCCAACCCGCGGCGCTGTGCGGCATCGTCGGCATGATGGGCACCTACGGACGCGTCTCGCGTTACGGCCTGGTGGCGTTCGCTTCTTCGCTCGATCACATCGGCCCGTTCGGCCGCTCGGTGCGCGACGTAGCGCTCGTCCTCCGGACGATTGCAGGGCGCGACCCGATGGATTCGACTTCCGCCGATGTTCCGGTGTCCGACTACGAAGCAGCGCTCGAGCAGGAGGTGCGCGGATTGAAGATAGGCGTGCCCAAGGAGTTTTTCGCGGGGCTCAATCCGGAGATCGGCGATAACATCCAGAAGGGCATCGACCTGCTGGCTAAGCTGGGCTGCCAAGTCCAACCTATCACGCTGCCCCACACCGACTACGCTATTGCTACTACATCATCTGCACGGCCGAAGCGAGTTCGAACCTCGCCCGCTACGACGGCATTCGCTACGGCTTCCGCTCGGCGGAATACGCAGACCTGCGCGACATGTACAAGAAAACCCGCGACCGTGGCTTTGGCGCCGAGGTCAAGCGGCGCATTATGCTGGGGACTTACGTGCTGAGTTCCGGCTATTACGATGCCTATTACTTGAAGGCCCAAAAGGTGAGGACGCTCATCGCGCGGGACTTCATGGAAGCGTTTGATGACGTGGACGTGATTATTACGCCCACCTCACCCATTCCGGCCTTCAAGCTCGGCGAACGCGTGGACGATCCGCTCCAGATGTACCTCGCCGACATCTACACGGTTACCGCCAGTCTGGCGGGCATCCCCGGCATCTCCGTGCCCTGCGGTAAGATGCGGAGCGAGCCGCACCTGCCCGTCGGGATGCAAATCCTCGCCAAACACTTCGACGAAGCTCGCCTCCTGCAAGTCGCCCACGCCTTCGAAAAAGCCGGCGGCTTTGAAGTCGCGTAAAGGCGGCCTTCAGGGCGGCACAAGCACGCCCCGCTTGCGCTATCCGGTTCTGTCGGGAAAACGGGAGCTACACGTCCACCCAAAGACAGGGCACGAGGACTTGTGCCCCACGCCTCGCCCTAGACCTTGAATAGGGAGTCGAACTTCTTCCTAGCGTCGTCGCCGGCGGGGGAGCGTCTGCGGGCGCGCAGGATGGCGCCGGGGGAGAAGTAGTCGCAGTAGTTGCCGGCTTCTTTATCGCGGACCCACTCGGCCTGGTTTTCGGTGCACTGGTTATGCTTGCCGGGATCGTAGAACTGGCAGTTGCGGCAGGCGTGCAGGTCCTTGTCGCACTTCGGGCAGGCGTCGCGGTTACCCACGCGGCTGCCGGTGGGGTACTGGATGGTCTCGCCGCATTTCCAGCAATTGAAAGACATAAGAGCAGTGAAAAGTGACGAGTGACAAGTGACGAGCCAGAGAAACTTGATTGCGACTTGCCACTCGTTACTGAAAACTACGTGTGTGCCTCATCCTCCTCGGTGAGCTCGGCTGCCACGCCGGGAGCCGGGGCGCCGGGGATGGCGGCCTCGCCGGGGATTTCCTCGGCCGCCGCGACGGGCTGAGGCGCCTCGACTTCGGTCAGGAGCCTGAAGTTCCGGTAGAACTCCAGGCCCGTGCCCGCCGGAATCAGCCGGCCCATGATGACGTTTTCTTTCAGGCCGCGCAGGTGATCCACCGAGCCGCGGATGGCCGCTTCCGTCAGGACGCGCGTCGTTTCCTGGAAGGAGGCGGCGGAGATGAACGAATCGGTGGAGAGCGAAGCCTTCGTGATGCCGAGCAGCAAAGGCCGCCCCGTGGAGGGTTTGCCATCGCGCGCCATCGTCCGCTCGTTCTCCTCGCGGAACTTGAACTTATCCACCTGCTCCTCGAGGAGGAACTCAGTGTCACCGACTTCTTCCACCTTGACCCAGCGCATCATCTGGCGAACGATGACCTCAATGTGCTTGTCGTTGATGTTGACGCCCTGGAGCCGGTAGACCTCCTGGATTTCGTCCACCAGGTACTTCTCCAGTTCCTTCTCGCCCAGCACGGCCAGGATGTCGTGCGGGTTGCGCGGGCCGTCCATGAGAGGCTCGCCCGCCTTCACACGTTCGCTCTCCTGTACCGAGACGTGGACGCCGCGCGGCAGGAGGTACTCTTTCGGCTCACCGTGGTCGGGCACTACCATGATCTGGCGCTGGCCCTTGGAGACGTCACCGTACTTCACGATGCCGTCGATCTCCGTAATGACCGCCGTCTCGTGGGGCTTGCGCGCTTCGAAGAGTTCCACCACGCGCGGCAGGCCGCCCGTGATGTCCTTGGTTTTAGTGGTTTCGCGCGGGATCTTGGCCAGCACGTCGCCGGGGCTGACCTCGTCACCCTCCCGTACCATGAGGTGGGCCCGGGAGGGCATCAGGTACTTCTTGGAGCCTTTCTTCTCGCTGCGCACGACGACCTGCGGCTGGTACTTCTCATCCGGAGCTTCCGTCACCACCCAGCGGGAGAGGCCGGTGACTTCGTCCACTTCTTCATGCAGGGTGAGCCCGCCCTCGAGGTCCTTGAACTGCACCGTCCCGCCTGTCTCCGTGAGGATGGAGAAGGTGTACGGATCCCATTCCACGATGACGTCGTTAACCTTGACGGACGCGCCGTCCGGGAATTTGATCTTCGCGCCGTAAACCACGGAATGCCGCTCGCGCTCGCGACCCTTCTCATCGACGATCACGAGCGACCCATTGCGGTTCATCACCACGTAGCGGCCGTCGCGGCTGGTGACCGTCTGGAGGCTATGGAACTTGAGGAAGCCACTGCTCCGGGCCTCCAGGGTGGACTGTTCGGAAATACGGCTGGCGGTGCCGCCGATGTGGAAGGTGCGCATGGTGAGCTGCGTACCGGGCTCGCCGATAGACTGGGCAGCGATGACGCCCACCGCCTCGCCCATCTCCACCAATCGCCCGGTGGCCAGGTTGCGCCCATAGCAGCGCACGCAAACGCCGCGCCGCGATTCGCACGTCAGCACGGAGCGGATCTTGACGCGCTCGATGCCCGCCGCCTGGATGGCGGCCGCCAGGTCCTCGTTGATTTCCTGGTTGACGTCGACGATGACGTTCCCCTCGTAGTCCTTGATCTGCTCGAGCGAGACGCGGCCCACGATGCGGTCGCGGAGCGGCTCGACCACTTCTCCGGCCTCCACGATGGGTTCGACGTAAATACCGTCCACGGTCCCGCAATCGAACTCCGAGATGATGACGTCCTGCGCCACGTCCACCAGCCGCCGGGTGAGGTAACCTGAGTCGGCCGTCTTGAGCGCCGTATCCGCCAAACCTTTTCGCGCCCCATGGGTGGAAATGAAGTACTGCAGCACGTTCAACCCTTCGCGGAAGTTGGCGGTGATGGGAGTTTCAATGATTTCGCCCGAGGGCTTGGCCATCAGCCCGCGCATGCCGGAAAGCTGGCGAATCTGCTGTTTGGAGCCGCGCGCACCGGAGTCGGCCATGATGTAGATGGGGTTGAGCTCGCCGGCCTTGTCCTGGGACTCCATGGCCTGGAACATCTCGTCGGCCACGCGGTCGGTGACGTTGGACCAGATGGCAATCACCTTGTTGTAACGCTCACCGTGGGTAATGGCGCCGTCCTGGTACTGCTTCTCCACTTCGATGACTTCTTTTTCCGCGGCATTCACCAGCTCGGCCTTATTGAGGGGCACGATCAGGTCGTCGATGCCGATGGAGATGCCCGCCTTGGTGGCGTAAAGGAACCCGAGGGCCTTGACCTCGTCCAGCATCTGGACGGTGGTTTCCAGGCCGAACCGCAGGTAGCAGTAGTTCACCAGCGCGCCCAGACCCTTCTTGCGAAGCAGGCCGTTGACGAAAGGCATTTCCTTGGGCAGGCGGTCGTTGAAGATGACGCGGCCCGCCGTGGTGTTGATGAACTGATTCTTCACCGTGATCGGTTCGGTGTGGAGCACGTCCTGATCGTCGTACGCGGTACTCAGATCAATGACGCGGCCGGTGTACCGCAGGCGGACGGGCGTGAGGGTTTCGATCTCGCCTGCTTCCAACGCCAGCTGCACATCGTCGACGTTGGCAAAGGCGCGGCCTTCGCCCTTGGTGCCGCGCTTCTCCTTGGTCAGGTAATAGACGCCCAGCACGATGTCCTGGCTGGGAATAGCCAGCGGCTGGCCGTTGGCCGGCGAGAGGATGTTCCGCGAAGAAAGCATCAACACTGAAGCTTCGATCTGCGCCTCCGGCGAAAGCGGGATGTGCACGGCCATCTGGTCGCCGTCGAAGTCTGCGTTGAAGGCGGTGCAGACGAGAGGATGGATTTTGATCGCCTTGCCTTCCACCAGCACCGGTTCGAAAGCCTGGATGCCCAGGCGGTGCAGGGTGGGGGCACGGTTGAGCAGCACCGGATGGTCCTTAATGGCTTCTTCCAGGATGTCCCACACCACCGGCTCCTGACGCTCGACCATTTCCTTGGCGGCCTTGATGGTGGTGCAGTGGCCCGCCTGCTCTAGCCGGTGATAGATGAACGGTTTGAAGAGCTCCAGGGCCATCTTCTTGGGCAGGCCGCACTGGTGCAGCTTCAGTTCCGGGCCCACGACGATGACGGAACGGCCGGAGTAGTCCACGCGCTTGCCCAGCAGGTTCTGGCGGAAGCGCCCTTGTTTGCCCTTCAGCGTATCGGAGAGTGATTTGAGCGGCCGGTTGTTGGCGCCGCGCAGGACGCGTCCGCGGCGGCCGTTGTCAAACAGCGCGTCCACCGCCTCTTGCAGCATGCGCTTCTCGTTGCGCACAATGACGTCGGGAGCGTGCAGTTCGATGAGCTTCTTCAGCCGGTTGTTCCGGTTGATGACCCGCCGGTAGAGATCGTTCAGGTCGGAGGTGGCGAAGCGCCCACCATCCAGCGGCACCAGGGGCCGCAACTCGGGAGGAATCACGGGCAGGACATCGAGGATCATCCATTCCGGTTTATTCCCCGACCGGCGGAAGGCCTCCACGACCCGCAGGCGCTTGGCGTACTTGACCTTCTTCTGCTGCGAGGGATCATTCTTCATCTTCTCGCGCAGCTCCTCGGCCAGCGTTTCGATGTCCACGTGCTTGAGGAGCTCTTTGATGGCCTCAGCCCCCATGCCGGCCCGGAACTTTCCCGGGAATTCCTGCTGGAGTTGCCGGTACCGGTCCTCGGTGAGGAGCTCTTTCTCCTTGACCGGAGCTTCCCCGGGATCGATGACCAGGAAGCTTTCAAAGTAGAGGACCCGCTCCAGGTCGCGGAGCGAGATATCGAGCAGGTGCCCAATGCGGCTCGGCAGGCCCTTGAAGAACCAGACATGGGAGCAGGGCGAGGCGAGCTCGATGTGGCCCAGGCGCTCGCGGCGGACCTTCGAGAGAGTTACCTCCACGCCGCACTTGTCGCAAATGACGCCGCGGTGCTTCATGCGCTTGTACTTGCCGCACAAGCACTCCCAATCGGTCACCGGGCCGAAAATCTTGGCGCAGAAGAGCCCGTCGCGCTCCGGCTTGAACGTCCGGTAGTTGATGGTCTCGGGTTTGGTGACTTCGCCGTGCGACCAGGACCGGATTTTCTCCGGTGAGGCCAGGCTGATGCGAATGGCGTCAAACTCACCAATCAAGCTGACTCGGTCATAAGGACTGCTGCGAAACAAGGTGTTCCTCCTTTGAGGAAGGGAAGAATTCCCTGGCGCCTGCACCGGCGCGGGAGGCCCACGTTGACGGGCTCTCTCGCTCCGGCGCTTGACCCACTAATCGGCGCCGACAGGCGCGAGCTGTTCCTTGGGCTTCTTAATCAACTCCACGTCAAGGCACAGGCTTTGCAGCTCGCGCACCAGAACGTTGAACGATTCGGGGACGCCGGGCTCGATGGCGGCCTCCCCCTTCACAATGGCCTCATAGATCTTGGCGCGGCCGTACACGTCGTCCGACTTCGCCGTCAGGAGTTCTTGCAGGATGTACGCCGCACCGTAAGCTTCCAGGGCCCAGACTTCCATTTCGCCGAAACGTTGACCACCGAACTGCGCTTTGCCGCCCAGGGGTTGCTGGGTGATCAGCGAATAGGGGCCGATGGAGCGGGCGTGAATCTTGTCATCCACCAGGTGCGAGAGCTTGAGCATGTAGATGTAGCCCACCGTGACAGGCTGTTCGAAGGGTTCGCCCGTCATACCATCATAGAGTTTGACCTTCCCGGAACTGGGCAGACCGGCCTTCGCCAGGTACTCCTTGATTTCCTTCTCAGTCGCGCCGTCGAAGACCGGGCTCGAGAAGGCCACGCCGTTCTGCAAGGTGCGCGCGAAGTCCAGGAGCTGTTCATCGTCCATGGCCTCGATGCTGGCGGCCAGCGGGATGTTCCGATATAAGCCTCTCAGTTCCTTGCGCACCAGTTCCGCCCGATTCTCCGTTGAAAGCAGGCGGTGGATCGTGTGCCCCAGTTCCCGCGCGGCCCAGCCCAGGTGAGTTTCCAGAATCTGTCCGACGTTCATGCGCGAGGGAACGCCGAGGGGGTTGAGTACCACCTCGACCGGAGTGCCGTCGGGCAGATAGGGCATGTCTTCCTCGGGCAGAATGCGTGCGATCACGCCCTTGTTCCCGTGCCGTCCGGCCATCTTATCGCCCACCGATAGCTTGCGCTTCATGGCGATGTAAACCTTCACCAGCTTGATGACGCCGGGGGGCAGCTCATCGCCCTTTTTGAGCTTCTGGATCTTCTCCTCGGTGATCTTGCGCAGGATGTCGATCTGCCGCGAGGTCATCTCCTCGATTTCATCGATCTTTTCGACGAGGGTAGGATCCTTCTTGCCGATGCGAATGCGCTTGAGGTTGCGGGTGGAAATTCTGGCCAGCACCTCGGCGTTCAATTCCGTGCCCTTGGTCAGCAGCCGCTTGTTGGTCTTCTCATCATGGAGGTCGGCCAGCAACTGCTCGCCCTCGAGCAGCCCGCAAAGGCGCTTCAAGCGCTCGTCGTTCAGGATGCGGATCTCGTCGTTGAGGTTCTTTTCCAGGCGGGCGACCTGACCGGCTTCGATGGACTTGGCGCGCTCGTCCTTCTCCTGGCCCTTGCGGGAGAAAATCTTCACGTCTACCACAATGCCCTCGATGCCCGGAGGGCTGGTGAGAGAAGCGTCGCGGACGTCGCCGGCCTTCTCGCCGAAGATGGCCCGCAGGAGTTTCTCCTCCGGCGTCAGCTGGGTTTCGCCCTTAGGCGTCACCTTCCCCACCAGGATGTCGCCCGGCTTCACGTAAGCGCCGATGCGCACAACGCCGCTTTCGTCCAGGTCCTTGAGCAAAGACTCCGAGACGTTGGGGATATCCCGGGTCACGTCTTCCGGCCCCAGCTTGGTGTCGCGGGCCTCGATCTCGAACTCCTCGATGTGGATGGAGGTGTAGGAATCCTCCTTCACCAGCTTCTCGCTGACCAGGATGGCGTCCTCGAAGTTGTAGCCGCGCCAGGGCATGAAGCCCACCAGGACGTTCCGGCCTAGGGCCAGTTCGCCGCCGTCCGTGCAGGGGCCGTCGGCCAGGACCTGTCCCGCTGCCACCCGCTGTCCCCTCGACACCACGGGCTTCTGATTGATGCAAGTGTTCTGGTTGGAGCGACGGAACTTGATGAGCTGGTAGATGTCGGCTCCCACTTCGCGCGAGAGTTGACCACTGTGCCCGTCGCCCTCGACGCGCACGATGATTCGCTCGCTATCGACGCTATCCACCACGCCGTCCCGCTTGCAGATGACCACCGCCCCGGAATCGCGCGCTGTCACCTCTTCCATGCCCGTCCCCACCAGCGGCGCTTCGGCGCGCAGCAGCGGCACCGACTGGCGCTGCATGTTGGATCCCATCAAAGCGCGGTTCGCGTCGTCGTTCTCCAGGAAGGGAATCAGCGAGGCGGCGACGCTCACCAGTTGCTTGGGGCTGACGTCAATGTAGTCAATCTCGTCGCGGCGCTTGAGAACGAAGTTCCCGGCTTGGCGGGCGTTGACCAGATCGTGGGTGATGCGCCCCTTCTCGTCCACCTCCACGTTGGCCTGGGCGATGATGTGTTGGTCTTCCTCCCAGGCCGAGAGGTAGAACGAGTACGGTTCGTACTCCACCGACTTCCGCTTCTTCTCGCGGAGTTCCTCGTTGGTGCTTTCCACTTCACTCAGTTCGACGTGCTCGCCCACCTTCCAGGGGCCGTCGCCGCCGTTGCTGATGGTGACGTAGTCCACGATCCTCGAGCCGCGGACCTTGCGATAGGGGCTCTCGATGAATCCGTACTCATTGATCCGCGCGTAGCAGGAGAGCGAGGAGATGAGGCCGATGTTCGGGCCTTCCGGCGTCTCGATGGGGCAGATGCGCCCGTAGTGGGTCGGGTGGACGTCGCGAACCTCAAATCCTGCCCGCTCGCGGGAGAGTCCGCCCGGACCCAGGGCCGAGAGGCGCCGCTTGTGGGTGATTTCCGACAGCGGGTTGGTCTGGTCCATGAACTGCGAAAGCTGGGAGGAACCGAAGAACTCGCGGATCGCCGCCATGACCGGCTTGGCGTTGATGAGGTCATGGGGCATCGCCGTGGACATTTCCTGGTAGACCGACATCTTCTCCTTGATGGCCCGCTC
Source organism: Terriglobia bacterium (assembly GCA_050014795.1). Classification (GTDB taxonomy): domain Bacteria; phylum Acidobacteriota; class Terriglobia; order UBA7540; family UBA7540; genus JALHUF01. Next base: position 15,734 of record JBEKCQ010000045.1, on the reverse strand, counting down.
CATGCGCACCAGGCCGATGCGGAACTGGTTCTCCAGGAGTTCACCGACGGCCCGCACCCGGCGGTTCCCCAGGTGGTCGATATCGTCCACGCTGTAACCCGGGGGATTCTTGCGGAGTGTCAGCAGGTAGCGGATGGAGGCGTAGAAGTCCTCCGGTTCCAGTGTCCGCTTGTCGAGGGGCAGTTGGGCCACCGCGCCCTCGGAATGGTCCGTGGCCATGGTCCCTTCGCAGCCGCGCACCACTTCGGAGCAGATATTGCCTTCGCGCTTCCCGACGAACATCTTCTCCTGGTCCACGATCAGGTAGAAGTTCGCCACGGGCAGGTTCCTGGCATCCTCGAGTTCGAACTCAGTCGCCTTTTCGTCACCCCGGGCCTTGAGCTTCGTGTAGTAACCCAGCTTGATGTTGAACTTCAGTCGGCCCACGCGCGAGAAGTCGTACTTGCGTGCGTCGAAGAACATGCCGTTGAAGAGCGCCGTAGCCGTCTCCAGGGTGGGAGGGTCGCCGGGGCGCATCTTGCGGTACATTTCGATCAGCGCTTCCTGCGGCGTTTTCAGCGGCTCGCGCTTCAGCGTCTGGCTGATGATCGGCCCCACGTCGTCCCGTTCGGGGAAGAAAACTCGGAGCTCGGTGATGCTGGAATCCAGGACGGAATTCAGGATGCTCGGTGTCAGCTCGTTGTTGGCTTCGAGCAGGACTTCGCCGGTCGAGGTGTCCACGATGTCCGCGGAACTGAATGCCCCTTCCAGGTCATGCGACGCAATTTCGACGTGGGTAAGGCGCGCTTTCTGGATGTCCTTCAGAATGGGCGCGGTGATTTTCTTTCCGGCGTGCAAGATGGTCTCGTGCGTGCGCGGGTGCTCGATGCTCTTGGACAGCTTGCACCCAACCAGACCCTCCGAGACCTCCCAGTAAAGTTTTCGGTCACGCAGAGCGATGGTCTCCACCTGGTAGAACGCCTTGAGGATGTCGGCGTTGGTCTTGAGCCCCAGGGCGCGGAGGAAGATCGTGCCCAGGAACTTCCGTTTACGGTCGATGCGCACGTAGAGGATGTTCTTAGTGTCGTATTCAAACTCCACCCACGAGCCGCGATAGGGGATGATCTTCCCCAGGAAGTAGGTCTTTTGCGGGTTCGATTCGAAAAAGGCCCCCGGAGAGCGGTGCAGTTGGCTCACAATCACCCGCTCGGTGCCATTGACGATGAAGGTGCCATTCTCGGTCATCAAGGGGATTTCGCCGAAATAGACCTCTTGTTCCTTGATGTCGCGGATGCTCTTGTGCCCAGTGTCGCTGTCCTTGTCGTAGATGGTGAGCCGGATGGTCACCTTGAGCGGGGCGGCGAAGGTCATGCCCCGTTCCTGGCATTCTGTCACGTCGTACTTCAATTGCAGGGCCACGGGGTCGCCGCACTTGTTGCAGAACGTCACCACGTTCTTGTTGAACCGGCCGCACTTGCTGCACAGTACGTCACCCACCTTGAACGGGTCGGTGATAACGGTATTGCCGCAGTACTTACAGGTGCTGCGGCGGTGGTGGAGCCCCCGCAAGTTGCCGCACTTGCATTCCCAGTTGCCGATGGAATAGTCCACGAAATCCAGTTGGGAGATGCCCCGGAAGTCGGTAATGGGGAAGACGGAGTTGAACACCGCCTGCAGGCCCACATCTTCGCGCTCCGAGGGCAGCAAGTCCATCTGGAGGAAGCGCTCGTAGGAGCGCCGCTGGACTTCGATCAGGTTGGGAATCTTGATGACGGTTGGGATCTTGGAGAAATTAATGCGCTGACGCACAGCGCCGTTCCCGCCGTTGGGCATTCCAAATGCTCCTAGCTTGAGATTCCAGAAAAATCGGAGGTCGTGACGACACTAAGGCCCTATGGTTAAAGATGCACATCCTGAGCGCGAGGATACAAGGGTTGCGCGCACACAACTCGGCAGTGCCCTGGATGGTCTGAACCTCTCGCTCGCGAGGGCATGCTATTCTCCTCCCTCGCCGGAAGGAACCACACCGCCAGACTTCCCCCCGAAATCCGGCGGGAAAGGGAATCACTTCACTTCCACCGTCGCACCGGCTTCGGTGAACTTCTTCTTGAGGGCCTCCGCCTCTTCCTTGCTTACGCCTTCCTTGATCGGCTTGGGCGCGCCATCGACCAAGTCCTTGGCCTCTTTCAGCCCCAGGCTGGTCACTTCCCGCACTGCCTTGATGACGTTGATCTTGTTGGCGCCCACGGCGGTGAGCACGACAGTAAACTCCGTCTGCTCCTCGGCAGGAGTGGTGCCCGCGGGGGCACCCCCCGCAGCTGCCCCGGCAACTATCACCGGAGCCGCAGCCGCGGCCGAGACACCCAGCGTCTCTTCGAGCTTCTTCACTAGGTCGGCAGCCTCTAGAAGCGTTAATCCCTTGATTTCTTCTGCGATTTTTTCTACCCGTTCGGACATCGTCTTCTTTTATCCTCCTCAGATTTCTTGCCTGGCGCCCAACCGGCGAGAAGAGTCCCTTCGACGCCGAGTCTAGTTGCCGGCCGTTTCCTTGAACCTGTTTTCCTTGACCGCCTGCTGAATAACGAACACGAGATTGCGAGCCACGCCCGGCAGCGACCCTGCCACCCGCCGAGCGGGCGCGTTGATCAGGGAAAGCACCTTTGAGAACAGTTGCTCGCGGGAAGGCAAACTGGCGATGGTTGCCAGTTCACCCATCGCGATGACCCTTCCCTCGACCACTCCCGCTTTGAAAACCAGAGCCGGATTCTCCTTGGCATAGGCCGTAAGCGTCTTCGCCAGGGCCACTGGGTCGGTCTCCGTGTACGCCAAGGAGGTGGTCCCGCGCAGTTTCTGCGCCGCCGGCTCAGTCGGTGTGCCCTGAGCCGCCCGCTCGATCAGGGTGTTCTTGACCACCTTGTACTTGGCGCCGGTCTCCGCCACCTTACGGCGCAGTTCGGTATCTTGCGCGACGGTCAGCTTCTCAAAACTCGAAAGGATCACCGTCCGCGCCTTCTGCAACTCCTCCCGAAGAGCTTCGGCTTGCTTCTGCTTTTCTTCCCGTTTCATCCCCACTCCTCTGTCTGCCCGGCGCTAGGCCGCCTCCACCGAGGCGAGGTCGATGGAGAGCCCCGGCCCCATGGTGGAGGAAATCACGATGCTGCGGACGTAGCGTCCCTTGGCCGAGGCGGGCTTCGCCTTCAACACGCTCGCGATTAAGGCCTGCGCATTCTCGGCCAGCCTCTCGGCAGCGAAAGAAACCTTGCCGACGGGGCAGTGAATAATGCCCGTCTTGTCCACGCGGAATTCCACTTTCCCGGCTTTCACCTCTTTCACCGCGCGCGCGACGTCCAGCGTGACCGTTCCCGTCTTGGGATTCGGCATCAATCCGCGGGGTCCCAGCACTTTGCCCAACTTGCCAACCGACTTCATCATGTCGGGCGTGGCGACGACCGCGTCGAATTCCATCCATCCGCCCTGGATTTTCTGCACTAAGTCGTCGCCGCCAACCTCGTCGGCTCCGGCTTCGCGCGCCTCGCGGACCTTGTCTCCGGAGGCGATGGCAATGACACGCTTGCTCTTGCCCAGTCCGTGCGGGAGCACCACCGTGCCGCGGACCATCTGGTCAGCGTGCTTGGGATCGACGCCCAGCCGCATGGCCACCTCGACCGTTTCATCAAACTTGGCAAAAGCGGCCTTCTTCACCACCGGCATCGCTTCCGCTAGGGTGTAGGCCGGCTTATCCACCAACTTCGCGCATTCGCGATATTTCTTTCCCGATTTCAACATCCGGCGTGCTCCGTTTGGAAACTCGAAATTCTAAAAGCGCAGCGACCCAAACCTCGGGTTTCCAATTCTGCGCTTCGAATCAGGGGACGATCTCGATCCCCATGCTGCGTGCGGTGCCCTTAACGGTGGCGACGGCCCCCGCCAGGTCCCGCGCATTCAAATCCGGCCGTTTCTGCCGGGCAATCTCTTCCACCTGTTTCTCGGTGACCTTACCCACCTTGTTCTTGTTGGGCTCCCCCGAACCCTTGGCAATCCCCGCCGCGCGCTTCAAGAGCACCGACGCCGGCGGCGTCTTCGTGACAAAGGAGAACGTGCGGTCATGATAGACCGTGATGACCACCGGGATGATGAGCCCTTCCTGGTCCTTCGCGGAAGTCTTGGCATTGAAGGCCTTGCAGAACTCCATGATGTTCACGCCGTGCTGGCCGAGCGCCGGTCCAACGGGGGGGGCGGGAGTGGCTTTCCCCGCCGGAATCTGGAGCTTGACCATTGCTGTGATTCGCTTTGCCATGTGCCTTAATCCCTCAGGAAACTCGAAAGCGGAAATTTGAAACTGGCAACAGCGTGGAGTGTCCCTCCCGAGTTTCTAGTCTCCAATTTCCAGTTTCACCCTCAGGGCTTTTCCACCTGATAGAAATCCAGTTCCACTGGCGTCGAGCGCCCGAAGATAGTCACCATCACCCGCAGCGTGGACCGGTCGTCGTTGATCTCGTCCACCATGCCCGTAAAATCCTTAAAGGGGCCATCAGTGATCTTCACGTTCTCGCCCTTGTCGAACTTCAGCCTGGGCTTGGGGTGCTCCGCCGCCACCTCAACCCGGTGCAGGATTCGGTCCACCTCTTCAGGGGTCAGAGGCGCCGGCATCTGGCCCGAGCCCACAAATCCCGTTACGCGCGGCGTGGAACGCACCATGTGCCAGGTGTCGTTGTTCATGTCCATCTCCACCAGCACATAGCCTGGATAGAAGAGGCGGGGGGTCACCACCCGCTTACCGGCGCGCAACTCGATGACGTCTTCGGTGGGGATCATGACGTCGCCGAAGTGCTCCTGGAGTCCGGCGGCCTCAACGCGGCTCTTCAGCGTCTCGGCGACCTTCTTCTCGAACCCCGAGTAAGTGTGAATGATGTACCAGTTCTTGGCCATGCCTGCCATTCTCTCGAAAGCCCCTGGCGAACCGCCCCGCGCGCCTCTCCTGGGCTCTTTCAACGTCCACGCAAAAAATAGTCCAGGATATTCCCCACGAAGTGCCGGAAGCCCCAGTCACAAATCGCGAAATAGAACGCGAAAATGAACGTAGTCAGAACCACCATCACCGTCGTGCCGTAGATTTCCTGCTTGCTCGGCCACGTGACCCGTCTCATCTCTCCGCGCACGTCCGAGAAGTAATCACGCACTTGCCGGAAGGTGTTCTTTGTGATTCCCGGTTCTTCAGCCATAAGTCCTGTCGTCGTCCCGAATGCTGTTTTTCTGCCACCGCTTGGCGCGCGTCAGAAGCTGCCGCTGTGCATCCTGGCAGGGGCGGAGGGATTCGAACCCCCACGTCCGGTTTTGGAGACCGGCAGTCTAGCCATTGAACTTACGCCCCTGCAAAGGCAGTGACGAGTTTTCAGTGACGAGCGGCGAGCCAGAGTTGATTATCTTCTTGCTTGTCACTCGTCACTTTACTTCCTTGTGCACCGTATGGTGCCGGCAGGCCGGACAGAATTTCTTCAGCTCCACCCGATCCTGGTTCTTCTTCTTGTTCTTGGTGGTCGCGTAGTTTCGATTCTTACAGTCGTTGCACTGCAATGTGATGATTTCACGCATTGGTTTGTTCTGGCCCTTAGCTCTCAGCTTTCAGCGAAGAGTTCTTATCGGCGGCTGAACGCTGCTGGCGCATCGCTCTACTGAATGATTTCGGTAACGGTGCCGGCGCCGACGGTGTGGCCGCCCTCGCGGATGGCGAAGCGCAGCCCCTTTTCCATGGCGATGGGCGTGATCAACTCGATCTCCAGGCTCACGTTATCCCCCGGCATCACCATCTCCGTCCCTTCCGGCAGCGTCGCCACCCCCGTCACGTCGGTGGTGCGGAAGTAGAACTGCGGCCGGTAGCCGGTGAAGAACGGCGTGTGCCGTCCCCCTTCTTCCTTGGTCAAAATGTAAGTCCCCGCCCGGAACTTGGTGTGGGGCGTGATCGACCCGGGCTTCGCCAACACCATGCCGCGTTCCACCTCGTCCTTCTCCGTCCCCCGCAGCAGCACCCCGATGTTGTCTCCCGCCTGCCCTTCGTCCAACAGCTTCTTGAACATCTCCACGCCCGTCACCACCCGCTTGAACGACTCCGGACGCAGCCCCACAATCTCCGTCTCCTCGCCTACCTTCACCTTGCCCCGGTCCACCCGCCCCGTCACCACCGTGCCCCGCCCCGAAATCGAAAAGATGTCTTCAATCGGCATCAGGAACGGCTTGTCAATCTCCCGCAGCGGCAAGGGGAAGTAGCTGTCAATGGCCTCCATCAGCGCGTAAATCGACTTCTCCTCCTGCGCGTCCCCTTCCAGCGCCTTCAGCGCCGAGCCCCGAATCACCGGCAGTTTGTCCCCCGGAAAACCGTACTTGGTCAGCAACTCCCGCACTTCCACTTCTACCAGGTCCAACAGCTCTGCGTCCTCCACCGCGTCGCACTTGTTCATGTACACCGCGATGTAGGGAACGTTCACCTGCCGCGCCAACAGCACGTGCTCCCGCGTCTGCGGCATCGGCCCGTCGGTCGCCGCCACCACCAGGATCGCCCCGTCCATCTGCGCCGCGCCCGTGATCATGTTCTTGATGTAATCGGCGTGCCCCGGACAATCTACGTGCGCGTAATGCCGATGCTTCGTCTCGTATTCCACGTGCGCGATGGCGATCGTGATCCCCCGCGCCTTCTCCTCCGGCGCGTTGTCAATCGAATCAAAGGGCCGGAACCGCACCTTCGGATTGTCCCGCGCCAATACCCGCGTGATCGCCGCCGTCAACGTCGTCTTGCCGTGATCAATGTGCCCAATCGTCCCTACGTTCATGTGCGGCTTCGAACGATCGAATTTTTCCTTGGCCATGGTGACTCCACCTCAAAATAAGGGCGACCCGGACCCATAGGATCCACGGGTGATTCAGACCGTCTTCCGAAGGACTTCCCGTCCTTTCTCTGCGAGAATCTCTGGAGCCGATGAGCGGAATTGAACCGCTGACCCCGTCCTTACCAAGGACGTGCTCTACCAACTGAGCTACATCGGCCCCGCGTTTCGCGGAGCGAAACGCGAAACTGGAAACTGGAAACTGGAAAACAGAAAAACGCAGACCCTTTCGCGGCCGCTTCCAGTTTCCATTTTCCAGTTTCCAATTCCGAGCTGGAGCGGGAGACGGGGATCGAACCCGCGACCAACAGCTTGGAAGGCTGTGACTCTACCACTGAGTTACTCCCGCGTCCCATCGCCGAAAATCGAAATTCGGTGCTCGCAACACTGTCGGCGAATTTCGAGTTTCCATTCTCGAGTTATGAACCTGGTGGACAGGGGAGGATTCGAACCCCCGTAGCTCGCAAGGAGCGGCAGGTTTACAGCCTGCTGCCATTAACCACTCGGCCACCTGTCCGGATCTAATTCTCCTTCTCACTCGCCACAAGCGGGAAGCCGTGCGGCCTTCCGCTGGCACACCTCGGTACTATGGCTTGAGCCGGAGAATTCGAGTCTGCGGTCAGGCACAGGGACAGACGTGCGCCCCCAGATTTGTGAGTGCAAAATGATTTGAAAAACCCGCTCCCGAATCTTTACCCGGCGCCCGTTCCCCGGCCACCGTCACGACCGCGCCCGCTCAAGCTGGAGCTGGCGAAGGGATTCGAACCCCCGACCCTCTGATTACAAATCAGATGCTCTACCAGCTGAGCTACGCCAGCCGTCACAAACACATAATTCTACCATCAGGGAATTCAAATTGCAAGGAAAAATCTTTCGCAACTTGAATCCTCCCGGTTCGCCTTCCCCCCGGCCTTTCCACTTCTTGGATGATTTGCAGCGCCTTCCAAGCCTGCCTCGCCGAGATCGCGCAGTCCGACGCAGCAATGCAAACGCCCCCCTCCGCGTTTGCCAGCACGGTCTCGGGATGCTGAAACACCAAGCCATCCTGATGACTGGCGATGCTAGCCGCGCAGGTATTTGAAGGGATTAACGGGCGTCTCGCTAACGTGAACCTCGTAGTGCAGGTGAGGCCCTGTCGTTTTGCCGGTCATTCCCACCGTCCCGATGGTCTGACCGCGCCTGATCTCTTGGCCGACGACGACGTTAATGCTACTCAAATGGGAGTACTTGGTGGCAATCCCGTAGCCGTGGTCAATTAGGACGGAGTTGCCGTAACCCGCATCGGGTCCCGCCTGGAAGACAATCCCGTCGGCGGTGGCCTCCACTTGGGTGCCGAAGGCCGCAGAGATGTCCATCCCTGAGTGGAATGCTCCCTCACCGCTCAAGGGGTCCATGCGCTGCCCGAACCCCGCCGTCACCGCACCTCGTAATGGCCAGATCGAGGGAACTGTGGTGGAGTCGAACCGTGGATCGGAAACCAAGCCCTGGACGATCGGGTCGACGGGAGCGTCGGCAGCCGCCGCTTTCATGAGCTTGAAAGCGTAAAGCGAGGCGTGATAGCTGGAATCCAGAGTGGCGTTACTCTGGGTCGCCAAGCTGAGCACAGTCTGCGGTAGGCGGGGTCGCCGCGGTTCCCCAAAACCGTAAGTCAGCGCGACTTCTGCCGCTAAGGATTGGAGCGAGCCCAGCTTGGCGTTGGTCTGGCTGACGACGTTTTCCAGGGTGCGATACTGCGTTTTGAGAGCCTCGCGCTCCGTCCGCAGGCTGTTGTAGTTCGAAACCTTCAGCAGCATCCTCGCATAGCTGCTGGCGAGCGCAGCCACGGTCATAATACCAACAATAGTGAAGCCCAAAAGGAGGTGGACTGCATAGAAAGGTAACCGGATCTTATGCAGCTTGCCGTGACCACCAGGGAAGATAAGGAAAGTATAGAACTTCCTTTCCATTTTCTCTCACCGCCAGGGGGTTATTCCGTGCCGTCAGGTCCTGACCGAAGATGCGTCCGCAGCAGCGAAGAATGCGCCCAACACAACGTACGCTCAGATATGCGGGCCCAATCCTATTTAGGAACGCAACATTTGTCAAGCGAATAAGGCATGGGTCAGGAAGATTCCATCCATGCCTTGACGACTGTTGTCCATTCTTGGTCTGGCCGGACTATAAATGTCAGTTCGCCCTCCGCGCTGAGCTTGGCATAGACGTCGGCTGTGAGGCCGTAAAGTGGCTTCATGGTTGACTCGGGGACGATCTCGCCGCGAACCCCTGCCGCGTTCAGCAGCCAACAGCGCCGCGGAGCAAGGCTGGCGACCAAATCGGGAAGATCAAATTCGCGCAGCATCCCGAAAAGGAACCACGATAGGCGCAGGGAATATTCCTCGGATTCGACCACAGACCGAAGGTTAGAGATGACCTGCTGGAGGAGAATGGCTCGAGCGCGGTCGTCTAGAACGGCGCCCAACAAAGCCGCGAGCCCTCCTCCGCCTACCCCGACCAGATGGATTCGGGAGCGATCGACGTCGGGCCGCAACTCCAGGTAGTCCAAGCACCGCAGGAGGTCCCAGACGCGCTGGCCCAGCACCGGCTTGCCGAGCATAAGACCTGCCCAGGCATAGGCGTCCTTGATGTCAAGATCCTCGTACCCGTAGAAGAGTGGGCCCGCGGCGGGAAAGCGGGGAGCGGTGACTCCGAGCCCGCGCAGGTCCACGGTGCACACGGCAATCCCGCGTCGGACTAGAGCGTCCAGTTCAGCGGGCTCCTCGATCATCGAGTCCTTTCCACCCTCGGAGACATGAAGGATTGTCGGCAGAGGGCCTGACGTCCCTTGCGGCTTGAGAAACCAGCCGGGGACTCGCACCTGCGGCTCCGAGCGAAGCTCGACCTCTTCGATGACCACTCCTTGGCGGGTGCAGGAGGAGAGAGTGCGAGGCTCAAGCGGGCTGCGGTCGGCAGGAAGAGCGAGAAGGCCTCTCAGCTTGGCGCGGATCCCTTCCCTTTGAGCAGTGGCGTCCACTGAAGGGCTACGGTAGAGGCTGGGCGGGACAACCGCGCGCGCCCGGTCGGTGTTGAGTTGCACCAGCGAGCGCCCACCTAGTGAGGTGAGCACTTCGCCGCTGGTCGTGCAGTTCAAGGCTTCAGGAGACGAAGTCTCGAACTCTGCTTCGTCGGCGCCAGGGTCTTTCCGGCTTAACCACCGGTTGAACCATTCATAGGTCGCCCGGCGGGTAGGGAAGTCAAAATCGTGGGGAAGCGGGGACGCAAACAGCTCGACCTTCTCTTGCGCTCCCAGAGCGCCGTAGAGGCTTTTCAGTTCGTTGAAGATCTCCTGCGTGCCTTCCTCATAGCGCGGCGAATAGGTTGTTCCGGCGTCCTGGGATGTGTAGCAAACAAGCAGGGGCTTAGGAGCAAAAGCGGCTAAGAGATCGCCACGATCGAGGCCATGCGCCAAACCTCCGATCAAGTTCTGCTCCGCATCGGCCACGGCGCCAGGCGGACTGTAGTCGGGGCCGGCGAGATTTTCGGAGTTGCCCTGTACCTCGACGGCAGCGTGGATGCGGGGTTCCAGGGCGCAGAAGTACATCGTCATAGTGCCGCCCCCCGAGTGGCCAGTACAGCCGATGCGGGTGGCGTCCACTTCCGGTCGGCTCACAAGGTAATCCAGCGCGCGGATACCATCCCACACACGGTACTGTGCGAAAGTAGCGCCCAGCAGGAGCAGCGGCCGTCCGGCCTGCGAGTGCTCGCCCGTGGGCCCATAGCGAGGTTTCCCGGTGCGAGGGTCGAGGTACTGGTGTCGCTCGCCCTGGCCGAACGGGTCGAACGCCAGGACCACGTAGCCCTTCCGTGCCAGCGTCTGGAAGAGGTATTGGTAGTTCCGGTAGGCCTTGCCGTTCGAAGCGTGGCCCAGGGGCGCCAGGATGCCGGGGAAGGGGGGCTGCCCGACACCTGGCACATAAAGGTTAGCCGTAACATAGACCTGAGGCTGACTCTCGAAGATGACCTTCTCGATGCGATAGGTCTTTCGCTCGATTGTCCCCGCAGTTCGGGGATTCAAGGGAGTCCTCTCCAGCGGGCCGCCGACGAGTTCCCACACTTGGGCGCGAAGCATCCGAAGGCGCTCCTTCGCCTGCTCTGCAGTCCGGAGCGAGGCGAGCGCGGCCTTACGCTGGGCGCGAGCTTCGTTCACCTTTGCGGTAAGATAGAGCGGCCAGTCGTTCCAGTAGTCGCGTTTTGCGGCGGACGGGAGCGACGTGGTTTTCGGGGCGCCAACCTGAGCCTGGGCGTGAGACCCGGCCAGCGGCAAGGCGAGACCAATCGCGTTCGCTTGCAGGAATCTTCGACGCGAAACCATCGGGACCTCCAAAGGAAATGGCCAATAGTGTACAGTCTACAGCCAACAGCGCAAAGCGGGAATCCGCTTGCTGCGGACTATGAATTGTGGATTGACAACTTTACTCGCATGTTTCGAAGCGAAACCGAATTCGTCCGCTGGCTCCAGGCTAGAACCCCCAGGCGGGGTGGCCACCTGCGGCTAGGCATTGGCGATGACGCAGCTCTGGTGAGCGTGGCCCGCGGCCACGATCTGGTTCTGACCACCGATCTTTCCGTCGAGAAGGTTCATTTCCTGCGCGCGCTTCATCCGCCGCGCTCAGTGGGGCACCGGGCACTTGCCCGTTCGTTGAGCGACATCGCTGCCATGGGCGGAACGCCGCGCTTCGCGCTCGTATCGCTGGCAATCTCGAAGCAGACTACCCGTGCCTGGATCGAGGAGTTCTACACGGGCCTCACGGCTCTGGCGAAGCGGTTGGGCGTGGCCGTGATTGGCGGGGACACCGCCGTGGTTCCGGGCGGGACGACGGTGGACGTCGTTGTCGCGGGCGACGTGCCTCGGGGAAGAGCCCTTTGCCGTGCGAGTGCGCGGCCCGGCCACCAGATCTTCGTGAGCGGGCGGCTGGGGCTCTCGGCCCTGGGCCTGCGGCTGCTAAGATCGCGGCGTGCAGACCTACGAAGGTCCGCGCCATTCGCCGAGGCGATAGAGGCCCATCTCTATCCGTTTCCCCAGTGTGCGCTCGGTCGCTATCTCTCTGCGAGGGGGCTGGCCTCGGCGCTCATCGACGTGAGCGACGGGCTTTCGACGGACCTCAGCCATCTCTGCGAATCAAGTGGCGTGGGCGGGCGCGTCTGGGAGAGCCTGGTACCGGCGCTCCAGCTTACAGCGTCGCACTTGGCCCTCAAAGTGAGTCCGTTCGAACTGGCACTTCACGGCGGCGAAGACTACCAACTGCTTTTCACTGTCCCATCCCGCAAGGTGTCCCTCATTCCTCGCAAGTATCGCGGCCTCTCCCTCCATCGGATTGGCGAGGTCCGTGCTTCGAAGAAGCTAATCCTCGTACGCGCCAACGGGAAGCAAGAAGCGTTGTGCCCCGCTGGCTACGACCATTTCCGCAACTCGACAGCCTGAGTTTGATCGCCGCGCGCCCCCAGCGGAGTTGAAGGGAGTATCTCTACTCCGCCAGCACCTTGCGGCAGAGCCGGATCAAGCGAGCATGCGGGATTTCCTGGCTAGGAGGAAGCATGAGGAGCTCGCCCTGACGGAAGCTGCTGTAGTACCAGCGCGCGAGAAGGCTGAGATCCTCCCAGGGTGGAGGCGCGGCGGTCGAGTGGCGGGGGGCGGCAAGCGGGTCGAGCAGCACATGGAGTTGCTGATCGAGAGGTACGGGCGACGGGATGTTCTCGTCCAATGAGAGGTTCGCGGGCCCGCGCAGCTCCCCCGCCTGGACGCGAAAGAACACCACGCTTTTCGCTTCTGCTCCCCGTAACACCAGCACGGCATGGAGGTCACGGAGACTGCGGACCAGTCCCGGTTTCTGTCGTAGCACCTCGTGGACCTTTTCCGGGCGACGGTGCAACCTGGCGGCCTGCTCGAACTCCAGTACTTCCGAAGCCTCAGCTCGTTCAGCTTCCAGGCTGCGAAGGAGAGACTGCCCTTCGGCTTCGAGAAAGGCTGCCACTCGCGTGACTTCCTGCCGATACTCATCATCCGCGCAACCAGCGAAACAAGGCGCCAGACACATGTGCATTTGAGAGTATATGCAGCCTGGATGTGCGGGGTCAGGATTCAGATCTTCGACGCAGCGGCGTATCTTGAAGAGATCTAGAAACTCGGCCGCAAACCGCTCAGCCGCCAGGCGCGAGGGAAAAGGGCCGTAGTAAAGCGAGCCGTCACCCGAGAGGCGACGCGTGGGATAGCAGCGAGGGTAACGATTGTGAAGATTCAGTTTGAGGAGGGCCGGGGGTTTCAGGCGCAGACGCTGCCGGTAAAGCTGGGGGTAGTAGAACCTGTTCAGGCAGTAAAGCAACCACTGAGCTTCAAATATGGAGCCGATGTACTGGTATTCGATCCGACGGGTTATTTGCCTTAGATTCAGGAGCTTGGAGACGCCACTCGACTTACTGAGGAGGCGTCCCAGGCGGCGCCGCAGGTTCATAGTGCGGCCGAGATAGGGCGGAGCCTTTGAACCGTCCGCTGCATCCATTACACGAAGCGCAAACACAGCCGGCCTAGCTGGGACGGACTCCAGCAGAGCATTCTCGTCCACGTGGGGATCGAAGGGGATCGAAACTTGGAGGTGCATGCCCCGCCTCTGCCACACGGATTCTAGTGGCCTTGGGAAAGAGGGGTCAAGGCAGAAGGCACGTCTGTGAAACCCCCAGTTGCTCGCCGTGGCAGGGTCCCTGAAGACCTCACAGTTGTCACTCAGTCTCTCGAGCCGAGACCCTCGGCCCGCCCATCAGCGTTCTCACGCCCTATAAGCAGGATTTAGCGGAGCGCCTAGGGGCAACGCGGGAGACTGGTAACCCCTTTGTTACTCTGCAAATGGGGGGGTGGACAGTGGGACGGGAGTTTGCTAGGCTGAACGGAGCCGGACACAGCCGGGGCGCAAGAGAAGTGGACCTCGACGCGTGAGTTGTGCGGTCGTTATCCTTCTCGGCCCAGCCGCAGCCTCGGACCCGGGTGGTAGCGAATGAAGATTAAGTTTTGGGGCGTGCGGGGATCGACGCCGACGCCTGAGCGGCGCAACTCGCGGTACGGGGGCAACACGCCCTGCGTCGAAGTACGCCTGGCCAACGGCACGCTGATCGTGCTGGACTGCGGGAGCGGTCTGCGCGCCTTGGGCAAAAGTCTGCTGCGCGAGTTCGGCGAGCACCCCATCCACGGCTACGTCTTCATGACCCACTTCCACTGGGATCATATTCAGGGCATTCCCTTCTTTCTTCCTCTCTACCGCAAGGGCAACGTCTTCCTTTTCCACTCGGTGTTGCGCAAGGGGCTGGAGTTGCGGGGTGCGGTAGAAGGGCAGATGGTCAATCCCTACTTCCCCGTGGACATGACGGCCATGGGGGCGGTGCGGCATTTCTTTGACCTAGACGAGAACCCCATCAATTTGAACAACGCCATCATCAGCTCGGCGCCCTTGAACCACCCGCAAGAATGCGTGGCCTACCGGGTGGAGGCGGACGGAGGCGTTTTCGTATTTGCCACCGATACCGAGCCGGGGTCACCTTTCCATGATCGCTCGCTTCGCGACCTGGCGCAGGGCGCGGACGTGCTGGTGTACGACGCCCAATACACGCCGGAGCAGTTGTTGGGCGATCGGAAGGGTTGGGGGCATAGCAGTTGGCTGGAAGGGACGCGCGTTGCGCACGAGTGCGGGGTGAAACAGCTGGTTCTGTTTCACCACGACCCCGACAATGATGACGCCTTTGTAGACGGCTTGGTAGAAAAGGCGCGGCAGGAGTTCCCCCACGCCACGGGCGCCGCCGAAGGCATGGAAATTGTTCTCCCGCGCGGCGAGATCCGCCAAGTAAAGGTCACAGAGGCGCATGAGCGTCGCCGCGAGCGTCGGTATCAGCTCCAAGTGCCGGTACGATTGGGTTTGCGTAACTCAGCCGGTGAAACCCGCGAGGCCGAGGGCGTCGTCCAGGACCTCTCGAGGTCGGGTATCTACTTCGTTACACCGGCCGAAGTGCCTTCCAACCAGCCGGTAGAATTAGACGTGGTCCTGCCGGACGACGTCACCCACCGGGGTTTCACTTCGTCGCGGAGCCGGTTCGCGTGGACCGGCTTGATGGAGCCGCAGACTTGCCCGATCCTGTCCAGGGTGTGGCCGCCCGCTTGGTCACCCCGGAAGAAGAACAGCCCGAAGAAGAGAATCTCCCACCCGAGGAAGACCCTCAGTAGGACGCCCGCTGGACGCCTGCCCGTGTCGTGATGACCAGCGCGGCCGGCTTTTCAAGCCCTTGCCCATGTAACGCAACTTCTGCTTCCCTAACTTACAGCTTTTCCACGTCTTTTCTGGATCAGGGTCGGAAGAATCCCACGAGTTTGTCGTAGGTGGTGAGCAGATCCTCTGGATGGACGCGCGTCTCACTGACGACCGTCATGAAATTAGTGTCGCCGCCCCAGCGGGGAAGAAAGTGGAGGTGGAGATGCCCGGCCACGCCGGCTCCGGCGCACTTGCCGAGGTTCATCCCCAGGTTGTAACCCTCGGGGTTGTAGGTGGCCTTCAGAGCTGCCTGAACCTTCTGGGCCAGCTCCATCATCTCTCTCAGGGTCTGCGCCTCGAGTTCCAGGAGGTCCGCCACGTGGGCGTACGGAGCGATCATCGTGTGACCGGTTGTGTAAGGGTAGAGATTGAGGATAACGAAATTGGTACGGCCGCGATGGAGGATCAGTTGTTCCCGGTCGTGGGAAGCTACTCCGGCGGCCTTCTCGCAGAAGATGCAGCGGTCAGTTTTCCCCGCCTCAGTGACGTAGCGAAATCGCCAGGGACTCCACAAGGTGTCCATAGACCTGCTGCCGCTGTAGCGGCGCTTTGT
>JBEKCQ010000044.1:0-29060 GCA_050014795.1 Terriglobia bacterium | reverse complement strand
CGGCTGGGGCCGTCCCCGTTCCAGACAGGGGCACGGCGTGCGGGCTGCCCGTGGCGTTGTCGCTGATGCTCAGCGTCGCGCTCCGTGCACCGGTTGTGGTCGGCGTGAAGGTGACGGTGATAGTGCAGGTGCTGCTGGGAGCTACGTTTGCGCCCGTGCAGGTGTCGCCGGTCTTGGCAAAGTCGCCAGGGTTCGTGCCGGTCAAACTCACGCCAGAGATCGTCAGCGTCGCCGTGCCTGTGTTGGTCACTGTCTCCGTCAGCGGAGCACTGGTCGTGTTCTTAAGCTGATTCCCGAAGTTCAGGCTGGCGGACGAAAGGCCAACCGTCGGGGCCGTCCCCGTCCCCGTCAGTGGAACCGTGTGCGGACTGCCGGAAGCGTTGTCGCTGATACTCAGCGTCGCGCTCCGTGCGCCGGTCGCGGTCGGCGTGAAGGTGACAGTGATGATGCAGGTGCTGCTCGGAGCCACGTTGGCGCCTGTGCAGGTGTCGCCGGTCTTGGCAAAGTCGCCGGGATTCGTGCCGGTCAAACTCACGCCAGAGATCGTCAGCGTCCCCGTGCCCGTGTTAGTCACCGTTTCCGTCAGCGGGGAGCTGGTCGTGTTCTTAAGTTGATTCCCGAAGGCCAGGCTGGCGAGCGAAAGGCCAACCGTCGGGGCCGTCCCCGTCCCCGTCAGTGGAACCGTCTGCGGGCTGTCAGGGGCGTTGTCGGTGATGCTTAGCGTCGCGCTCCGCGCGCCGGTTGTGGTCGGCGTGAAGGTGACGGTGATGGTGCAGGAGTTGGCAGGAGCCACGTTGGCGCCTGTGCAGGTGTCGCCGGTCTTGGCAAAGTCGCCGGGGTTCGTGCCGGTCAAACTCACGCCAGAGATGGTCAGGGTTGTCGCACCCGTGTTGGTCACCGTCTCCGTCAGCGGCGCACTCGTCGTGTTCTTGAGTTGATTCCCGAAGTCCAGGCTGGCGGACGAAAGGCCGACGGCCGCACCTCCTGTGCCTGTGCCGGAGAGTGTGACCGTCTGCGGGCTGCCGGAAGCGTTGTCGCTGATGCTCAGCGTCGCGCTCCGCGCGCCGGTTGTGGTCGGCGTGAAAGTGACGGTGATGGTGCAGGAGTTGGCGGGAGCTACGTTGGCGCCCGTGCAGGTGTCGCCGGTCTTGGCAAAGTCGCCGGGGTTCGTGCCGGTCAAGCTCACGTCAGAGATCGCCAGCGTTGTGGTGCCCGTGTTAGTCGCCGTCTCTGTCAGCGGAGTACTGGTGGTGCTGATGAGTTGGTTCCCAAAGCCCAGGCTCGTAAGGCTGAGCTGCACGGATGGGCCTGAAGACTGGACAACTACGTCGTCCACATACCAGCCTTCGAAGTTGTTGGCTACAGAATCGACCGAGTCAAAGGAGAAGCGGAGCACGACCGTCTGACCCGCATAGGAGGACAGATCCGCCGTGGCGGACAGCCAGCTTCCCGTGTTGTCAACCAAGACGCTGTTGCTCCGATTGCTGATCAAGGGAATGAAGGTGTAGCCGCCATCGTTGGAAACCTGCACCTCGGCGATGTCGTAGTAATCGAAGTTCTCGGTTGCCAGGAAATAGTTGAAGGTCAGGGTGAGGGGCGCGGCGCCCAAGCTGATGGGCGAAGAAGTCAACACCGCCCCCTCTCGACAGCAGGTTTGATAGTTGAAGGTGCTCGGATTGCCGAAGTAGAACGACGTAGTCGGGGAATGTCCGACATCCGCACCGCGGTTGGTGGTGCGCTGCCAGGTCAGGGTGTTGATCACATTGCTCGCCGCAAATCCCTGGGTGCCCGCTTCAAAGTCCGCCCGGAACAGGGTGTTGAACTCGATAGCGAAAGTGAGGGTCTTGGAGGTTCCGGCGTCCGGCGTGTACACCGTCACCTGGGCCGAACCCTGGGCGGCAATGTCGCTGGCAGGGATTGTGGCCTGCAACTGGGTGTCGCTCAGGAACGTCGTCACCCGGTCGCTGCCGTTCCATCTCACCACCGAGTTCGACGTGAACCACGAACCGTTCACGGTCAGGGTAAACTCAGGACCCCCGGGCGCGGCGCTCCAAGGGGAGAGCCAAGTGACCTCGGGGGGTTGGACGATACCCATCCCTTGCAGGGGCACGGTCTGCGGAGCGTCGTAGGCGTTGTCGTAGATATTGATTTGCGCAGTCCGGGACCCTAGGTCATGCGGGGTGAAGGTCACGCCGATGGTGCAGGAGCCACTCGGAACCACGTAGGCGCCAGAGCAGGTATCGCTGACGATCATGAAATCCTGGGGAATCAGACCCGTCAAGCTCACCCCGGAGACCGCCAGGTCTGTGTTGCCGACGTTGGTCACCGTCACTGTCTGAGTAGAACTCGTCGTGTTGACCACCTGCTCCCCAAAATCCACGGCCGTAGGTGAGAGCGAAACATAGGGTGCCGTCGGCGTGAAGCTGAGATTGAAAACCAGGGAACCGCCGCCGCTCCCGTAGCTGGTGGGCATGAAGGAGTAGGTGACTCCGGCTATCACACTGAAAGAGATCTGTGACTGGAGGCCGCTGTAATCATCGTTACAGGCCTGCAGGGTGAAGGCACCCGGCGTGCCGGTGAAGGCGGAAAGAATCGTATCGTAATTGCTCCCAATCGTGTTCGCCGTGACGGTGCCATCCTGAGTTGCGGTGAACACATACCATACGCTCTTGGCGGTGCTGCCGTTGCCGCACCCGGGGCTGGGGTCCGTGCCTTCGGTGGTTGCCTGAGTGGTATCTACTGTATTAGTGTAGGGCGTTCCGCTGATTACGGCGGCATTCGCCCAGTTATCGTTTGGGGGCCCGGCGAGACCGGTCCCCGTCAGGGACACGGTCTGCGGAGTGTCAGGGGCGTTGTCAGAAATGCTGACGTTCGCAGTCCGTGCCCCTGCTGCCGTTGGGGTGAAGGTCACCCCAAAGGTGCAGAACGCGCTTGGAACTACGTAGGCGCCCGTGCATCCATCGCTCACTATCGCGAAATCCCCAGGCATGGAACCTGTTAGACTCACCCCAGAAACCACCAAGTCCGCGTTGCCGACGTTGGTCACCGTTACCGTCTGAGCAGCACTCGTCGTGTTGACCACCTGATTTCCAAAAGGCAGGGTCGTAGGCGAGAGCGAAACATAGGGCCCTGCCGGGATGAAGCTGAGATTGAAAACTAGGGAACCGCCGTTCCCCGACCCGTAGCTGGTGACCATGAAGGAGTACATGACTCCTGCTGTCACACCGAAAGAGATCTGTGACTGGAAGCCGGCGTAATCATCGTTACAGGCCTGCCAGGTGAAGGCGCCCGGCGCGCCGGTGAAGGCGGAAAGAATGGTGTCGTAATTGCTCCCAAACGTGTTCGCAGTGACGGTACCATTAGAAGCTGGGGTGAACACATACCATACACTGTGGCCGTTGCCGTAGCCACACCCGGGACTGGGGTCAGTAAGCTCGGTGGTTGCCTGGGTTGTATCTACGATGGATGTGTAGGGGAGCGAATCCACCACGGCGGCATTGACCCAGTTGTCGTTCGGGGGTCCCAGCACGCTGTTGATAAGGACTGAAATGACGCTGCTGTCACCATACGCGACAGCGAGGTCAGGCAGGCCATCGTTATTGAAATCTCGCGCTACTACCCCCCCCGGCGCCCAGGCAACCGTGAAGGTTTCCGGCGAGCCCAAATTCCCGGCGCCGTCACCAGGGAAAACCAAAACCTGGTTGTTTTCGCCACCGCTAAGGAAGCCATAGTTGGCGACGGCCACGTCTGCGTGACCGTCGTTGTCGAAATCGGCCACGGCGGCTCCATACAACACCGCATTCGTGACTGGATAATCCACTGCTGGCTGGAACGTTCCATCGCCGTTGCCGAGCAGGACGAAGAGATGCTCATTCGCTGTCACGACAGCGTCAAGATGCCCGTCGCCGTTCAAATCCCCTAGCGTAACCCACCGGCCTGTGCTGGGAAGTCCGATGGCGGTACTCCACGAGAAGTATCCTGCTGCTCCGGTCCCGAGACTGGATTGGACATCGTTGTCGCGCACCATAACCACGTCCGCGTGCCCATCACCATTCAAGTCGCCAACAGCCATGTTGGCCCCTGCTGAGCCCGCGTCATAAAAGACCACCTCCCCCCCGGACGGGAACGTGCCGTCGCCGTAACCGAGGTGAAGGCGAACCGTTTGGTCATCATACGTCCGGGCGAGCAAGTCCTCTTTTCCATCTCCGTTGAAATCTGCCGCGACGAGAGGGATGCCTGATCCGCCGGTAGTGAACACGCTGAAGGGAGTCAGATTTCCTGCCCCATCTCCCAAGTGGATAGTCACTTGGTTGCCGAAGCCATTCGGCAAGGCTGTCGTGAGGCCATGACCCACAGCGAGGTCAAGAAAGCCGTCGCCGTTGAAATCCGCTACAGCACCGACACTACCGATAGCCCCAGTCAGCCCGCTGTAGTCCCACTGGCGCCTTGCTTGGAAAGTGCCGTTTCCATTTCCCAGGAAAAGCATCACCTTCAGGGGGTTTGACCCATACCCGTAGTAGTCCGAACCTGTGGCCGTTGCGATGTCGAGCTTACCGTCCCCGTTGAAGTCTCCCGTCACAACGTTGCCCGTGGCTTGGCCCGGGTCCAAGCTGGGCGCGGTTACAAAGTGGAAGCGCGATTGCCCCGAAAGGTATGAAGGGAAAGCGAGTCCCACGAATAGTAAAAGGGCGAACACCCGAGTATGACGGATTGACTTCGTGAGTCTCATGGCCGCACCTCCGACCGCGGTTCCATCAGGCAGAACGACCGCGGGTCGATCTCGCACGTGCGCGTGCGCGACAAATCCCAATTCCAATCCATATCAGCAAGAATGCAACAGCCTTGAGCGTGAGCGTAAGCTTGCTGCTTCCCCGCTCGCGCTCTGATCTGCAACTGGCGCTTCTTGCCGGGCAGGCGCACCTCCAAAGCCAGATCTTGTGGGACACCTGGCGCAGTTGGGTCGGAGTCGACGACTAGGATCTGCGGAGCGCCGTTCGGACTTTCTATCTCCGAATATGCAACTTTTCTGCCCAGGTCACTGGCGGAGGGATCCTCTTCCGCAAAGGCGAGGCTGCTCCCTGCACGTGGGTATGTCGATGCGCTCGGGCCGGTTGGGGTCGGGTTCACCAGCAGGGGGGCAGCAACAATGACCACTACGGTCTCGCAGGGGAGCCGAGGCCTGACCATGGCGGATCCTCGCCACCTTCCCACTCGGTGCCGTCCTCACATCCTGGACTGACACGCGCTGGTTTAGGGAATTCCTTGCACGCACCTTACCAAGATGGAAGAGAAAGTCAAGTCCTTTCTGTGAATGTTCAGAACCATGGCATAGCCTGCTTTCATGCCCAGACGAGGCACATCCGTGGCAGGAGCATCCTCAGCTTGGGCATAAACCCTTTGCCAGCAAGAGGCAGGGGGGTGAGGAAGGCAGGACGGCTGGGCAGGATGCGCAGGCGCCCCCACACCAGATCCCTCGGCCGCTGAACCAGAGTGACCCGCCTAGAGAGTCAGGTTTCCCGCCTGCCGATGGAGTGCGTGAAGTTGGTCCTTGAAACGTGCTGCGTCAGGAAGGTCCCGAGCTTCGCGACGTCACCGGTAGGGGAGCGGCTCCGCCCGTTACTTCACGGTCAGGCCAACTGCGATGCTGTGCTGCAGTCCGCCGGGAGCGGTAGCTGTGACTACGAGCTGGTAGTTACCCGTCGGCGTATAGGGCGGCTTCTCGCTGCCGCCGACACTGCAAGCCGTCCACGCCAGCACTAAGAGCATCATCATTGCCAAGGCCACTCGGGCACGCCGCGGGGCCTTCCACAGGCTGGCCGCAGTGATCAGCACCAGCAGACCAGCGAACCACAGGAGTCCTACGGGGTTCCCCAGAGGCGGTGGAATGAAGCTCGGTCCGTGCCTGAAGCCCACTATCGAGGGGGCCGCCGTGGTGACCGTCACTATCGCCGTCGAGGTACTCGTGCCGTTCGGCGTCACCGAACTGGGCGAGATTTTGCACGCACCCGCCGTGGGCGCCCCGCTGCAGGTCAGGGTGACCGCTTGGTTGAAGCTGTTCAAGGGCGTCAGGCTCAGAGTGTAAGTGGCGGATTGTCCCGCTGTGATCGCAGCCGTTCCGGGGGTAGCGAGGATCGTGAAATCGGGGAACAGGACTGTTAGCGGCAGAGAAGCTGTCGCGGAACCGCTGGTCCCGACCGCGTAGAAATTCAGGCCGCTGGCACCCACGGCGTTGAGGTTACTGACCGTGAGCGTGCTGCTCTCGCCGGGCGCGATCGAGGCGGGGTTGAACGCACAGTTGGCCGGAGCGTCGCCCGCGCAACTCAAGCTGATGCTGCCGGTAAATCCAGACTGGCTAGCGGCGGAGATACTGAAGGTGGTCGAGTCCGTGCCTCTGGGAACCGTGGACGTGCTGGTGGGTGATGACAGCGAGAAGGCAACCCCACCGGTGCCGCCAAGCTGCACCACGTGCGGGTTGCCAGCAGCGTCGTCAGTGATGGTGACTGCCCCAGTTCGCGCCCCGGCGACGGTGGGGGTGAAGGTGACGTCGATGGTGCAGTCTGCCCCTGCCGCCACGGCACTGCCGCAGGTGTTCGTTTGCGCGAAGTCTCCCGTGCGCTCAATGGTGGTAATGGCTAAGTCGGCGTCACCCGCATTCGTGAGCGTGATGGTTTGCGGTGTGCTCGTGGTCGCTACAGCCTGAGCTGGAAACACCAGGCTCGTTGCGGACAGCGCCACAGCGGGGGCGGCGAGCTCGGCTAGCTTGGCCACGAAGGCGTCGTAGCCTCCGCCAGTGGCGGCCTGCAGGGGGGACGCGGTGGGGAAGTCGTTGGAGAAGGTGAGGCCCGTAACGTAAGGGTTGGCGTCGGAGTCGACGGCAATGCCTGTGCCCGTGTCGACGTCGTGGCCGCCCAGGTAGGTGGAGAAGACGAGCGCAACGCCGGTTGCGCTCAACTTGCTGACGAATGCGTCTTGATTGCCACCGTACGTGGACTGAATCGGATTGGCCAGGGGGAAATTCGCTGAGGTGGTATAACCGGTCACATAGGCTTGTCCGGAAGAGTCGACGGCAATGCTCGAGCCTTGGTCTGCACCGGTGCCCCCCAGGTACGTGGAATAAGCCAGCGTGGCTCCGGCACTATCCAGTTTGGCTACAAAGGCGTCCTGCCCCCCTCGGTAAGCGCTCTGGGCGGCATTGGCGGTCGGGAAATCACTCGAGGTCGTCCAGCCTGTCACGTAGGCGTTACCGGAGGAGTCAAGCGCAATGCCGTGGCCTTCGTCCGCGCTCGTGCCCCCGAGGTAGGTGGAGTAGATGAGGGCTGAACCTGAACTGTTCATCTTCAGCACGAAAGCGTCTTCCACGCCCCCGTATGCAGGCTGGAGGGGGCTCACCAAGGGGAAATTATTCGAATGCGTAAGCCCGGTCACATACGCGCCGGTACTGTCAACTGCGATGCCGCGAGCTTCGTCGGCGCCGCTGCCCCCAAGATAGGTGGAAAAGACGAGCGACGACCCTGCGGCATTCAATTTCGTCACAAACGCGTCCGTGTCGCCCGCGGTGCAACTGACGCATGCAGCCTGGAGGGGGCTGGCCGGGGGGAAGTTCTTTGACAGGGTAGAACCGACCACATACGCGTTGCCGTCTGAATCGACAGCAATCCCTAACCCTTGCTCTCCGCTGCTGCCCCCGAGATAGGTGGAATAGACGAGCGATGATCCTGCGGCATTCAGTTTTGCTATGAAAACGTCGGCGATGCCGAGGCTGCCGATGGCAGGTTGCACAGGATTGACCGTGGGGAAGTTGTTGGAATACGTTCGCCCAGTCACATAGACGTTGCCCGCGGAGTCGGTAGCGATGGCGAAGGCCTGGTCGGACGAGCTGCCTCCAAGGTAGGTCGTATAGACGAGGGAGGAACCCGCCGCGTCCAACTTGGCGACGAAGGCGTCGGTGAACCCTGTATCGCAGCCGCCGCATGTGCCCTGCAGGGGAGTGGGAGTCACTGTGGGGAAGTCAGCCGAGAGGGTTGACCCCGCCACATAGGCGTTACCTGACGCGTCCACCGCAATGCCGTTGCCTCCGTCGTCCTGGCTGCCCCCGAGGTAAGTGGAGTAGCTCAACACCGGATCGATGATTAGCGGTTTCGTGTGGTCGTACGCAGCTACTTCAAAGCGGACTTCGTACTCTCGATCGGCGAATTCAGACCAGGGATCTTGAATCCTCGAAGCGCTGAGCACATAGCTGCCATCAACAAAGGTCGGTCGCCCTTCCTGTTCGCTCGGCTGGTACACGAAAGGCTTCCGGAGATGGACCTTGCCGCCCTCGGTCTGCACCACGAGGTCGCCACGGCGGTCGATTTGGACAAGCGGCTGGGATAGCGACTGGCGCCCTGCCTCACCACCAACGATAGCCAGTGCGATCGAACGTGGATCCGCACCGGGGGCAACCATAAAGTCGTATTCCAGTTGCCGCTCGTTCCCGTAATAGACCAGATCCACACCGGGATAGACGTTCTTGTACTGCACCTGGGCGTAGTTCGGGATATGGGTCCGCCACTTCTTCGGATCATTGCCAATGAAGTAGTTGCTCGTGCTGGGCAGTGCGTCAAGGCCGCTGACGAGCGCCTTCGGATCCGCACCGACAAGCTTCATGCGTAAAACCAAGGAAGCCGGGAGTGACGACTGACGGCTTCGCAAAGCCAGCACCGCTTCGTCTCCCGTCAAGAACAGCGTGTGGCCGCGGCCGCGGGAGAGGAACTTCACCAGCTCATCGGTCTGACCCTGGTTGGGCTCAAAGACAAGAGGTCGGCTGTCGGAGGCCTCGATGATGCGCGCCGGGGTTCTAGGTCCCGAGTCACTCGGCGCCATTAGACTCTTCGGCGATGGCAGAGACATATGCACACCGTGAGGTCGCGTGGCATCGGTCGGCACCTCCGCACGGGGCGATTGGACGCGTGCCGTGCCATGCGTCATGGGAAGCTTCGCAGCCCCGCTGCCAGCCGCCTTGGCCCCAAAGCCAAGGGCGAGGCAAATGGCCAGAAATGCCAGCGTGCAGGCAAACCTGGGTGATGAAGGAAAGCGCGCGAGTCGCATGGCAACCCCTCTCAAAAGGTGGAGAATCATACCCGGCCCAAACTCGAGGAGTTAGGGTACCACAGGTCAGCGCCACTTGAGCATGACTTAGCGCCGAGAAGGCTCCTCTCGCCCGAGTCGGATGGCCAGAGAATTGAGGCGGCGCGCCGAGGGAATTGAAGGAAGGCGTCGATTGGCGCTTTACGATAGCCAGCTTCCTGCTTGAGGCCGGAATTCCTCTGCGCGCGCCATCAGGCGCGCCGCGACGCCTACACTTGGCGCAGTTGTGCCATTGACGCTATCAATTCGCTCCTGGCGGACTCTCTGAGCGAGGAACGGGAACATCGTGTCACCGCGGTGCGTGATCTCATCCGGGAGGATCATGTCCACTTCAACGGGCACGTCTGTGCGGACCTCGGGCGGCACGATAAAGTAGATGCCTGACCTCGAGACGTCCTGCGTGAGCCCCTGGGCTTCCAACCTTCTGCCGTCTGGTCCGCGCCAAGCCACATGCACCGGGAGCTCCAGCCGATAGCGGTGCTCGCGGCGACGTTCATGACCCGTCGCGAGCTTCGCCTGCGCCATCTCGCCCTTGGGGAGTCCGAATTCCATTCCCTCCGCCGCGCCCGTGACGTGGGGGAACTCCTGCCGCGCCTTTTCTACCAAGCCGTCTATGAAAGCGTCATCATTGTCGGGGTCGTGGTGGAACAGCACCAACTGTTTCACCCCGCACTCGTGCGCAATGCCCGTCCCTTCCAGCCAACTGCTATGCCCCCAACCCCTTTTACTGCCCACCAACTGCTCTGGCGTGTATTGGGCGTCGTACACCAGCACGTCCGCGCCCTGCGCCAAGTCGCGAAGCGAGCGATCATGGAAAGGTGACCCGGGCTCGGTATCGGTGGCAAATACGAAAACGCCTCCGTCCGCCTCCACCCGGTAGGCCACGCATTCTTGGGGGTGGTTCAAGGGCGCCGAATTGATAATCGCTCCGTTGAGGTTGATGGGGTGCTCGCCCAGGTCAAAGAAGTGGCGCGCCGCTCCCATGGCCGTCATGTCCACGGGGAAATAGGGATTGACCATCTGCCCTTCCACCGCACCTCGCAACTCCAGCCCCTTGCGCGACACCGAGTGGAAAAGGAAGATGTTGCCTTTGCGGTAGAGAGGAAGGAAGAAGGGGATACCCTGAATATGGTCCCAGTGGAAGTGGGTCATGAAGACGTAGCCGTGGATGGGGTGCTCGTCGAACTCGCGCAGCAGACTCTTGCCCAAGGCGCGCAGACCGCTCCCGCAGTCCAGCACGATCAGCGTACCGTTGGCCAGGCGCACCTCGACGCAGGGCGTGTTGCCCCCGTACCGCGAGTTGCGGCGCTCAGGCGTGGGCGTCGATCCCCGCACGCCCCAAAGCCTAATCCTCATTCTCTTTCTTCCTGCCGCGGTGCATTAGATGGCAAGCCACTCTACCCAGCCTAGACATCCCGGCAGCCAAGTCATGGCTCTCCGCAGTGCGGCGAGACAACATCAACAAGCACACGGGACCCCCTCTGGGGCCTGCAGGTTGTTTGCCCATTGCCTTGCCTGTACGTCGGCCCCATCTTCCGATTATAGCTGCCGAGGGCTATCCCCTTGATTGGCAAATGGATGTGCACGAATGATCTCACCAGCAATTCCACGCGGAATGACCCTGCGGAAAGGGGAGGCACTGCTCGCACGGCCAGGGCATGTGAAATCTCTTGCAGTTAATTTGATGTGATTGTCCTCGACAGGTTGCCTAAACATGAGGCTCAGAAGGTGGCGGAGAGTTGCTTCTCGTCGCCGCAGCCGAAGCGCGCCACGCACGTCTGAGTGCCTCCGATTTCAGTCCCAGAAGGAACTGGAAATCTGTCTCGTTCAGCGCTTGCATTCGTGGCCCTTACTCGTCTAAGCTTGCGCCGCGCGGACGAATCCGATTCTTGATGAGGCGTTGTACCGGGATCAGAGTCTCGTTATCAGTTCGGAAGGACCCACTGTTCCTGCGGAGGCCTTGAGGAATCAAACCACTTCGCGCGAACATCTGATTCGGAGCGTGACTGCCCCATCAAGGAGTGCGTGATTAGAGGCGACGGACGTCCTCGCCGGTGTTGGCGTAGGGTGTTGGAGAAGGCGGGTCCTCATCATGGCGTACGCGTTAACACCTGGGGCTGGCTACTTTCTCAATTCAGCAACGGGCGCCGGAGAGGCAGTCTGGCAGACCTCTCTCCAAGAGGGGAGGAGGGCTCAGCACCAAGCCCGCTACGCTGAGGCTGAGAAGCACTACAGAGCCGCCCTCCGACAAGCCGAGTCCTTCGGCCCCATGGACCCACGCCTGGCCACCAGCCTCAATGACCTCGGCGAGGTCTACCGCATTCAGGGAAAGCTCACCGAAAGCGAGACCCTTCTCCGCGCGGCCCTGGGCATCCGCCGCCAGGTGCTGGGTCCGGAGCATCACTTAGTCGCGGAGAGCCTCAACAATCTAGCGGCGCTGTGTACCGCCCAAGGCCACTATGCCGAAGCAGAGCCACTCTACCGGCAGGCCCTCGAGGTCGAGGAGAAGGCCTTGGGGTCGGCGCACCCCTCGGTGGCTGCGACCCTCAACAACCTGGGCCTTCTCTGCAAGGCGCTGCGCCGTTATTGGGAGGCGGAAGTCGCTTTCCGGCGAGCTCTGGAGATCTGGCAGCAGGCTCTCGGCCCAGATGATCCGCGTCTGGCTACCACCCTCAACAACTTGGGTACTCTTTACTGCGTCCGCGGCAGGGTAGCGGAAGCAGAGCAGCTTTTCCATCAGGCGCTGGCCATCAAAGAGAAAGCCCTCGGGCCGCAGCACTGGGAGGTAGCGACGATCCTGAATAACACTGCGGAACTGTGTCGGGGTCAGGGTGAGTTTGACGAAGCGGAGAGACTCTACCGACAGGTTCTGGCTATCGATGAGAAAGCTTTGGGGGATCAACATCCCGACGTTGGAACCGATCTCTATCAGCTAGCTCTGCTTTACGACGCCCGGGGCCGCTACCGTCAGGCGGAGCCCCTCTACCAACGTGCGTTGGCTATCCGGGAAAAGACCTCTCCCGTCGACCACTCGGACGTTGCTTCTATCCTCAGGAACTTGGGAGAACTTCACAGTAACCAGGGTTACTACGCTGAGGCAGAACTACTTTACTGGCGGGCGCTGGCCATTGATGAGAAGGTGCTGGGGGCTGACCATCCAGATGTAGCGGCTGACATGAGCGACTTGGCCCTGCTTTACGACGCGCAGGGCAACTGCGCCCAGGCAGAGGCGCTCCTGAGCCGAGCTTTGGGGATCTGCGAGAAGACCTATGGATCCGAACACCCGGGTGTAGTCCCGAACCTCGAATTTCTTGCTACTCTTCTTCGACGAACCCGGCGCCCGGCAGAAGCTCAAAAGGTGGAAGCCCGCGCCAGAACCATCCGCGCCAAACACAGCCCAAAGCTTCCAACCGATGCCGGGGGAGCCAAGCTCCTCTGGTCCAGTGCGGTCGGGCCAGTCAGTAAGTGTGCTTGACTCCCAGAGCCTGGAATTCCTGGAGGGATTTCTTTACTACGTAGACCATCTGGTTGTTGCCTTGCGGATCGGGCGGCTTCAGTAAGAAGCCGGGGTCGACTACGTAGCGGAGGGAATTGCGAATCACCCCTTCGATGATCTCACCGTCGTGGAACTTCACGCGAACCCATAGACCTTCGATAGAAGGATGGCCTTCAAAGAACCGGGTTTCCTTGTAGTCCACGTGTCCTTCAAAGCTCTTCACAAAGAACAGAGCTTTCAAGGACTGTAACGAGATAGTGACTTTCTCCCGTGATCCCGCCGTACGCACAGTCATTTCTGCGGGCATCAGGATCGCGTCGCGGTTGAGCAGGGCTTCCAAATCGGTGGTCGGCAAAGCGCCGGTGTAGCCCTTGACCAGGCTTCCATTGCTCAGGTGGGCCACAACCTTCAGGTGGGGTTCTCCCATGGGACTCCTGGCGAGGTAAATCCTTGCCCTTCGCCTGTGAAGGGCACTTTGGGTCTCGGACTACCGTTTGTCAAGCCCGTACTGACGGATCTTGTAGAGCAAGGCCTTGTAGCTGATGTTGAGGAGCCGCGCAGCTTCCTTGCGATTCCATTCCGTTTGCTCAAGTGCCCGGGTAATAGCCTCTGCCTCCGCCTCACCCTTCAATCCGCGGATCAGCGATTTCAGGTCGCCCTGTTGGGCTCCGGTCGGGGCAGCGGGAGTGCCGTTGCTGCGGACCGGCGGCTTCTCGCTTGCCTCCAGGTCACCTAGCACCAGCCCCTCTTCACCCAGAATCAAGTAACGCTTTATCAGGTTCTCCAGCTCTCGGACATTGCCGGGCCAGGAGTATCGCTGGCATGAGTCGAGAAACGACTGGGATATGGGCAGAGGCGGTCGAGCATAGCGGTCGGCCCACACGGCCATGAACTGCTTCAGCAGCAGAGGGATTTCCTCTTTGCGCTCGCGCAGGGGTGGCAATTGCAGGGTGAACGCATTCAGCCGATAGTAAAGGTCCTCACGCAACTTCTTGGTGGCAAGGGCCTGCTCGATGTTCACATTGGTCGCTGCCATAAGTCGAACGTCGACCGAAACCGTGGAACGACTGCCCAGCCGGGAAAATTGCTGATCCTGGAGCACCTGCAACAGCTTTGCCTGCAAGCCCGGTGGCATTTCCGCGATTTCGTCCAGCAGGAATGTCCCCTTGTCGCACAGCTCGAATTTACCGGGCTTCGCTCGGGTGGCTCCGGTAAAGGCCCCGGCCTCGTAGCCGAACAGCTCACTCTCCAGCAGCTCAGAGGGAAGAGCCGCGCAGTTTACCTTCATGAAGGTGCGGTGGGCGCGAGCGGAAAACTTCCAGATGAGGCGTGCGACGACCTCCTTGCCGGTCCCACTTTCTCCCAGCAACAGGACGGGAACATTAATGTTGGCCACCTGGAGTGCCTGGGCGCGTATCTTCTGCATCGCGGGGCTGGCGGCCACAAAAAGCGCATCGTCGCCTAGCTCCTCAACCCTTCCGTCCCAAGCGGTTGCCTCAGCCGCAGTGGCCTGGGCGCCCAAGCAGCTCTTGAGCGCTGCGTCCAGCTCTGCCTTATGAAAGGGCTTAGTCAAGTAATCGTGAGCGCCCAGGCGAATTGCCTGGACGGCTTTGCGGGGATCGTTGGCGCAGGTCAGCATGATCACTTTCAGCCCGGGGCGAAGGTGACGAAGCTGCTCTAGGGTCTGCATGCCGTCCATCTGGGGCATGAGCAGGTCTAGCAAGACCACGTCGGGAGCCGGGTTCCGCTGCACGCGCTCCATCGCCGCGAACCCACTGCCGACAGTCTCCACCTTGTAGGATTCAACTTCCAGCAACATCCGCAGGTAGCGGAGCATGCTAGGCTCGTCATCAACCACCAGAATGCTGGAAGGACGCTTCGCGGTACTGGGACTCTCCATACGCATGGCTACTCTAGGTAGGTTCTGACGGCAACACCACGGAGAACTTGCTCCCCGATCCCGGCTCGCTTTCGACCCAAATCTTGCCTCCGTGGGCTTGAACCAAGCGCCGGGCAATGGCTAAGCCCAGCCCAATACCCGTGTTCTCGCAGTCGGGCTGAGGGAGCTTGTAGAAGTCCTCAAAAATCTCCTGGTGGTATTCCGGGGGAATGCCTGGTCCCGTATCAGCGACGATCACGTGTGCGGCGTTCGCCTCGGCCGGGATCTGCTTTCTTTCCTCGGAGACGCGATAGCCTTGGCCGAGGCGGTGATCCCAAACGTGCGGTTCCACGGTCAGCCAAACGGTTCCTCCCGTCGGAGTGAACTTTAACGCATTCTCCAGGAGATTTGAGATCACATGCTGGATCTTAGGATAATCAAAGGGAAAGGGAGCCACCCTGCGGTCGACAGCGTGATACAGCGCCACGCCCTTTGCCTGAAACGGCGTCAACCATAAGTCGCAGACTTCCGCCAAGCAGTCATTCAAATCTGCCATCGCGAACGTCATCGTTAACTTGCCGGCCTCGAGGGCACCAAGCGTGAGGAAGTCCTGAATAGACCGCTGCAAACGCTCACAGTTGGACTGCGAGTCTGCCAGGATCTGCCGTTGCCGGGTATTGAGCGCGCCAGGCTTCTCAGTCAGCAGAAGCTCAACGTATCCGGCTACTACCGCGAGGGGGGTTCGCAGTTCGTGCGCGGCCGCAGCGAGCGTCACCGTGCGCCGGCGTATTTCCTCCTGCAGGCGGGCAATAGTCTTGAGTAGCTCCTCCAATGTCGCGGCAGAGGTCAACTCCGCCGCCCCCAGAATTGACTCAGGGATCAGGGTAGGGCCAGCGGGCTCTGGGGCGGGCTTGGTGGCCGGGTTTGGCGCATTTCCCTGCCGTGACGCGCTTGGGTCCTTCCGTGGCATGCTTGTCAGCCCCTGTGCGAATGCTCCGATTCAGCCAAGAGCGCTCGTGAAAACCTTGAACGGGCTTTGAACTCCACCTAGCTACGCTAGTTTTTCTATACTGCATTCGTCACCCAGTATTGTCAAGTGTCGAGCGGCCAAGGTATTGCTTTTATGCGATAAAGCGTTGCACTTGGAGCCCGGATGCCTTTCTGTCAGTATCCATTGACGCCAAAACGTTGTCGGTATCTCTAGTATTTTGTTTAAGATGGCGCTCGACTCAGAGACTGCATCAAATGTGTCGGTTTGGACTCTGTTGTGCTGCTAGCTTAGGCAATGCCAGCGCGAGGGAGCGTGATGGTGCGCACAGATGAGCGGTCTCAAGGAGCAGAACGGCGTCAGTGGGAGAGGCTCCCGCTAGCAATTCCTGTTTTTGTCTGCGGCACAGATGATCGAGGAAAACAGTTCCGGGAGTTCACGACTGCCATGAACATCAGCGCTGGAGGCGCTTTGTTGGCGACGCGGCGCTATTTGCCGGTTTCCTCGCAGATTTCCTTGGAGATTCCTACCGCCCCCCTGCCGCGTGCAGGGATCGGTTCCGACTATGTGCAGAGTCTGCAGGCACGATTGGTTACGGTTACCCATAGTGAACAGTGCTACCTGTGTGGTCTGAAATTCTCCCGCCCATTGATAGGTAAACACTCGACCAAGCCCAGAAGGAAATACTCTTCCGCTGTGTGAAAAACTTTTCCATTTACTTCTGCTAAAGCGTAGTGTACCCTTGCATGTGGTGACTTGTCTCACCCGTCCGACCGCAACTCCCTATCTCGTTGGAGAATGGGATGGGTAATCGCGTCTCGGTCGCTGTGCCGGTGCTTTATCCGTCAGCCCCAGATGCGAAAGAGTTGGCTGTTTAGTTGCAAGCCTGGTTACATTGGCCTGGCGGCCGGCACCGCCTAATTGCAGAGGGAAAGGATCGCGTTTATGACCGAGGCGAATACTTCTGGCCTGCCCCCTTCTGCGGAAGGCCTCCCTCCCGGACCCGTGATCTTTGGGCATTCCGAGCCCATGCGGGTTGTGCAGCAGAAAGTAGAGAAAGTGGCGAGTGTCAACATTCCCGTGCTGATTCAAGGGGAGAGCGGCACGGGCAAGGAAATCATTGCGAGACTCATCCACGAACTTTCCCCTTGGCATTCCGGGCCCTTCGTCAAGGTCAACTGTCCCGCCATTCCCGGAACCCTGATTGAAAGCGAGCTTTTCGGTTACGAACGGGGAGCTTTTACGGGCGCATACAGTTCCAAGCCCGGGCGGGTGGAACTTGCCCACCGGGGGACGCTCTTCCTGGATGAGATTGCTGAGCTCGATTCAGGCTTGCAGGCTAAGCTGCTGCAGTTGCTCCAGGATGGCCAGTTCTGCCGAATTGGTGCCCAAGAGGACACGCGGGTGGAGGCACGGATCGTGTGCGCCACCAATCGTCATCTGGAGCAGGAGATGGAAGCCGGCACCTTTCGCCAGGATCTCTTCTACCGTATCAATGTGCTCAACATGCAGTTACCTCGTTTGCGCGAGCGTCGAGAAGACATCCCAGAACTCGTCAGCTATTTCCTGCAGATTTTCAATGAGGAGTACGAGTCCCAAGTGCCCCCCATGTCAAGCTGGACCCTTCAGGTCCTGCACAAGTACAGTTGGCCTGGGAACATTCGTGAGCTGGAGAATGTGGTCAAACGGTATGTCATCCTGGGGTCAGAGGAGGCGATAACGAACGAGATTCTCGGGCAAAGCCAAAGTGCCCTTGCTGCCGATGTTCCCGAGATTCCCGCTGACGGGTCGATTCAGTTGAAGAAGGTGACACGGCAAGCCGTCCGGGAACTGGAGGGGAAGATCATTCTGAAGGCCTTGGAAGCCCATAACTGGAACCGCAAGCAAGTCGCCCGCGCGCTAGGCATTAGCTATCGAGCCCTGCTCTACAAGGTCCGCGATGCCGGCATCCCATCGCGGCGGTCGGCGCGACGGGCCCAAGCTGCCTCCTCCCCGACCCCGGCCGCCGCTTGAGGGAAGGCACGAACACTACACACCCTGCATCCAACCTCCGGGAACAACCGCAGAGCGCAGTCCAATAACATCAGATCGTTTGACCCGTTTCCAAAGCCACCGAGCGTGCGGGGAGCGGTCCTCTCTCGAGCTGGCACTGCAAGTAGTCTCGCAACGGCGCAAATCGTCCCCCGCTTACCAACTCGCGGATGCGACGCTCCATTCGGCCTAGATTAGTGTAGTGCCGCAACCTGGACTTCCATCCCCCTGGCAGACGCGGTTGCTGCGGGTCCAGTTCCCAAGGGTGGAAGTACACGACCGCAGGCTGGTGATCCCGTTCTTGAATCCGTCGCAGCGCCCAGCGCGTGTACCACATGGGCAGGATGCGCAGATAGCCGCCTCCGGCAACCGGCAGGTTACGTCCCAAAAGGCGAACGGTCAGTGGTGGGATCTCGAACAAAGACCGCCCATCGCGGCACACCCATCGGAAGGGGAAGCGCGGCGCTGCCGGCATCCCATACAGGTCATGCCGGATGGGGAATACACTGGAGTCGTAGAGGAACCCTTCTTCTGCCAGCACCTCAATCGCCCAGAGGGATTTCCGCACGACGGAAAACGTTGGCGCACGATATCCCAGGACGCGCTGCCCTCCCGCATCTTCTATTGCACGCCGGGCCCGGCGCGTGTCCGACCGAAACTCCTCTGGACTCAGTTTCCATAGGCGGCGGTGCAGGTGGCTGTGACACCCTACCTCGTGACCTGCGTCAACAATTTCGCGCACCAGCTTCGGTTCTTGTTCAGCGACTTTGCCCAGCACGAAGAACGTGGCTCGGACTCCTAGGTGTCCCAACAGGTCCAACACGCGACGGGTGTTCTCCGCAACCCGACTCGGGAATTGCGGCCACATTTCAGGGGTAATGCGATCAGCAAAGGCCTCAACGTGGTAGTAATCCTCTACGTCAACGCTCAGGCCGCTGGGAAGAGCCAGAGGCTCCGGCTGGGGCGAGGAGGGATTGTGGTTCGTGTCGCCGACTTCCGTCGGAGTTTGGTCAATCATCTTGGGCGCCCTTCGCTCGCGTGAACGATGGAAAAGATTATTCGCTTTGGAATTTCCTGGCAAGCTCATTTCCAGGCATCCGTTAGCCTCAGTTCCGCTGTGCTCCATGGGCTCATACTGATTTTATGGACAATTTGCCTATGGCGCATGGTTACCAACTGCCTTGCTCTAGGGTAGTTGAAACATGTTCAACTCTTGTGCAGACATCTTCACATTGGCCGGGAGTGGCGTATCCTCTATGTAGGATAAAACCTTTTATATCAACGTATTAAGTCGGCACTCTGGTTTGGAGACTAACATGCTATAGTAGGTCACGGACGAACTTGGTATAAGTCCCCAAATAGGGAAAAGGAGTACTGACATGAAGAGAGTGGTTTTGCTGCTTGCTTTAGCGTTCTTGCTGGCACCGGTGGCGGCGCTGGCGGATGGTGTGATGCTCGACTTTACGGTAGCACCATCCACCGCAGGGTCAATCACGTACGATGGGAACGGAGGCCCCCTGGTCGGCCAGAATATAAGTATCGTGAGCGTGGAGGGCATAAATACTCCCCTCAACAACGGGGTTGTTGTCCCGATCGAAGGCGGGCTTCTGAACTTCACGACTGGTAATCTGACTGGCACCACGTCCGACGCGTGGAGTTTCGGAGGTGGGGAAGGCTCCTTCATCGCGATTACAGGTTGGAGTGACCTTTCTTGTGGATACGAATGTGTTGGCGACAGCGTAAGCAATGCCCCGCCCTGGCTGCTGTTCGGGCGCTTCGGTGATGCCACGGTGACGACTTTTGGGCCCACCTTTAAGATCGCTGGCGCATCGTTCTGGGACTATAAGTGCTGGGAGCTGCTGGAATACTATGGCTTAGGAGACTACGTTTGGCAGCCGCTAGCGGGCAACTTCAACATCTCGTTCACTGCGGCAAATCATCCACCCGCAGGGTTCGCTAGCACGCACGTTCTGAGCGGCGATGTCGTGAACACTGTGCCGGAGCCTGGTACGCTGGCGCTCCTTGGCACTGGTTTGCTTAGCATCGCGGGCCTTATTCGCCGCAAGCTAACGTCCTAGGGGTTTTAGGCCAAACCACTCTCGGCAGGCCCTGCTGCTCATCGCAGCAGGGCTTGTCGCGTCTAATCAGTAGCCCCATTTCACGCTACACTTGACCCGTGCGCCATTCCCACCTTTCCTTGCGCCAGCCATTCCTGTGCCTATAGAGATCCTGAATAATCCTGTGCCGCGAGGCAAAGGCCCGACCGCCTCGTATCGAGGACCAAGGACAGTGTGATCTGGGTCAAGCTCTCAGCACTCGGCGGACACAGGGCGCGAGGAGTCGACTTCAGGTAGCCAATGTGGGGGGGCTGATCAATGGTGTTTGTCGCTACGCACGGATGGGACTGGGCGGCCGCGAATCAGGCTCTCCTCATCACCTTTCGCTAGCCAGATGGCCAGGCAGCAATCTGATGGGTCCCATGCAGTGAAGCCGCTCAACTCCCAGCGAGTTCAGCGAGAGCCTTCTTGATGTCATCCGCACGGGCATAGCTCGGGTTGATTCGCAATGCTTGCTCGAGATGATCCTTGGCGCGTACCCGGTCGTTGGTCTTCTGATAGGCCAGCCCCAGGTGGTAGTGATACGTCGCGTTCTGGGGCGCCGTCTTTAGCGCGTCCTCAAGGAGGTCGATAGCCAGCTTATACGCACCTTTGCTGTAATACGCCCAAGCCAGTGTGTCGGCCGAATTCGGTATGTTAGGCATTCCGCGCCGTGCCACCTGGGCCAGGGACAATGCGACGTCTGTGTTCCCACCATGCTCCAGCATCGAGTACGCCAGGTTGTTGGCCGCCAGTGGATAATCAGGCTGGACCTGCAATGCCTTCTGGTACAGTTCCTGCGCTTTCTGCCAATTGCCGCGGGCCTCCTCCACTATTCCCAGCAAAACGTAACCTCGCACGTCGCGGGGATTCTCTTGGATAGACCGTTGATAGCTCGCGACGGCCTTGTCGAGTGACCCGCGGGCTTTCTGCACTTGCCCCAGGAGGAGGAAGGCGTCCATGTTGTTTTTGTTGAGCTCCACGGCCTTCGCGAGCGCAGTCTCCGCCTTCTCCAGGTCCCTGCTCCCAAGCAGAAGTTGAGCCTGCATGAGGTAGTAGGCGCTGTTGTCCGGGGCCTTGCCAATCTGCGTGTTCACGCGGGCCAGGGCCTTGGCGAGCTGCCTCTGCTGTGCGTAAATGCCGACTAGGCCTCGCAGCGCTTCGACAGAATTCGGGTCGCGTTCCAGGCTCTGTTCGAAGAGTTTCTCAGCTTCTCCGTAGCGTTTCTGGACCAAGCGGAGGTCTCCCATCCGGGCATAGCCCAGCGGGTTCTGCGGGGCCACCTCGATGGCCTTCTTGAGGTCAGCTTCGCCCCCGGCGACGTCCTTGCGGGCGAACCGCGCTGTGGCACGGATTATGTAGCCTCGGGGCGAGAGCGGGTCGGCGCCGATCAGCGCCTCGGCGCTCTTGCTGAGCAGGTCGACGTCACCCTTCCGCATTGCCACCTCAGCCAGCGCCGACTGGGCCGGCGTCATATTGGGATTCAGCCGGGCGGCCTCAAGCCATTCGCTCTCGGCACGCGCCAGGTTGCCGAGCAAGCTGAAAGAAACACCCAGGTGGTAGTGCCCTACCGCGCTGTCGGGTTCGTTTTTCAATGCCGACTCGAAGACCGGAACTGCGTCATTGGGGCGCCCCTGGCGGTTCAGCACCTGCCCGCGGTGGATCAAGCCATCCACGTCCTTCGGATTCGCTTTCAAGATCTCGTCGTTGAGCTTGGTGGCCTCCTCGAGGCGGCCGCGCAGGATCAGGAGCTGCACATAGTTCTTCTTCACCCGGAGGTCTTTGGGATGTTCCTGGTAAAGCGACGCGAACTCGGCTATTGCCTTGTCGATCTCGCCGAGGTTGAAATAGAAGTCGCCGAGCATGCGGTAACCTTCTGGATTGTCGGCCAGCACCCTCTTGGTTTCGACCAGCACTTGCTCGGCTTGCGCCTTCTGCCCCTGCGCTACGTAAAGACGCGCCAACGCCGCGCGCGGCGTGGGGCTTTTGGGGTCGACCTCTATGGTCCGGCGAAACTGCTGTTCGGCCTCAGCCCAGCGGCGCGTTGCCTGGTAGAAATTTCCCAGTGCCAACAGGGCAGTTACTGACTTGGGATCGAGCGCCACTGCCTTCTTGAAGCTTTCCTCTGCTGCCGCGGCGTCCTTGGCGTTAATCTGCAATACGGCCAGGTTCAGGTAGGATCGGGACCGATCGGGGGCGAGCTGGATGGCGGTCTGCATTTCCTGGAGCGATGCCTCAACGTTCTGAAGCGCTCCGTAAGCGTTGGCCCGCAGGACGTGCGCGTCCACGTTGTTGGGGTCCTTTTGCAGAACCAATTCCGCTTGTTCCTGCGCCCGCTTGAATTCTTGCCCTGCCAGCACCAGATTGCCCAGCTCAATGTGCGCTTTCAGATTGTCCGGTTGGAGATCCACGGTTCGCATCAGTTCCTGATAAGCTCCACTCCAAACCCCCAGCTTCAGGTAGCACTGCGCCAGCCTGTGGTGCGCCTCGGGATATCGTGGATCCACCTGCAGAGCATTCTGAAATTGAATGGCGGCCTCACGGTATTTTTCCTTCTCGAAGTAGCGTTGTCCGCTTTCGAGGTACTTCTGCTTGCGGACATTGGGGTCGCGCGAGCAGCCCGCCAACATCACGGTCATCAACGTTGCTGCCAAGCCCAAGCACAGTGCAGGATGTTTCCTCATTTCGTTATCACCCCTTGAAGACTCAAGAGAGGCACAGCGGCTCGGGTGCCAGCCACCCCCTTCACGATCAGCCGCGAGCCAACAGGGACACCTCTTTGCTCCCGCACAGATTAGCAAAAGCGAATATGAAGGTCGAGCACTATCGGACGGATGCAGTCGGGGGACGAACGGGCGCATTCGACGCCCATGGGACGGTGAGAATCTTTCCGCCTTCCCAACCCGTCCGGACCACTTACGCTCAGATTAGAGAGAAGGTGGCAGCGAGGAAATGTGTCAGGTCAGAGCAGCACAGATGGTGTGCCAGGACTATCAAAGACATCACGGCCGCGACAGACTACCTGTCGCGGCCGTGAGCAAGCCCTTAGAGGAGTGGATGTTTTCCTTCCCGTCCTCTTCGACCTGAGAACGGGCCATTCTCAGGTCTTGATTACGATACGCTGATCTACTGCTTCAGGCGCCTGCGAACGAAACCGGCCAAGCCAATCAGTCCGCTTCCAAACAGCATCAGCGAGCCGGGCTCGGGCACCCTGGGTGGGGGTGGTCCGGTTTCCAATATCGCGGCACTGTTTGCCACTGCAACCCAGGGGTGTTGGCCCGTGCCTGTAAATAGGTAACCGACGATATAGGAATCGGTCGGAATGCCAGAAGTGATGCTGAGTAGAGGGCCAGAGCCTGCGGCTTTCGCGAGGGTGGCCTGTCCGAGGTCAACCATGTAAACGTAATAGCTTGAGCCCCCTGCCGCGTATGCGCCGATCGGATTGTTGGGGGCGAAGCCGCTAAGCCCCAAGTACGCGGAGAGGTCGTCACTGCTCCACGCAGTGGTGCTGAACAGGGAGGCAGTGCCAGACAGGTCTCCCGTGATGCCGTAACTCAGCAAACTGGGGTCGCCGACCACGGCGCTCGTTGGAACTAGCAGATCGATATAGTATTCCCCTGTTTGGGGCCCTGGCGAAATATAGAAGCCAAAGTTCGGCGGATTCGTGCTTGTGGGTGTGTTCGTGCCATTATCCGTGCAGGCAGGCCCCCCCCAGCAGAACCCATGCAGGGGATCGTCCAGAGTGTCCCCTGAAGCTGAAACCACACCAAGAATCGCGACCATCGCTGCTAACAACATGAACTTGCGCATCGAAATCTCCTCCACCCCTATTGTTTTTCTTCGACCCAATCGCTTGTGTCTTTCCTGCGGGGATTGCCCCGTGTGACCTCCGAACCTCACGCTTCGCAGACTCTAGGATTCGCAGGCACCTAGGTTATCAGCAATCGCGGGTCCAACCTCCAGACCGGCTATCATCCGGAGAAGGAATCTCAAGTCTTGTGTTTTTAACCATATACGGCTGCTCGCAGGCATCCATCCTTGGGAATTCGGACGTGGGGTATTGGGAATGTGCAGTTCGTTGCACTTTAGTGCCTGTTTCGTTCAATAGCAGCCCAATGCGCCCTTCTCAACATTGAAGACGTTTGCTGTCCCATGTCGCTGGGCCCAGAATCCGTTCAACGGGCGAAAGGGCTGATCCGGGGCGGAAAAGACATTCTGAATGCCTTCCTATCCCCGGCTGGCGGTCGAGCAGTCCCAACCTTTGGAGTACTTACGTGGACTGCGTCATTTAAGCTGGGGTGCCGTCAGCGGGGACTACCGGGGGATGTAACTATCCAAAAGAGGTAGGGCCTCCTGGACAAACGTGACACCTCTTTTTTCTGCACTCGCCAGGGTCTCGTTCTGGGCTATGGGCGTTGTAACGCGGATTAGGGCGCCGTCGCTCCGATTCATTCGAATGGCATCCGCCACCAAGTAGAACTTACCCCAGTATTCACTCGCCACGACGCGGCCATGGGCTTGGTACCAGTAAAGGACCAGCATATGGTCGAGTCCTCTGGTGACTACATATCGGTTGACTTTGATATTGCCGCCACCTGGGCGAGTCAACTCCATTCGGGATGATTCGGCGGGCATCCACCCAGAACCCGGTAAGCAGTTCTGCGGAGAGTGCATGGTACTACCCATTCGCTGGCTGGGAAAGAAAGCCAGAAACAAGTCGATGTAGGGTTCGTCGGGCCTGCGCTCATAGATCCGTACCAGGAACTCCCCTTCACCCAGGACCTCACGGATACTGGGGGAGAGCGCTAGATCCCTCCCTTGCCAGTCTCCTACACGGCTGGGAAAGGAGGCCAGCGGGTTATGGGGCGGCAGAAGTTCTGGCTGGCTGCGGGAATGCAGAAAGAGGCCAGCGCCGGCGAGCAGCACCACGACGGGAAACATACGAATCCAGGAACTTGTCGTCGGCATCATGGTTCTCTGCCTGTCCGATGGCGGTCCAGCAAACCCATCGCACGGTGGACTGCGAAAAGCA
This sequence comes from Terriglobia bacterium, assembly GCA_050014795.1. GTDB lineage: Bacteria > Acidobacteriota > Terriglobia > UBA7540 > UBA7540 > JALHUF01. The sequence continues at coordinate 4,412 of JBEKCQ010000044.1, read as the reverse complement.
ATAGCAGAGAGAGAACGAAGATCACCCAACCGGAGAACGTGTGGAAGAAGCCCTCCGCCTTCTCCGGATCCCACCAATGCGCCATGAGACCCGTCCCTACTACCCGGAGGCTGTTGGCAATTACAGCAATAGGGATGGCACCGAGCACAAGGAGAACGCGACGAAAAAGTTTGGGCTCGAGGAAGTAGCCGTAGACAAGGGCCAGAGCCACGAGCGACATCAGCGACCGGATCCCACTGCACGCCTCCGCCACTTCCATCGGCATGGCCGGCAACAGGATCACGTTTCCCTCCCGGAGTACCGGAACGCCCACCAGTTCCAGAAGGCCACTGGCCAATCGCGATGCCAGGAGTTGGAGTGGGAAAGCGACTTGGTTGAAGATAATGGTAGGGATGGGGACCATCAGGAAAAGAAACGCCCACGGGAAAACCATCGCCCGGAAGTAGTTCCAGCCCAGGAAGTAGATCACCAGCCCGGCCACCAGGAAAATAAAGGATGACCGCGAAAGGAAGAACTCAGCCCCGAGAACCCCGACGATTAGCATCATCAGAGAACCAGCGACAACGACCAAGCCGAACCAGGAAGGTTTAGGACGCAGCAGCGCAAGCTGCTTCCGGCGTTGCCAAACCAGAAAGGCAGAAAAAACGGGGATCAAGAATCCGTGGGAGAAATTCGGATCCTTCCACCAATCTAGGATGAGCATCCCGGCGATGCGGTAGTAGAGGGCGCCGATGAGAACTGCCAGCACCGCCCCTTGCCACCATACACTCCGGCCGATGGGAGCTTGGGGAGCCGCGTCTGGTCCGACTGCATTCTCGTCGATGTGGTTCATGCGTCCCAGCGCTTGGGGCGACAGGATATCGAATCTAGCTTCTATTAGCAATGCCGATTGGAGGAGCCTTTGCACAAGGGTGCCTCGAACACAAGGAGCAACAGAGATGTCTTCCAGGCCCGTGCGAGGACAATGCGGCAGAGATCCACTCGACCTCCCTTTTGGGCTAACTCTGTCGCCAGCCTCATTGGCCCTACAAAATGTGAACGCAGTGGAGAATATAAGGAAGAACCACAATAACCGCCTGAGATGGGCAACAAGGCGAGCCAGTTAGGGCAATAGGGTAATGTCATGCCACTAAGTGGAAGCAGATTTCCACTCCAAGGAGTTGTCTATGAACTTCCTGTGACTCATCCAGGAGACCCCTGGCCATTCCCGAACAACTGTAAGTTGTCGTAGTGCTTGGCCTTAGCTTCATGAATGTCAACATAATGTGGTGTGCAGCAATCTTCTGGCAAGCACCGTGCTCCCCTTTCGATCTGCAGGATTATGGTGTAGTCTGTACCTGCCCACTGGGGGATAAGATGCAGTCGAAATCCAGTGACATTGCGTCCGACGCCAGGATCAACACCGGGCTTGAAAATGGCCATTGTCTTTCCTTTGCGCGCGCCGTTAGCCCTGCCATGCAGGCGCTCGAGCAGGTTGTCGCAGACATCGCTCCGACCGATATCCCTGTGTTACTTGTCGGTGAGAGCGGTACCGGAAAGGATGTAGTGGCCCTGCAGATCCACCAACTCTCCCGGCGACGGGATGAACCCTTCGTCAAGATGGGCTGCGCAGCCATTACTCCCGAGCTCTTTGACAGGCAGCGCCAGGGCGCCCCGAATGGCGACTGCTTCGGGGGGCATGCCAATACAGGAACGGTTTTCCTTGATGAGATCAATGAACTCGAAATGGTATGCCAGTCCAAGCTGCTGCACGTTCTGCCCGACGGTGGGGTGTCACAGCAAGACCGGTTAGAAGCTCGCGTCATTTCCGCGACGAGTCGGAATCTGGAAGAGGAGATGCGAACGGGGCGCTTTCGCGAAGAACTATACTACCGGCTCAACGGCGTGTGCCTAAGACTCCCCCCGCTTCGGAATCGCAAGGAAGATATTCCCATCTTGCTTGACTTCTTCATGGCAAGGTATGCTGCGGTGTTTGGGAGGCCGCAGCCAGTGCTTGCCTCGCAGACGCTGCAGCGGTTGATGGAGCACACTTGGCCCGGCAATATCCGCGAGTTGGAGAACCTGGTCAGGAAGATGGTTGCTTTGGGTGATGAACGGGCTGCGGTGGCGGATCTGGGGTCGCCCGGGGTTGAATCCCGGCCCCGTCGGAGCACCGGCGAGAAGCTTTCCCTGAAGGACGCAGCGCGGGCAGCCTCTCATCAGGCCGAGCGGGAACTGATTCTGAAGGTGCTGACGCGCACGCGCTGGAACCGCAAGCGTGCCGCTCAAGATCTGCAGGTGAGCTACAAAGCCCTCCTTTACAAGTTGAAGCAGTTTGGTTTAGCCCGATCCACAGATTCAGAGATGCCAGAGGAGAGTCCCCATGAGTAACAGGTGCGTGAAGCCGGGAAGGCTTATTGTTCTTTCCCTACTGATGATCTTCACTGCGTTCGGAGGGACAGTCGTCGGGAAGGAGAAGGTAAGCAAGACGGCTGTCGCGCCAGGGAACGCCGGGAATGTGCAGAAGTCCGTCCCCAGCGGCAGTGCCGCTGACTATGTGATCGGGGCTGAAGACGTGCTTGACATCAATGTCTGGAAAGAGCCGGAGGTTTCCCGGACCGTTCCCGTTCGCCCTGATGGCAAGATCTCGCTGCCGCTTCTCAATGATGTTCAGGCCGCGGGACTGACGCCCATGCAGCTCGGATCGGTGATCACGGAGCGGCTCAAGAAGTTCATTGCGCAACCCCAGGTGACGGTGATTGTCATCACGATCAACAGCCAGCGTGTTTACGTTCAGGGTGAAGTCAACCGCGGCGGAGCTGTACCTCTCATGCCGAACATGACGGTCCTCCAGGCCCTTTCGAGTGCGGGGGGGTTCACACAGTTCGCGAACCAGAAACAGATCTACGTGTTGCGAAACGAAGATGGGAAGCAGCTTCGGTTTCCGTTCAATTATCGACAAGCCATTCAAGGCAAGGATGGAACGCAGAACATTCTTCTGAAGCCCGGGGACACAATCGTGGTCCCGTGAGGATTTCTTCTGATGGAGAAACGTGAGCGGCTGGTGATAGCGCTGGTGCTCCTGCTGTCATGCGCTGAGATTTCCTGGGCACAGCAGCAAGGTAATCTTCCTGGTTCGACCGCGACGACGCCCTCGTCAGCTTCAGGCCAACAGACAAGTCAGCCGGCGGGGGAAGTCGCAGAGGCAGAGACCGAAAAAGCTCGTCCGGGAACAGCCGTGGTAGCTCCGCTGTCCGGAGCTCACGATCTTTCTCCGGGCTCCGGAGGACGAGCCCGCAGTTTCGTTGTCCCCTCTTTGCAGTGGACGGGGTTCGCGGACACGAACAGCAGTGACGCCCCAGGGGGTTCGAGGCGGGAGACCCAGAGCACGGTGCTGGGGAGCATCACTTTGCAGCGGGTGGCAAAACACTCGCAATTGAACTTGGACTATGCCGGTGGAGGGTTCTTCTACAGCCGTCGCCTCGAAAGCAATCTCGGCACGAACTCGCTCACCAACGGGATGGTACACCGACTTGGGTTTGCGGAGGTTCTTGCTTGGCAGCGGTGGAAGCTGCTCCTGGATGACCGCCTCCTCTATCTGCCGGAGTCGCCGTTTGGATTTGGAGGATTTGGGGGTCTGGAGAGCTTCTCCGGGGGCTCGGGGGGCTCTTACCTCGCCGACGCTCCCGTTATGAATCCGATGCTGGAGCCGAACCAGACGATTCTGACGGGGCGTTCCCAGCGGCTAAGCAACTTGGTGGCAGCTCAGGCCGAATACACGCCGGGAGCGCGCTCCTCCCTGACCGTCACGGGGACTTACGGGGCTCTGTGGTTCTTGAACTCCCCGCTCATCGACAACCGGTACTGGGGGTTGCTGGCCGGATACAACTTCGCGCTCTCTCGTCGGGACGTGCTGTCCATCACCTATGCGCATTACCTTTTCCAGATGGGGGTCGGCAATCAGGAAATCCTCAATCGTGGTTTTCAGCTGGCGTACGGGCGCAAGATCACTGGCAGGCTGTCGTTGGAGCTCTCGGGGGGCCCAATGGCCAATAACATCGCCAAGCCACTGGGCGGCTCCGTTTTGAAGTCTTTCTGGAACACCAACGATTCGCTCCAGTACCGTTTTCCCAGGTGGAGTGTGGCGATCTCCTTCCGGCGTCAGATGACGGGTGGGTCGGGGGTACTTCTGGGTGGCGAGAGCCGTGTAGCGCAGTTTTCAGCAGGCCGGCAGCTGTGGCGAACCACTCACTTCTCGCTGAATCTGGGCCATGCCTACAACCAGTCGCTCACCCAGGAAAGCACCACCAGCCGGCGAACCAAGTACGAGGCGTGGCAGGGAGGGGCGATGTTGAGCCGGGAACTCGGGCAGCACATGAGCTGCTATGTGAACTACAACGTGCAGCGGCAGATCAGCAACAACCCGCTTTGCT
>JBEKCQ010000043.1:0-23554 GCA_050014795.1 Terriglobia bacterium | reverse complement strand
GATCTGCCCACGCGCGCACTGGGTAAGACAGGCGTACGGGTGACGACGATCGCGCTGGGCGGGGCACGCTTGCCGATGCTCTCCGACGACGCAGCGGTGCGACTGGTGGAGGCAGCGTTCGACGCTGGCATCAACTTTTTTGACACTGCCCGCAGCTACACGGACGGCCGCAGCGAGAAGATTTACGGCCGGGCTTTGCGGGACAAGCGCCAGAAAATCTTTCTGACCAGCAAGAGCACGGAGCGAACGCGCGCCGCTGCCGAGCGTGAACTGGTGGAGTCTCTCGCAAACCTCCGGACGGACCATCTCGACCTCTGGCAGATCCACGGAGTTTCGACCCAGGAAGAAGTGGAGCAGATCTTCGGACCCAACGGAGCCCTGGAAGCTTTCGTGCGTGCCAAGAAAGAAGGCAAGGCGCGCTTCATTGGATTCACCGGTCATCACGATCCTGAAGTCCACGCCGCGATGCTCGCACGATACGACTTTGACACTATCCTGATGCCTCTGCACGCAGCCGACCCGCACTACCTGAGCTTCGAGAAGGGCGTGCTGGCGCGCGCGGTGGAAAAGAACCTGGGCATCACCGCGATGAAGGTGCTCGCCAACGGCTGGCTGCTGCGGGCGATCACCGGGGAGGAATGCTTGCGCTACGTGCTCAGCTTGCCCGTGGCCTGCGCCATCCTGGGTTGCACCACGCTTGGCCAACTCGAAGACAACCTGCGTGTGGCGCGCAGCTTTGTGCCGCTCACTCCGGAGGAAAGAGCGGAGCTGCTAGCCAAGACGGCGCGCTGGAAGGGGCCGCAGCTTGAGTATTGGAAGAAGGATGTCACGCAACCTGCGACCCCGCGCCTGGGGCCCTGGTGAGGACTTCTTCGGATAGCGGCGGCGCTCGCCCGCGCGCTCAAGTACATCAAGCAGCGGTGGGCTGAGGCGTGATCTTACAGGACACGCCGTGCGCCGCTGCAATCCAACACATCACTCCTTCGGATTCGTCACCCGGCCAAGGAAGAGAATGCTTCCTGAGCGGTGATCCACAACAAGGAATAGAAACGGATGGTCCGCGCGGAAGACGGGGATGGGTACTTCCAGTGGTCGAAACGCGGCGCCTGTCGCAAGCACGGCCGTAGCTGCCGCGGCCTCCGTTCCTTTTTCGTCCACATCCACGTAGGCCTTGTGGAGAACCAAGGAAAGGTAGAGGCGTTCCCAGCTAGTCATTCCAGAGAAGTCGGCAGCCGACTCCTCAAAAGCAAGCCGCATGCCCATTTCGGCGAGTACTCCGTTGAGCGTGAAGGCAGAGGTAGCCCGGAATCGCGGAAAGTAGGCGGTGACCACTCGCGGGCGCAACCCTGCCAGCCACGTGCGCAGTTTCCTAGGGGTCAGCGATTTCTCCAACTCCGGCAGGCCGTCAACCTTTCGAGGTAGGAAGACAGCCATCGTCAGATCCCACCCCTCGTACGCAAGACCCAAGGCTTGAAAGCCGTCCGTCTCGAGATAGCCGTACTCTTCTGACTGACACATCATGGGCACAGTGACTTTCTGCTTTGGCGTGACGGTGAAAGGCGCATCCTTTGTCCGCTCCTTTTGGAAGGGGCTCGCCCAATCGCCCTTGAAGTAGATGGCGTTGGCCAGGACCAGGCGCGTCAACGGACCGAGCGCGCCCGGCCCAATCAGGTCCCTGATCTTGCCTGCGGTTTGTCTTTCCACCCAGTCGTTGATGGTCCTGCGGGCTTCTTCAGTAGCTGTCGAAAAGTCCAGCTCGCTCAGCTCCGCGCCGTAGTGGGTTTTGACGAGGTCTTTGAAACTCTCGCGGAACTCATAACCGCGCTGAGCCCACAGGCCGTTGGCGAGACTGAGCTCAACGCCCCGGGACTTGCCCTTGATTTGGTTGAGCAAGTTTGCGAATGCCGGGTGCAGCCGCTCCTGCCCGAAAGGAAAGTGCAAGGCGGCCGCCATCTCCTCGGCGGTTGCGCCCTGTGCCCCACCATACGTCATGGCCACAGCGGCCGAGATGCTAAAGGGGGAGAAGAAGAGATTGCCGCTGCAGGAGGAGAGCCTGCTGTAAAGGTCGAGCGCAAACGCCCCGTTCCCTCTCACCACTGCCGCCAAATCAGTCTCGCCTTCCACGGCCTCGAGTTCGGCTTCCACCACCGGCTCGGGTTCACGGGACGCCGGCACTTCGTTCGCATGGGTCGAGAAGAGTTGCACGATCTTTCGCAGGATTCCCATGTTGGCCTCCCTGGTTACTTACGAGTATGCGCCCAGGTGCTCGCGCCGCTGAGCAGTCGTCGGGTGGGGACGTCGAATTCGTGCTTTGAGTTCGTGGCCGGTCTCTCATCGCCGGGAAGGGAAAAGCCCGCACTGAGAAGAGCGCTCACCGTGGCACCACTCAGGGGACGCCCCGCCGGGGCGTCTCTGCTCAGAGGCGTCAGCCGCCGCCGGAGGGGGCGCAAGCAGGTGTGGAGTTCGCGCCGGTGCTGCCGGAACTGAAAGTGGAGAACTTCTGCTCCACCTGCTTTGAGCCGCACTGGGGGCACGCGGGCGATTCCTGACTCCTACCCAGAGTCAGCTTCTCGAAAAGCTTCCCGCACTTCCCGCAAACGTACTCGAAGATTGGCATAGCGGCTTGAGATTACTCCTTGGGTCTATCCTGCTTCTCGGGCCCCGCCGGGGCCGGAGGCTTCACCGCTCAGGTGAAAAAGCGAGAGAGTCCCGGAATGCGTGGCAGCACTAAGAACCATACGACCAGAGCCAGCACGACGATAAGCAATCCATCCATGACTTCATTATACGACCATCGCCCGACTCGTCATAGCGGCAGAAGGTCCGATGGCGACGGCCGCGTTCTAGGGGTGGAAACAGGCGCACTCAACGGTAGACCTCGCGGCGATGTCCGATCTTGACTATCGCGACAGTTTTCGCCTCGTGGTCGATTTCGTAAAGGATGCACCAATCACCTTGACGCAAACGATAGCGAGTCTCGCCCTCCAGCTTGATGCAGCCGGGTGGTGTCGGATCAGCCGCCAGCGCCCGAATCTTCCGCACGACCTTGCGCAGATCGTGCTTGGGGAGGGCGCGCAGTTCGCGTTCTGCCGACGTGCGGACGAGAACCCTATAGGAGACCATCACGCCTCAGGTCGTCGAGAACAGCCCGCAGGGGACGAGAGCGGTCTTGCTTGCGCTTGTCGAAAGCTTCCAGGTCGATTTCGTCTTCCCGCAGGGATTCCACGAGCGCCCGACCTACCAGGTTCGAAAGGGTCTCCCCCGACTCCGCCGCCTTGATGCGCAAGGCGCGGTAAAGGCGCGGGTGGAAGTAGATCGTGGTGCGTACGCTCTGACCCATACCCTTATTCTCCTCTTGATGTTGTAGCGTCAAAGCGCCTCGATGTCAAAGCGTTTTCCTGAAATGACAGCGTGTGCCATTTCGACGCCTCGACCTTCCCCTGCCCCCGCCTACAGCGACGGCCAGAGCGATTCCCAGAGCTTGAATTCGTGGTGGTAGCCCGCCTCTTCGGCGCGGGTGAGCTTGCGGCCCGAGGCGACGGCCAGAGTTTCCTGGAAGATCTGGCGGCCGATTTCTTCGATGGTCGCTTTCTTCTCCAGGATTTTGCCCGCGTCGAGGTCGATGTCGGCGTTCGCGCGGGCGAGTTGGGGATTCGAGCCGATCTTCACCACCGGGCCGAGAGCGCAGCCAAGGCTGGACCCACGGCCGGTAGTAAACAGCACTACCTGGGCGCCGCTCAGGAACAGGGCAGGCGTCGAGAGCTGGTCGTAGCCGGGCGTGTAGAGCACGTGGAGCCCCTTGCGTTCGCCCAACCACTCGCCGTATTCGAGCAGGTCTTCGACGATAGACGTGCCGCCCTTGGCTTTCACCCCGCTCGATTTCACGAAGATGTTGTAGAGGCCGCCTTTGACGTTCCCGGGCGAGGGGTTGTCACGGAAATCCTCCCCGAACCGATGGACGTACTTCTCGTATCGCTTGAGCGCCTGCATGAGCTTCCGACCCACGGCGCGGGTGCGGGCACGTGCGGCGAGTTCGATCATCGCCGCGCCCTGGAGCTCGGGGATCTCTCCCAACAGCACGGCGGCGCCAGCTTTCACAAACATGTCGGCCGCTACGCCAACCGCCGGATTGGCGGTGACGCCCGACCAGCGGTCCGAGCCTCCGCACTTGGTCCCAATCACGAGTTTCGCGATGGGGACAGGCTGGCGCTGGAACTGGTTGGCAAACTGGAGCAGGTCCTTGACCAATTCCAGCCCGCGCTCGACTGTGCGTCGGCTGCCGCCGGCTTGCTGGATGGTGAGGTTCACAACGCGCCGGTTGTACTCGGGCACGGCGGCCTGGAAGATGGGCGCCGAACATTCGACACAAGTCTTCCCGCAGCCCAGGTCAACGTAGAGGGCGGCTCCGAAGTTTGGATGCCGCAGCACGTTCGTCAGAACTCGGTTGACCAAATCGACGGCGTGGCCGTCCGGCATGCCGCAGCCGGATTCGTGGACGACCGGCACAACACCGTCCACGTGGGGGAATTTGTCGCGCGTGTAGATTTCGCGCCCGGCGCGGGAGGCGATCTCACGCACCTCAGCAGAGGAGCACATTCCCGAGGTGACAATGCCCACGTAGTTCCGCGCTCCGACGCTGCCGTCGGAACGGAGGTAGCCGTCGAAGGTCAGAGAAGCAAGTCGCGGGTCGATGGGTGTGGGCGCGGGATTGTCGCGGTAGCGCACGCGCAGCCGCGGCAGTCGGCTCAGTAGGTTGCTCTCGTCGATAGGGTCGCCGGGCTCCACCGTCCGCGAGGCAAGGCCCGTCGGATCACCCAACGATATGAAGGCCTGCCCCTTGCGGATTCTCTTGACGGCGAAACTCTGCCCGCAGGGGACCTGATCCGAGATCACGAGTCGCTCATCGCCGCGGTGAAGTACGGTTCCTTTCTCCAAGGAGTCCACCGTGACCACGGCCACGTTGTCCTTCTGTGGGTTGATGACGATGGCGACGTCTTCTAGACTCTTCGTTGGCATCCTTCACCTGCTGTCGTGGCGGCCACGCAGGGCGGGCCCGCCGTTTTGTTCGGTATGGCTACGGCCATGCCCTGTCGGATCAAGGAGCAAACTCGCGACTTGGGCCATTATTTGCCCCGGAAAAGTTCCGTCAATGAGGGACACAAATCGAGGCGATTTTCCTGGTATATGATTGATAACACGCGTGTTATTTGATTTTATGTAACACCATTGTTTTCATCAACATACCAGCTTTCGTTTTTTGATGTCTTAAACCTATTGAATATAAACCACATACCAGCTTTGCTCGAAAAAACAGTTTTCCGGTTTGTTTTCATCAACATACCAGCTTTCATTTTCTTGATGCCTGGAACATGCTGAATATAAACCACATACCAGCTTTGTTCTGTAAAATCAGCAACCTAGTGTTTTCAATAACATACCAGCTTTGTTATGCCTGTGGAAATCGTAAATTGTTGATTCGTAATCACATACTAGCTTTGCTTTTTTGTATCTGTATTTATAGGAGAACCAGGCATCTTGGAATCGCCTTCAGGGCTCCAGAGTGCCGGCTGCCATGCGTCGGCCTTCAGCGGCTGACGTTCCGCCCCCGGCGTCAGCTTGGGAGTGAAAGCCGGGTCCTGCCCGCTGTAGCGGCGTCCCGCCCTGCAACGCGGGCCGAAGGCCTTGAAGAGGCAAGCCGCCGGCCACAGACCGCCACGACCAAAATCGTAGTCTAGCACACTTGTCCTCAAAAGTCAAGAAAAATCTGCAAGGGGTACTCCGGCGGGTCGGCTTCGCTCGAAAGTCGAAACGGGAAACGGGAAACTGGAAATTAGAAACTGGAAATTTGTAACTCTTAGCTTGTCACTCGTCACTCGCCTGATCCCGCCCTATGGGAGAAGCCCCCTCACCCGTCCGTCAATCCGTCGGCTGACGGAGACACCCTCTCCCCGGGAGGGGGGAGAGGGCTGGGGTGAGGGGGAGGCGACGCCTGACTCGTCGTACCAACGACATGGCGGCCCGAAGGCCGCCACTACGAAATCGTCTTTCCCCGAGGTTTCAAGACGGCCTCCAGAAGCGCCGCACTCCAAAGGCCGCTTTCCTTGACAAGAAGTGCGCTCATCCCCAACAATGGCGCTTCGTATTTCGAAGCTGACAGCCAACAACGAGAGGTCGAGTCAATGCGCTGGAGTCAAGTCTTCATTCCCACGTTGCGCGAAGTGCCGGCGGAGGCCGAAGCGGCGGGGCATCAGCTTCTGCTGCGGGCGGGTTACATTCGCCAGGTCGCGGCGGGCGTTTACGCGCATCTCTATCTTGCGCAGAGATCGTTCCTGAAGATCACGAGGATCATCCGCGAGGAGATGAACCGCATCGGCGGGCAGGAATTCTATCTGCCGGCGCTCAACCCGGCGGAACTCTGGAAGGAGTCCGGCCGCTGGGACGCCGTGGATGTGATTTTCAAATTCAAGGACCGGAACGACCACGAAATGTGTCTGGGCATCACCCACGAAGAGGAAATGACCAACATCGCGCGAGGCGAACTGCGTTCCTATAAACAACTGCCGCAAATCTGGTACCAGATCCAGGAGAAATTCCGCGACGAACCGCGGCCCAAGTCCGGCCTGCTGCGCCTGCGGCAGTTCATGATGAAGGATTCGTACTCGTTCGACCTCGAGGACGCGGGCCTGGACGTGAGCTACGACAAACATGTGGACGCATACACCCGCATCTTCGAGCGCTGTGGTCTGCGCTTCCTGCACGTGGACGCCTACTCGGGCATGATGGGCGGCAAAGTTTCGAGTGAATTCACGGCGCCGGCCGAATCGGGCGAGGACTGGATTGCCCAATGCGTGTGCGGTTACGCGGCCAACGTCGAAAAGGCGGAAGGGCGCGCCGTGCCGGTGGAAGATCTTGCCGGCGACGCCCTGCCTGTGCCCTTTGCGACGCCCGGGATCAAGACCATTGACGCTCTGGTGAAATTCACCGGAGAAAGTCCGGCGCGGTTGATGAAAACACTGGTGTACATTGTGGAGAGCCAGCCCGTCGTGCTCCTGCTGCGCGGCGACCACACGCTTAGCGAGACGAAGCTGGCCCCGGCACTGGGCACGGGCGTATTTCGCCCCGCGACGCCCGACGAAGCGTTTCAACTTCACGGCGCACATCTGGGGTCGCTGGGACCTGTCGGCCTGAAAGGCGCAAGGATTCTGGCCGACCGCGCCCTCGAGTTCCGCAAGAATATGATCACCGGCGCCAACCGCGACGACTCACACCTCCGCAACGTGACACCGGGAAGGGATTTCGCTGCCGACTACATAGACCTGCGCGTCGTTGCGGCCGGCGACCTGTGCATTCGCTGCGGCAACCCGCTGCGGTTGACCAAATCCATCGAGCTCGGCCACGTCTTCAAGCTCGGCCGCCGTTACTCCGAAACCATGCACGCTACGGTCTTGGACGCGCAGGGCAAGGAAGTACCGCTGGTCATGGGCTCGTACGGCATCGGCGTGGAGCGCATTTTGAGCGCGGCGGCAGAGCAGAACCACGACGGCGACGGAATGTTTCTGCCCCGTAGCATCGCCCCGTTTGAGGTAATCCTGACGGCGGCCAACATGGATGATGAGCAGGTGCGCGCGGCCGCGGAGCAGTTGTACGAGGAGATGCGCGCCCGGTCCCTCGATGTGCTCTTCGACGACCGCGCGGAGCGGCCCGGCGTGAAATTCAAGGACGCCGATCTGATTGGCGTTCCCTATCGCGTGACGGTGGGCAAGCGGAAGCTGGAGCAGGGCCAGGTAGAAATCTTCGAGCGCTCGACAAAGCAAATCCAGGATGTTAAGCTGAAGGTCGTTGTGCCGTCCCTGTTGGAAGGGCATCTCCGCTAGCGCCATTTGAATCTGTGCAAAATGGGGGGAAACGATGCAGCGGTCGGACTCGGGCAGAGCTACTATCAAGACGATTGTCGCTCTGCTGTTCCTTGTGGCGGTGGTGTACGCCGGCTTCAAGATCGTCCCTGTGTACGTTAACAGCTTCGAGCTCCAGGATTACATCCGGCAGCAGAATCCCTTCTGGGTGACCCAGCGCGCCCCGGCCGATGGAATCCGGAACAACATCGTGGCGAAAGCCCACGAGTTGGATCTTCCGGTGAGTCCCGAACAGGTGAAGGTGGAGGTGGGCGGCGGCAAGGTGGCGGTGGCGGTGGACTACACCGTCCCTGTGGATCTGATCGTCTATACCCTGAACCTCCGCTTCACACCTTCGGCTGAGAACCGGCAGTTATAACCCGTGCCCGCTAGGCCATCGCCCGCAACTCGCAAGTCCTCAGGCCCCCGGGGTGTTGCCAGGTTGGTGAAGCGCCGGGGCCTGTCGTGGGGGAAGAAGGCCCTCCTGGCCGCCGGCCTGCTGCTTTTCCTCTTTGGCCTGGGCACCTTCACTTACTATTACGTGCGGTTTGCGCGGCTGATCGACGCCCGCCTGAGCGGCGACGTCTTCGCCAACGCCTCGGTGGTCTTTGCCGCTCCGACGGAGGTGAAAGTCGGTCAGCCGGGGAGCGCGGCGGAGTTCGCCGCGCGCCTGCGTAAAGCCCTCTATGCGGAAGGGACTGACGGATCCGAGGTCGGGACCTACAAGCTCATTGGGAACCGGTTGGAGGTCTATCCCGGCCGCCTCTCCTTCTTCCAGAATGAGGAGGCTCGGCAGGGGCCGGCCGCCCTGGTGTTTCGCGACGGGCGCCTTTCCTCCATCACCGCGCTCAACCGTCCAGCCGCGCTGGAAAGCTACCAACTCGAGCCCGAGATCATCACCACGCTGTTTGACCGCAGCCGGGGCAAGAGGCGCTTGGTGCGCTACCAAGACCTGCCCAAGGTATTGATTGACGCGATCCTGGCTACGGAAGATCACCGCTTTTTTGCGCACCACGGCGTCAACATTTTCCGCATCATCTCGGCATCCATTTCCGGTCTCGCCACGGACGAGCGCATCCGCGGCACCAGCACTCTGACGATGCAGTTGGCTCGCAATTTCTTCCTGACGCGGGAGCGCACCTTCCGGCGGAAGGCGGCCGAAATCTTCCTGGCCCTCTTGCTCGAGCAGCGGCTGAGCAAGGAACAGATCTTCGAGCTTTACGCGAATCAGATCTATCTGGGCCAGCGCGGCAGTTTTTCCATCTACGGCGTGGGAGAGGCCGCGAGCGCCTACTTCAACAAGGATGTGGGCAGCCTGACGCTGCCGGAGGCTGCGCTGCTGGCGGGAATCATCCCCGGGCCCAATCTCAATTCACCCTACAAGTACCCGCAGCGCGCTTTGCAGCGGCGGGATCATGTTCTGCGCCGCATGCTGGAAGTCGGCTTCCTCACTCCTGTCCAGACAGAGCAGGCGTCGGCGGCCCCGTTGGGGCTGGCCCAGCAGAATGTCGAAGCGAGCCAGGCGCCTTTCTTTGTTGATGTGGTGCGGGACCAGTTGCTGGCGCAGTTTCCCGAACGCGATCTGCTTTCGCAAAGCTACCGGATCTACACCACCCTCGATCTCGATTTGCAGGACGCCGCCTCTGAGGCCGTACGCCTTGGCATGAAGGAGGTCGACCAGGAGCTGAACAAACGCAAACGCGCGAAGCCGACGCCGGCCGACTATTTGCAGCCGCAGGTGGCCCTCATCGCGCTTGACCCGGGCACCGGCGCCTTGCGAGCTCTGGTGGGGGGGCGTGACTACGCCTGGAGCCAATTGGACCACGTGCTGGCGCGCCGACAGCCCGGCTCGTCCTTCAAGCCTTTTGTTTATGCTGCGGCCTTGAGCTCGGGCGTCGATGGATCGCAACCGCTGGTCACCCCCGCCACGGTGGTGGTGGACGAACCGACGACTTTCCAGTATGGCGATCTCCCCTACGAACCCGAAAACTACAAGAAGGAATACTACGGTCCGGTGTCAGTCCGGCAGGCGCTGGCGCATTCCCTGAATGTGGCCACCGTGCGCGTGGCGGAAATGGTGGGCTACGACAAGGTGCGGAAGCTGGCGGTAGCGGCCGGCATCAACAAGGAACTGTTGGCCACACCCGCCCTGGCTTTGGGCGCATACGTCGCGACGCCGCTCGAGATTGCGGGCGCCTACACGATCTTTGCGAATCACGGCCAGTACGTCGCGCCGCGGTTCATCCTGGCGGTCAACGACGCTTCGGGTCGTACGCTGTGGCGCAGCCCGGTGGAGACGCACCCCGTGCTTGATCCGCGCGTGAACTATCTCATGGTCAGTCTGCTGCAGAGCGTCGTCGACAGCGGGACCGGAGCTGGCGTCCGGAGCCGCGGCTTCACGCTGCCGGCGGCGGGGAAAACCGGGACTTCCCACGATGGCTGGTTTGCCGGCTTCACCTCGGGCCTGCTGGCGGTGGTCTGGGTGGGTTACGACGACGATCGAGAGCTCAAGCTCGCCGGCGCGGCCTCGGCCCTGCCGGTTTGGACTGAGTTCATGAAGCGCGCGACCCAAGTGGGGGCGTACCGCGACGCGCAGCCGTTTGGCGCGCCGGAGGGGATTGTGACCGCTACGATCGACACGCGAACCAACTTGGTCGCCGGCGCCGAGTCGCCCCAGACGCGCAACGAGGTTTTCATCGCTGGGACGGAGCCCGTGGCGGGCATGCGTGGGGGAGGAGCGTCCGGAATCCTGAGCCGGATCTTCCAATCGGGCGCAGCGCCGACGGCGCCTGCGTCTGCCAAGATTGCACCCCTGCCGCTGCCCGCCGGCGCGCCGCCACCTTCGGTCGGTGGCGGGAGCGTCCCGCCGGCGACTGTGCAGGCGGAACCTCCACCCGAGAAGAAGAAGGGCGGAGTGGTTCGGAAGTTCTTGTCTATTTTCAAACGCAAGGACTCGGCGCCCCCGCCTCCTCCTCCCAAGAAAGCCGAACCATAAGGAAAGAAGGTTCGCAAACGCCTTCGAGACCGGCTATACTCCCCTGCAAGATCGAGAGGGAAACATGAGACCGCCTATCTACCTACGAATACTCGGACTGGTAACAGGCTGCTTGCTGGGCTTGGTCGGCGCAGGGCTAGCCGCCGGCCAGCAAGCCGGGGAGCAACAGACCCCACCGAATCCTCTCCCCTCCGCTTCTCCTTCCCAAGCCACCGCCGCGGAACCCGCCAAGCGTGAGCTCACGCTCGAAGAACGTGCAGACATTTTTATGGCGCGAAAGTCCTATGCCGATGCGGTGGACTACTATCATCGTGCCTTGGCGGCGAAGGGGGGGGCTGACCCGGCGCTGTGGAACAAGCTGGGTATCGCTCACCAGCAGCAGACGAACTATCGTGAGGCGCGCCAGGCTTACAAGGAGGCGATGCGGCGGAACAAGACCTTCGCGGAACCGTGGAACAATCTGGGGACGACTTACTATCTGGAGGACAAACCCAAGAAGTCCCTCAAGTATTACCGGCAGGCTATCAAGCTGAACGCCTCGAACGCCTCGTTCCACCTGAACCTGGGATCGTCATACTACCGCCTGAGCAAGATCGACTTGTTCGACACGGAATGCCGCACGGCGCTTACCCTTGACCCTAATGTCCTCACGGACCGCTCGACCCTGGGTACGGTCATGCAGGCGCGCGGCTTTACCGACGTGAGATTCTATTTCCGCCTGGCCAAGATCTTTGCCTCGCTGGGTCGCGCCGAGGAGGCCGTGCGGCATCTGCGGCGCGCCTTCGAAGACGGTTTTGCCGACCTGAAGCTGCTGGATGAGGATCCGGACTTCAAGAAGATCGGCCAGTTTCCTGCCTACGTCGAGCTGAGAAAGAACCCGCCCAAGCCCATCAAGGACTGATGCGGCCCCGCCGCAACTTCGGCGGGACCCGCGGGCCGGCTTCGCGCCGCGGCGCTCGCCCTGGCCCCGGGGAGGTGGATTCGGTGCCGGTGCTATAATGAAGGCTGGCGGGCGGCATGAAAAAGGCTTTCGGATTGTTGGTCCTGCTGCTTGCGGTGTGTGAGCTCCACGGAGCAGCCGCGCCCCGCACGATTCTGGTTCTCCCCTTTGAAAACCAAAGCACGCGCCCCGACCTGAACTGGATTTCAGAGAGCTTTGCGGAGATGCTCGCTTCGCGCCTATCCGCGGCGGACCGTTACGTTCTGAGCCGGCCCGAGCGAAATGCCGCCTATGAGCAGTTGGACATTCCTCCGGGCACGCCGCTGACGCTGGCCAGCATCTGCAAGGTCGCGGAGACACTGGGCGTGGACTGGGCCGTGGCAGGAAACTTCACAGTCGAGGGTGAGCGCCTGACAGCGCGCGCACAATTGCTGGACGTCCGCCGCTTGAGGCTGGGGTCCACGCTGGAAGCCACCGGTGAGCTTGCGGACCTGGTTGACCTCCAGACGCGGCTAGCCTGGCGGTTGCTGGCCACGCAGGATGCCGGCTTCACGGTGGGGGCGGAAGAGGACTTTGGCCGGGTCTTTCCGGAAGTCCGGCTGGACGCTTTCGAGAACTACATTCGCGGCCTCCTGGTGACGGACGCGGAAAGTCGCGTCCGGTTCCTGCGCGAAGCAGACCGTCTGGACCCGCGGGACCACCGCGCCGCCCTGGAGTTGGGGCGGTACTACTTTGACCAGAAGGACTACGAGAATTCGGCCCTTTGGCTCCGGAAGCTCGGCCCGGATGACCCCAACTACCTTGAATCGCTGTTCTTGCTCGGGGTGGACGAATTCTTCCTCGGCCACGATGCGGCGGCCGAGCGAGCCTTTGTGCAACTCTCAGCGCAGATCCCACTGAATGAGGTCTGGAACAATTTGGGCTTCATGCAGGCCCGGCGCGGGCGCGCCAAGGAAGCGGTCACCAACTTCGAACGCGCCTACCAGGGCGACCCGACCGACCCGGTCTTCTGTTTCAACCTGGGAGCCTGCTTGTGGTATCTGAAAAGATACCAGGAAGCGGCCCGTTACCTCGAGGAGGCCGTCCGTTTGGCGGGCGACGATCCTGAGACGCACACGCTGCTGGCCGTGGTGCTCGGAAGTCTGGGCAATGCGGAGGGCGAGCAGCGCGAGTTCCGCTGGCTGGCTGAACACGAGGAGAATTCCTTCTCGGATGCGGGGCCCGACCTGCTGCCGCATCTTCGCCTGAAGAAGAACTACGACGGTCGCGCCTATCGCTTGCTCTCCCTGGCGGTGCGTAGCGCGCTGGAGAAAAGCCTGGAGGGTGAGCCGCCTGAGCAGCGCGGGGAAGTGCACCTCGCGCGGGGAAAAGAGTTCTTGGCGCAAGGACGCCTGAACGAGGCCGAGCGCGAGTTGCGGGAGACCGTCACGTTGCTGCTTGGCGCGAGCGAGGCCCATCTAGCGCTGGCCCAGGTTTACGAGGCGCAGGGGCGCCGCCGGGAAGCCGCCGCGGAACTGGAGACTTCGCTCAAACTGCAGAACAGCGTCACCGCGCACCTGCACTTGGCGCGCGTCTATCTGTCTCTCGACCAGCCGGAAGCTGCCCGCGAGCACAGCCGGGCGGCTCTGAGCCTGGAGCCTGACAATCACGAGGCGCAAGAGCTGATGGATCAGATCCCCAGGCTCGCGCCCGCAGCGGGGAAGAAACCGTGAACTCAAAATTCGCCCGATCTGTCTTGATTCTGGGAACCGCTCTCCTGCTCGGGGGACTCGCGCCCGGCGCTGGCGCGCCCGAGACCCGGCCGCGCGTGGTGGTCCTGACGCTCGACCAGATGGTTCACCAGGTCAGCGCCGAATACATCATTCGCGGGATCAAATTGGCCAATGACACGCAGGCCGACGCGGTGCTGCTCGAAATGGATACCCCGGGGGGGCTCTCGAATTCCATGCGCGCGATTATTCAGGCCATCTTTGATTCGCGCGTTCCCGTCATCACCTACGTTGCGCCCAGCGGCAGCAGTGCGGCTTCGGCAGGGTTCTTCATCCTGCTGGCCGGCGATGTGGCCGTCATGGCTCCCGGAACGACCAGTGGCGCCGCGCATCCGGTGGTTATCGGAGGCGTTCAGATTGGCAAGACCATGGAGGAGAAGATCGAGAACGATGCCGCCTCGTATATCCGCAGCATCGCGGACAAGCGCGGGCGCAACTCGAAGTTGGCGGAAGAAGGCGTGCGGCAGAGCCGCTCCTTCACGGAAAAGGAAGCGCTGGAAGGCAGCCTCATCGATGCGATCGCCCCTTCGCCGCAAGAGGTGCTGGCGAAGTTCGACGGCAAGACGGTCAAACGAGTGAACGACACGACCGTGGTTCTGCACCTGGCCAACGCCATTCTCGATCCGCGTCCCATGACGCGGCGCGAGCTGCTTTTTTCCTGGATCGCCGATCCGAATATCGCGTTCCTGCTGGGCGCGGCCGGGGTGGCGTGCATCTATATCGAGTTTACTCATCCCGGGCTCATTGCGCCGGGGGTCGTGGGAGCGGTGTCGCTCGTCCTGGCGTTGTACGCCTTCAACCTGCTTCCCATCAACATTCTGGGCGTGCTGCTCATCCTGCTGGCCATCGGCTTGTTCATTCTGGAAGCGAACGTCACCTCCCACGGGGCGCTGGCGGCGGGCGGCATCGTAGCCATGGTCATCGGCGCGCTGATTCTGGTGGACTCGCCGTGGCCGGAGGCGCGCATCCGGCTCTCGACGGCGTTGAGTGTGACCCTGCCCCTGGCGGCCGTCATCATCATCCTGATGAGATTCGCCCTGGCAGCACAGAGGCGCAAGGTGGTGACCGGTGAGGCGGGCATGATTGATGCCGTCGGCGTGGCCCAGACCGACCTTGACCCGGAAGGGAAGGTCATGGTGCGTGGAGAGGTCTGGGATGCTCGCGCCCAGGGGAAGATCCTGAAGGGCACGCGCGTGCGCGTGCGAGGACTGGACGGGTTGACGCTTCTGGTTGAGACCAAACCCGATTCCGGCTAGACTGGGGCCGCCTAGGTATTCCGGGCGATCGAAGGTCGCGCGGCAGAAGCAAACCGGTAAGCGCCGGCGCGAAGGCTGGCGTGATTTCATCCTGAGCAACGCAGAAAGGAGTACACCATGGGCGTAGGCACGATTGTTGCGGCGGTGATCATTTTCTTCTGGATTGTGGCCTGCCTGAACGTGATGCGGGAGTATGAGCGGGCCGTCGTCTTCCGCCTGGGACGCCTCCAGAAGCCGGACAAGGGTCCCGGGCTCATCTTTATCCTTTGGCCCATCGACAAGATGGTGAGGGTCCCCCTGCGTGTCGTGGCCTGGGAAATCCCGCCACAGGACGTCATCAGCCGAGATAACGTCTCCCTGAAAGTTACTGCGGTGCTTTACTACCGCGTGATCAGCGCGCAGCAGGCCTTTGTTGAGCTGGAGAGCTATCGCTACGCCGTCGAGCAGTTAGCGCAAACGACCTTGCGGTCGGTGCTGGGCGAAGTGGAGCTTGATGACCTCCTCTCTCAGCGCGAAAAACTCAATCTGCGGTTGCAGACCATCCTGGATGAACACACCGCGGCCTGGGGCGTCAAGGTGACGAAAGTGGAAGTGAAGGCGGTGGACTTGCCGGAGGAAATGCGGCGCGCCATCGCCCGTCAGGCCGAGGCCGAGCGCGAGCGCCGCGCCAAGATCATCCACGCGGACGGCGAATACCAGGCGGCGGAAAAGCTGGCCCAGGCAGCGGGGAGAATTGCCCAAGAACCGGTGGCCATCACCCTGCGCTACCTCCAGACCTTGACGGAAATCGGCACGGAGAAGAACACCACCATCGTCTTCCCGTTGCCGGTGGAACTGCTCTCAATGATCATGGGAAAGCAGGCCGGCGCGCTCCCGCCCGGACCGGCGACGAAATGAGGCCGGATGGCAATGCCGAGCCATCTCTGAAGGAGAGCTATGGCCGATAGCGGCGAAAGAAGACCTGATGAGAAGGGCCTTTCGGCCCGCTACCTGGTCCTGGTGTTCCTGATGGGCGTGGCGGCGTGCGCCGTCTTCTTTTCCCTGGGCTTCTTGGTTGGCTACAACGAGCGGAGTTCGAGAACCGCGGGGATGACCGAGCAGGTGACGCCGTCTGGTGTGATCCCGCCCACGGTCAACCCGCCCTTGGAGACCGTCCAGCCCACCAGCAAAGAAGCGGCTTCGGCAGCCAGTGCTTCCGCCGGGCCGGCGAAGCCAGCATCCTCGGAGGCGGCCAAGGAGTCGAAGCCGTCGGCCAAGGCTGCGACGACGCTGGGTGCTGCGTCCGCGCCACCCGCGACCGCCACCAAGCCCGGTCTGACGACGGCGGCCGCACCCGCGTCTCCCCAAGGCTCGCCGGGGGTGGAAGTTGGTGGCGCCTTCACCGTTCAGGTGGCCGCTTCGCAAAACCAGCAGGACGCTGAGAAGCTGGTGAAGGAGCTGAAGTCGCGCGGCTACGCCGTCTTCGTGGTTACCCCGGAGTTCGCTCACGCTAACGACAACCTCTTTCGCGTTCAAGTGGGGCCCTTTGCCACGCGCGAGGAGGCGCAGAAGGTTCGAGACAAAATCGCCAAGGAGGGGTTCAAGCCGTTCATCAAACACTAACACGAACGCTGAATGCTGAATGATGAATGCTGAACAGAGCCTACCGGCGACAAGCAACTGACTACTGACAACTTCTTCCCAAGGAGACGCTTCGAGATCACCCTTCTTCGTGACCCACTTCGCAGACCCGCTGCTCGCTTCGCGGCAAGCGCCCTGAGCGGCTTTCTTCTGTTTGCCTGCTTTCCCCTTTTGAGCTGGCATTTCCTGGTTTGGGTAGCCTGCGCGCCGCTGCTGGCTGCCCTGCTGCGCGAGCCGCGCCTGGGGCGCGCTTTCCTGCTGGGTTACACGGCGGGCGCCATTTATCTCGTGGGAAGCTGCTACTGGTTTGTGTTTGTCATGCAGAGGTACGGCGGCATGGGACCAGTGCTGGCGTTTGGCGCCCTGGTGCTCTTCGTTGTGGTCGTCTCGGCGTTCTTTGGCGCTTTCGGACTGGTTGAAGGTTGGGTGGCGCGCGGCTCCGAAGTCTGGGCGCTGCTGCTCAGCCCCTTCCTGTGGGTGGCGATGGAAATCGCCCGGACCTACCTGATCACAGGCTTTCCATGGAACCTGCTGGGCTATGCCGTGCAAGCGACCGGCCTGCGACAGGTGGCATCGTTTACGGCCGTTTATGGGCTCTCGTTCCTGGGGGCGGCGACGAGCGCTTGGCTGGCGTGGTTGTGGCTCAGGCCCCGGCAGAAGTCCGCTTGGGCCATGCTGGCGAGTTGGTGTGCTCTGCTCGTCGCGGCGAACTGGGCTTTGACTCCGGCTGTTCCTGGCCCGGGTACGAGGCCAGTCTGTTTGGTCCAGCCCAATATTCCGATGGACGTCGATAGCGTGGTGAAGTGGGCGCCCTGGCGGGACCCTGCCCCCCTCGAAGGTTTGGTGGCCATGAGCGTCGCGAGTGTGGCAGGGGGAGGGAAGTCCGGCGCCCCGCCGCTGATCGTTTGGCCGGAGAATCCTGCCCCCTTCTATTTCGGGCGCGACCCGATCTTTCGCAGTGCAGTGGAACGGATGGCGCGCCAAGCCCACGCGTATGTGATCGTCGGCAGTGTGAATTACGCTGACCAGGAGAATACGCAGCCGAAGAACAGTGCCATCGTGCTCGACCCCGAGGGGCGCGTACTGCTCATGTATGATAAAATTCACTTGGTGCCCTTCGGCGAGTACGTGCCGACTTGGGCCTTTCCCGGCTTGGTGGGAAAGATCACGTACGAAGCGGGCAACTTCGTTCCCGGGACCAGTTATCACACGGCCCGGGCGCAGGACGGCGCCATCGGCGTCTTCATCTGCTACGAGGCGATTTTCCCGCAACTGGTGCGACGGTTGGTGCCCGATGGGCCCGGCGTCCT
Organism: Terriglobia bacterium; assembly: GCA_050014795.1. Classification (GTDB taxonomy): domain Bacteria; phylum Acidobacteriota; class Terriglobia; order UBA7540; family UBA7540; genus JALHUF01. The sequence continues at coordinate 5,772 of JBEKCQ010000043.1, read as the reverse complement.
GGTCAACATTTCGAATGACGCGTGGTTCGGGGACTCGGCGGCAGCCTTCCAGCATCTGGAGATGGCCCGCTTGCGGGCTATCGAGAACCGGCGCTTCCTGCTGCGGGCGACGAACGACGGCATCACGGCAGTCATTGACCCGTATGGGCGCGTGATCACGCGATTGCCCCGACACCAATTGGCGGTGCTGATTGGGCAGTTCGACTATCGCGCGGGACGAACGTTCTACACGATTCACGGCGACGTCTTTGCCTGGTTTTGCGTGTTGATTGCCGGGGCCATCGCAGCGACGAAAATCAAAAGGCAAAAGACAAGAGTGGAAAGTAAGAACGGCGAGCCGCGGGCAATGGACAACGAATAACTGACAACGAACAACTGACTACTGGCAACTGACCACTGACAACTGTTCTTAAGGAGCAAGCATGATTGAAGATCTGGAAAGACAATTCGAGGAACTAACGCACCGGGCCTCTGAACTCCGGAGCTTTCTTTGACGCCCCCCAACGACGCCGCGAACTTGAAGCCCTCGAAAAGCAAATAGCTCACCCGGACTTCTGGCAAGACCAGGAAGCGTCCCAGAAAATCCTCACCACCCGCAAGCGTCTGGCCGAGCAGATCGAGACGGATGATCGCTTGGCGCGAAAGCTGGCCGATCTCGAAGCCTACCTGGAACTGGCGCGCGAAGGCGAGAACGTGTCGGGCGAGATGCGCACGGAGCTCGAGGCGCTGCGGGCCGAGGTCGAGCGGCTGGAGACCGCCACGCTGCTTCCCGGCGAGCACGATCGCCTGAACGCCATCGTGACGATCCATCCGGGCGCGGGCGGAACCGAATCGCAGGACTGGGCGGAAATGCTGCTGCGCATGTACAAGCGCTGGGCGGAACGGCAGGGCTTCAAATTCCAGCTCATGGAGTACCAGGCGGGTGAAGAAGCGGGGCTGAAGTCCGCGACGTTCACCGTGACCGGCGAATACGCTTACGGCCTGCTCAGCTCCGAAATCGGCGTGCACCGCCTGGTGCGCATCTCGCCTTTTGACTCCGCGGCGCGCCGCCACACTTCGTTTGCCTCGGTCTTCGTCAGCCCGGAAATTGATGAGACCATCAACATCGAGCTGAAACCTGATGAGCTGAAGATCGAAACCTATCGCTCCACGGGGGCGGGCGGGCAGCACGTCAACACCACGGATTCCGCCGTGCGCATCACGCACATCCCCAGCGGCACCGTGGCGCAGTGCCAGAACGAGCGCTCGCAGCACCGCAACAAAGAGATGGCCATGAAATTCCTCCGCTCCAAGCTTTACGAGTTGGAACTGCTGAAGCGGCGCGAGGCCTCACAGAAGGTCGAAGACTCAAAGATGGGAATCGACTTCGGCAGCCAGATTCGCTCCTACGTGCTGCACCCGTACCGGTTGGTGAAAGACCTGCGGACGAAGTTCGAAGTGGGCGACGCCGACCGCGTGCTCGATGGCGACCTCGATCCGTTCATCAAGGCTTACCTGGTTTCGCGCCGGGCCGTGGCCAAGTAGAGGCAAGAAGTCTCATCTGGTCTCAAGGCTTGTCCACACGGGCGGTGGGCCACGCTCCCAGGCTTGGTGCAGGCGATTCGAGGACACTTCAGCAGGTAACACACCAGTAACGTCTCCGACAGTGGCGAGGAAAAACCAACCTATTGCTGTCCCATTCCAGAAACGCCACCATGCGGCCGAATGTGCCTTAGTTTATGTGGCATCCTGATAAGTTGTTGATGTACGGACACTTATCAGCTTAGCTGAATTTCTCAACACTTGCTGATTCTAAAGAACTTATCAGCTTTGTTTTCTTTTTCAGAAAGTCAAATGACTGATTTTACAGGACTTATCAGGTTCGTTTTTTTAAGGGTATAAAGAATGTGCACCCCCTGCGTTCCACGCCCTCCAGGCAAGTTTGCATATCTGTCAACCCTGCGAAACGAGTGGCGCCCGAACGCCGCCGCAAGTCCCGTTCGCGCCGCCCCCGAGTTAAAGAACCAGCCTGCGCACCCGCGGACCCTGCTCTCATGGTTATTGTAGTCTATCACAGTTGCCGCCAAAAGTCAAGAACAAAATGCAGGGGGCTGAGGTCAAGCCGTTTGTGTAAGAAGGCGGAGGGTGCGATTTTACGCCGGCGACCCGCCGGCCTAGCTCTTGCCCCAGCAAGGCCGTCATCTCCCCCATCCTCCTCTCACTCACACACTTCAACTTCACAGGGGGGATACGATGTACCTTTCCAATTCCTGCGGCGTGAAATCGTTGACAGTCTTGGAACCGGTATGTTAGCGTTTTTAGTTTGCGCTACGCCAAGAGCTCTCGACTGAGAACATTCAGGAACAAGAAATATCCAAGCCAAGGAGGCTCCGCGTGTCCGGGCCAAACCAAAGGTATCTTTTCACCTCGGAGTCGGTAACCGAGGGTCATCCTGACAAAGTCTGCGACCAGATCTCCGACGCCGTTCTGGACGCGGTGCTGGCTGCCGACCCCCGCGGGCGCGTGGCCTGCGAGACGATGGCGAAAGACAGGACGGTTTACGTGGTAGGCGAGATTACTACCACCGCCCGGCCTGACGTCCCTCAATTGGTCCGCGATACCCTTCGCGAAATCGGCTACACGGACCCGGCGAGCGGTCTGACCCCGGAAGATTGCGAGGTCGTCTCCAACCTGACTCCGCAAAGCCCCGACATCGCCCAGGGCGTGGACACCGGCGGGGCAGGCGACCAGGGGTTGATGTTTGGCTTTGCCTGCGACGAGACCTCCGAGCTGATGCCGTTTCCCATCATGATGGCCCACAAGCTCAGCCTGCGTCTCGCGGAAGTCCGCCGCAAGAAGATCCTCGATTTCGTCCGTCCCGACGGGAAGACCCAGGTCACCGTCGAATATGAAGGCTTCAAGCCGCTGCGTGTGGACACCGTGGTCGTTTCCACCCAGCACGCGCGGGATGTCTCGAACGAAGCCATCCACGAGGGCGTGAAGCAGCACGTTATCCAGTCCGTGATTCCTGCCCACATGCTCGACCAGAATACCAAGTACTTCATCAACCCTACCGGACGCTTTGAGATCGGTGGGCCGAAGGGTGATTCCGGACTGACGGGCCGGAAGATCATCGTGGACACTTATGGGGGCATGGCGCACCACGGCGGCGGGTCCTTTTCCGGCAAGGATCCGACGAAGGTGGACCGTTCTGCCACCTACATGGCGCGCTACATTGCCAAGAACATCGTGGCGGCGGGGCTGGCCCAGCGTGTCGAGGTGCAACTCGCCTACGCCATCGGCGTGGCCGACCCGGTTTCGGTGATGGTGAATACCTACGGGACCGGCCAGGTGGACAACGAGCGGCTGGGCGAATTGATCCGGAAGCATTTCCAGTTGACTCCTCGGGGCATCATTCAGAGCCTGGACTTGCTCCGCCCCATCTACAAGAAGACGGCGGCCTACGGGCACTTCGGCCGGCCGGAGCCGGACTTCACCTGGGAGAGAACTGACAAGGCCGCGATTCTGCGGCGGGAGGCGGGCCTCTAGATGGCGACGACACCGAAGACAGCTTGCGACGTGAAAGATCTCAACCTGGCAGCCAAAGGGAAGCTCCGGATTGAGTGGGCTGACCAGTGGATGCCTGTGCTCCGACTCATCCGGAAGCGGTTCATCAAGGAAAGGCCACTGGAAGGAATTCGGATTTCGGCTTGCCTGCACGTCACCACGGAAACTGCCAACCTGGCCATCACCTTACGGGACGGCGGGGCGGACGTGGTGGTGTGCGCGTCCAATCCCCTGAGCACTCAGGACGACGCGGCGGCGTCGCTGGTGAAGGATTACGGCATCCCAGTTTTCGCCATCAAGGGCGAGGACACGAACACTTACTATTCCCACATCATTTCGGCCTTGGACCATCGTCCCCAGGTGACGATGGATGACGGGGCGGACTTGGTAACCACGATCCTCACCAAGCGCCAGGAACTGGTCCCCGAGGTTCTCGGGGGAACCGAGGAGACCACCACGGGCGTTATCCGGCTGCGCAGCATGGCCAAGGACGGTGTGCTGAAGTATCCCATCATCGCCGTGAATGACGCCGATACGAAACACCTTTTCGACAACCGCTACGGCACGGGCCAGTCCACGGTGGACGGCATTCTGCGCGCGACTAACCTGCTCTTTGCCGGATTGCACGTGGTGGTGAGCGGTTATGGCTGGTGCGGGCGTGGCGTGGCCATGCGCGCCCGGGGTCTCGGCGCTGACATTATCGTCACGGAGGTGAATCCGACGCGCGCGATCGAAGCCGTGATGGATGGCTACCGCGTCATGCCCATGGGGGAAGCTGCAAAGATCGGCGACTTGTTCGTGACGCTCACTGGAAACAAGTCCGTTCTGACGGACGACCATTTCAAGCTGATGAAAGACGGGGCGGTGGTCTGCAACTCCGGCCACTTCAACGTGGAGATCGACATACCGGCGCTCGAGAAGATGTCGCTCTCCAAGCGGCAGACGCGCGACTTCGTGGACGAATACACCCTGCGTGACGGGCGCAAGATTTACCTGCTCGGCGAGGGCCGGCTCATCAACCTGGCCGCCGCCGAGGGCCATCCTGCGGTGGTCATGGACATGAGTTTCGCCGACCAGGCGCTTTCGGTCGAGTACCTGGCAAAGAACGCGAAGCAGCTCGAGCCGAGAGTCTATCCCGTCCCTGTCGAGATTGACCGGGACGTCGCCCGGCTGAAGCTAGAGTCGATGGGAATCGCCATCGACAAGCTCACGCCGGAGCAGGAGGAGTATCTTTCCTCCTGGTCACAAGGAACGTAAGAAAGGATTCAGGATTTAGGATCCAGGATTCGGGCGCGAGGACGCAGGGTGCTGCACAGCATGTAGTGTGGCAGTGGGACTGAGGTCCAGATGCTCCGAGTCGGTTGGGCTGAATCCTGAATCCTGGCTTCTGAATCCTAGTATGCGGGACTTTGCCCACCGGGCGCTCGACACCGCGCAGGCCCGGGGCGCGAGCTACGCTGATGTCCGGGTGATAGGCATCCGGCAGCGCTATCTTTCCACTAAGAACGGACACCCTGCACAGGTGAGGGAAGCAGAATCGTTTGGCCTCGGGATACGTGTGATTGCCGAGGGTGCCTGGGGCTTTTCGGCCACCGACGACCTTAACCGCCCGAGTGTGGATCGCACTGCCGCCCAGGCGGTGGCCATCGCCCGCGCCAGTGCTCTCGCGAAAAAAGACGATGTTCGCTTGGCCCCCGAAGAAAAGATCGTGGACCGCTGGGCCAGCCCGTGTCGGATTGACCCGTTCAGTGTTCCGGTCTCGACCTGTGTGGACTTGCTGCTGAAGGTCGATGCTGAATTGCGCGCGGTCCAAGGCGTGACGCTGGCCGAAGCGCTCATGGATTTCCGGCGCATCGAGCAGCTCTTCGTCTCCAGCCTGGGTTCGGAGATTTACCAGGTCAAGACCCAGACCGGCACAGGTTTCGCCGCCAGCTCGTTTCACGAGAATGAAATCCAGCGCCGGTCTTATCCCAATTCCTTCGGCGGGCAGTACCAGACCAAGGGCTACGAACTGGTGGAGGAACTGGATCTGGCGGGCAATGCGCGCCGTATCGCGGAAGAGGCGGTGGCGCTCCACCGCGCCGACCAGTGCCCGTCGGGGGTGAAAGACATCATCCTGGGCAGCGCGCAACTCGGCCTGCAAATTCACGAATCCATCGGCCATCCCATTGAACTCGACCGGGTGCTGGGGGCCGAGGCCAACTTCGCGGGGATGAGCTTCCTGAC
>JBEKCQ010000042.1:0-23832 GCA_050014795.1 Terriglobia bacterium | reverse complement strand
AGAGTCCTCTCCTACCGCAAGCACGTCCTGGCCATCTTCGACTCCCTCGTCTTCCAGGAGATGGAGCCCACCACGAGAATCCAGTAATCGGGCCATCGAGCCATCTGGCCATCGATTCATCGGTTCATCGAATCATCCTAGGGAACATCGACTGGCGCTTTCCTGGCACGATGGACAACTGACCACGGACAATGAGCTGTCTTTGGAGATGGCCCGATAAACCGATGAGCCGATGAATCGATGGTCCGATGATTCAATGGATCAGTATGTCGCCGGCCCAGGTAACGAAGAACAGCAGGCTGACGAATCCGTTGACGGTGAAGAAGGCGGCATTCACGCGCGACAGGTTGGAGGGTTTGACGAGCGCGTGTTCGTAAGCGAGTAGCGCGGCGACCGCCGCCAGACCCGCCACCGCAATCCAGCCCAGGTTCTCCATCCGCGCTACCGCGATGAGCAGCGCCAGCATCACGACGTGCAATGCCGCGGAAGCGTAGAGTGCCGCGCGAATCCCGTAGCGGCGGGGAATCGAGTGCAGGCCCAGCGCGTGATCGAACTCAACGTCCTGGCAGGCGTAGATGATGTCGAAACCCGCCACCCACAACGTCACCGCTGCGCCCAGCAGTAGCACGCTCACGCTCAGGTCGCCGCGCAGCGCAATCCAGGCCGCCGCCGGCGACATTCCGAGACACAGCCCGAGAATCAAGTGCGAAAGCAGCGTAAAGCGTTTGGTGAAGGAGTACCCCAGCAGGATCAGAATCGCCACCGGCGAAAGCTTGAACGCCAGAGGATTCAGTTCGTAGGCGGCCAGCACGAGCAGCCCGCACGCGACAACGGTGAAGCCGACCGCAAACCGGGGGCTGAGCTGGCCCGCGGGCAGCGCGCGCTTCTGGGTGCGCGGGTTCAGCGCGTCAAGCTTCAGGTCGGCGATGCGGTTGAACGTCATGGCGGCGCTGCGCGCGCCCACCATGGCGACCACAATCCAAAACAGCTCCCGCCAAGTGGGCAGTCCGCGCCGCGCCAGCAGCGCTCCGGTCAAGGCAAACGGCAGGGCAAAAACCGAATGCTCGAACTTGATCATTTCGAGCGTCGTGCGCACTTTCCGAAGCAAACCCGTCACCGCGCCACCCCGCGCGCGCCGGGTTGACACATCGACTGGCTCTTTGCATCGCTCATAGGTGAATGACCATGATGCCTGGTTTCTGCGAGTAATGGCAAGACTGCGGTTGCAGGGTAGTCGATCAGTACGATTTCACCAGGAAGTTATCTTCCAACGACGTATTCCCAGGTGCGCAAGGCGACCATCGCTAGAGCGAGAATTAGCAGGATGACGGCAGATGACCTTCTGAACGAGTAGAGGGAACTCCTCGGATAGAACCCTCTGTACAGCTTCTCCAGTTTGGTCGCTGCGCCCCGCGAAAAGTGACGAATTCGATCGTCAGGATCCAGATGCCTGTTTACCCTAAATATCATGAAGTGGTACAAGGCGAAGATCACCAAGGAGAACGTGACGCATAACAGAAACAGTAGCTTTTCATGCTGATTCATGCTGTGGCACTACTCCTCCTCACGGAGTGCCCCCAGAACAAGTGCTTTGTGAACCCATGAGGTGGCTTGAACAGCTCTCAATCGTATATCGCGTTTGAAGGGTGTCCCAATGGGCTCGCGCCATCGTCCGAACTCGAGAGCGCCGGATTACTTCGGATACCCCACGGTCTGCGCGACAAGGATCTTCTGCTCGGGACGCAGCTTCATCAGCTTGGCCAGGGCGGGCCGGTCCACGGTGCCGCGCACCACGGTGGCCAGTCCTTCGGAAGCGCAGAACAGGTAAACGTTCTGGCTGATGAAGCCTGCATCCACGGCCGAATAAAAGTTCTTCTCCTCGGCGGTCGCGTCGCCGGTCTTGGCGAAGTTCGCGACATAGACCAAATTCACGGGCGCGTCCTTGACGAAATCTTGTCCACCCGTCGCCGCGCGAGCGTCCTCGGCCAGCACCAGATTCAGCCGGTGCGCCTTCGCGTCGTAAACGTAGAGCCCCTCAGGGAGGGCGACGTAGATGTCGATTTCCTGCCAGTTCATCGCGGAGGGCGCCGTGCGCTTCCCGGAGTCAGGGCGATTGATTCCGAAGGCGGCCCAAAGCAGGTTGGAAAGGACCTGCAAGGGCAGCTTCTCCGACTTGAACGCGCGCGTCGTGTGCCGGTCCTTCAAGACCTGCATCAGCGGCCGGCCGCCGTCGGTTTGCGGCTTGGGCAGTTCGAGGGGTTTCATCTCCTGCCCAGCCACCAGGGCCGGACCGATGATGACCAGAGACCAGAGCAAGCCTAGGAATAATGACGAGAGTCTCTTCATGTTGGTAGGTCCTCCATTCAGGCCCTCTGCGCAGCGCTTATGCGCCGTTCCGAGCGTGTGAACAACCATCTGCATTTCTCAATCAACAATCTTCAATCGACAATCCCCAGCCCCAAGCACCCAGCCCCTACTTCCTCTCTCCAGTCCATCGAAACTGCTGCTTCTGCTCCAATCCCAAATGCGCCAGCACGCGGCAGCAGAACTGCGTGACGAGGTCGGCAATCGTTTGAGGGTGATGGTAGAAGGACGGAATGATGGGGAAGATTTCGGCGCCGGCAGCCTGAGCCCGCAACATATTCTCCAGATGCACACGGCTGAAGGGCGCGTCCCGGATGGCCAGGATGAGCTTCCGGCCCTCCTTCAGGCAAACATCCGCGGCACGCTCGATGAGCGTGGAGGCGATGCCGTTGGCAATCTGCGCCAGACATCCCGTGCTGCACGGGATCACCACCATGCCGTCCACGGGGTAGGACCCGCTGGCGATGCTCGCGCCGATGTCGGAATCGAGCAGATAGACCGCCTTGCGCGCCGACCGGCCGGCGAGCAGCGCCGGAAGATCCGCGTGCTTGGCAACCTCCAAGTCCAGTTCCTCGCGCAGTACCTTCAGCCCGCTGTCAGAGACCACCAGGTGGATCTTGCCCACGCGCGGGTCGGCTTCGAGCATTTGGAGCATCCGCCGCGCGAAGATCGCCCCGCTCGCTCCGGTCACGCCGAGGACCACGACCTTCTTGCGGGAAGAATGGTGCGGCATGCCGGGCATTGTCAGCCAGGGCTCTGGAGGAAGTCAAGGAAACCTGGAATCCCTGCTATACTGCCCCGTGGAAATGAGTAGGGGAGGGCTTTCACGGCCCTCCCGCGGGAGCACCGTGAAGGGGCTCCCCTACGGGAGTTCAAATTGACCGCCGAAGAAATCGCCAAAATGTTGCGCCAGGTGCGGCGCGGCACGCTGAGTGTGGAAGGCGCCGTGGAGCGCCTACGCACGCTGCCTTACGAAGACCTGGGCTACGCCAAGATTGATCACCACCGCTCGCTGCGTCAGGGATTTCCCGAGGTGATCTTTGCGCGCGGCAAGACGCCCGAGCAGGTGGAGGGCATCGTGCGCCGCATGCTGGCCCATCGCCACAACATCCTCATCACGCGCGGCGACGAGGCGCTGTTCGAGCGCATCCGCAGCTTGGACCGGCGCGCGGAATATCATCGGCTCTCGGGCGCCATCGTAATCCGTCGCGAGCAGAAGATCCGCGGCAAAGGGAAGATTGTGGTCGTCTGCGCGGGGACGTCCGATATTCCGGTGGCCGAGGAAGCGCTCGTCACCGCCGAGACGATGGGCAATCGCGTGCAATCGCTCCACGATGTGGGCGTGGCGGGCATTCACCGCCTGCTGGGCGAAAGCCAACTCCTGCGTGAGGCGCGCGTGATTGTCTGCGTGGCGGGCATGGAAGGCGCGCTGCCGAGCGTCGTGGCGGGCCTGGTGGGCGTGCCGGTCATCGCCGTCCCTACCAGCGTCGGCTACGGCGCCAGCTTCCGCGGCCTCGCCGCCCTCCTCGGCATGCTCAACAGTTGCTCCCCGAACGTCTGCGTCGTGAATATTGATAACGGCTTCGGGGCGGGGTACCTAGCCAGCGTGATGAATCGGCTGTAAACTGGATTTGGACTCACAGACTAATGGAGCACGAAATGAGCGCAACGCGCGCGCAATACGTTGTAGATGACCAGGGAAAGAAGAAGGGGGTGATTCTTCCCGTCACCCGTTACAAGCGACTGCTCGAAGACCTTCACGACTTGGCTGTGGTCGCCGAACGCCGCAAGGAAGAGCCCGTTAGCCTCGAAGAAATGAAACGCCGTCTCAAAGCCCATGGGCTCCTATAAGATCATCTTCAAGCCGTCTGTCGAGAAAGACCTGCAGAACCTTCCTAGAGCAACGGTCGCGCGAACGATGGAGCGCATCGAGGCCCTGGCGGCCAACCCCTTTCCGCCCGCCTCGGTGAAGCTCTCGTCCTCTGAACGACTGTATCGGATCAGGGTGGGTGACTATCGAATTGTCTACGAGGTTGATCCGAAAGCGAACGTCGCCATTGTCCACCACGTTCGCCACCGTCGCGAGGTCTACCGCCGAATCCGTTGACTTCTGTGCCGGGTACGCGCACGGCAAAGCGGGAGCAAGCTCCCGCACTCCAACGTACAGGTACGGTGTGCAGTGCCGCTACGGGACACCCTCTCCCTCCGGGAGAGGGGCTGAGGGTGAGGGGTGTTACTTCCCAAACACGCGCGCGAATATCGCGTCCACGTGGCTGAGGTAGCGCTCGACTTTGAAGATTTCGGCAATTTCAGAGGGTTTCAAATAGTGCCGGATGTCGTCGTCGCGTTCGACGAGCGTTTTGAAGTCCTCGTGGGTCTCCCACACCTGCATGGCGTTGCGCTGCACCCAGCGATAAGCGTCTTCGCGCGACGCGCCCTTGGCCGCGAGTTCCAGCAGCAGTTGGCCTGAGAAGATCAGCCCCTTCAGATGGTCGAGATTTTCCCGCATGCGCTCGGGATAGACGAACATCGTCTCCACCAGGTTCGCGGTCTTCGCCAGCAGGTAATCCACGAGGATGGTCGAATCCGGCAGGATGATGCGTTCGACCGAGGAGTGCGAGATATCGCGCTCGTGCCAGAGCGCCACGTTTTCGAGCCCCGCCTGGGCGTTCGCGCGCACGACGCGCGCCAGGCCGCAGATCTGCTCCGCCGTCACCGGGTTGCGCTTGTGGGGCATGGCGGAAGAGCCTTTCTGCTCCGGCGAGAAATACTCTTCCACTTCCCGCACCTCGGTGCGTTGCAGACCGCGGACTTCGAGCGCAATCTTTTCGAGCGAGGCGGCAATCACCGCCAGTGTGCAGAGGTAGAACGCGTGCCGGTCGCGCTGGATCACCTGTGACGAAACTGGCGCTGCCTCTAGTCCCAGCTTGTCGCAAATCTTCTTTTCCAGCTCGGGCGTCGAGTGGCCGTACATGCCGACGGCGCCGGAAATCTTTCCCACGCGCATCTGCTCGGTTGCGTAAGCGAGCCGCTCCGTGTTGCGCTGGTTCTCGGCGTACCAGATGGCCAGCTTGCAGCCAAAGGTGATGGGCTCCGCATGGATGCCGTGCGTGCGGCCCATCATGGGTGTGTGCTGGAACTCCAAAGCGCGCTTTTTCAAGACCTCGCCCAGTCGGGCAAGACCTTGAAGCAGCAACTGGGACGCGTCGCGGATTTGCAGCGCCTGCGCGGTATCCACCACGTCGTTCGAGGTGAGGCCGTAGTGCAGATAGCGCGCCTCGCGCCCCACGTTTTCAGCCACGTTCGTGGTGAAGGCGATGACGTCGTGCCTCACCTTCTTCTCGATTTCCAGGATGCGCTCGACGGAAAACGCCGCCTTGCGCCGGATGGCGCGTGCCGCGCTCTTGGGGATCATCCCCATTTCAGCTTCGGCTTCCGCCGTGGCGATTTCCACGTCCAGCCAGCGACGGAACTTGTTTTCGTCACTCCAGATCTGGCCCATTTCGGGGCGGGTATAACGAGGAATCATGGGATTTCCAATTTGCGATTTTAGATTTTGGATTTTCGATTTCTCACGCGACCACATGCTCGGGGGGGACAACCTTCCCCAGTGGGACAAGACTGCCGTGCAGTGAGAGATCGAAGGGGCCATCGTATCACAACGAGGAGTCAGAAGTCAGAAGCCAGGAGACGGAAGACAAAAGCCCTGTAGCGCCGACATCTTGCCGGCATCTCCCACCGGATGCCGCCGGGACGGCAGCGCTACAGCTAGAACCGGAAGACGGGCGTGGGCGTGAATTGGCTGGCAAGATGCAACTGGAGCGGCGCGCGCCGCGGCCGCCGGTTGAGCGCTTCCTCGGCGCTCAGGCGGGCCACCTCCGGGTGATTGTTGGTCTGGCTCAAGTGCGCCAGGACGAGCACCTGCGCCGTGCCGTCGAAGTCCTCGCTCAGAAACTCCCCGGTGATGCGATTGGAAAGGTGGCCGTGCCGGCTCATCACGCGCTGTTTGACGTACCAGGGATACGGCCCGATCTTGAGCATCTCCAGGTCGTGATTCGACTCGAAGACCAGGCAGTGGCAGCCGCGCACGTGCCGCTTCACCAACTCGGGAATGCAGCCCAGGTCGGTGACCAGGCCGATGCGGATGCCCTCCGCCTCCAGCGTGAAGGCGACCGGATCGGCGGCGTCGTGAGGAATGGAGAAGGGCGTGATCTCGATGTTGCCGATCGAGAACTTCTCGCCGGTGCTGAACAGCTCGAAGGCGCGGAGGCGCGGGTCCCAGCGCAGGGCGTCGCGCGTGCCGGGCGAGATGTAAACCGGGACGTTCAGGTCGAGCGCCAGGGCGCGCAGGCCGCCGATGTGGTCGGTGTGCTCGTGGGAAACGACGATGGCGTCGAAATCGTCGGTCCTTTCTCCGATCGCTTCCAGGCGCGCGTACGTTTCTCGCTTGCTGAAGCCGGCGTCAATCAGGAGGCGCGTCTTCTGGGTCGCCACCAAGGTGCAGTTGCCTCCACTCCCACTGCCCAGCACCGCAATGCGAACGCTCAAACCACCACCTTCTGGCCGCGGCGGCTTTCTGCCGCCAGGACTTGGCGACGATTATAAAGCAAGCGCGAGAAAAATCGGCAGAAGAAGCCGTCCCGTTCGGAGGCCCGCAGACCCGAAAGGGTCTGCGCCAGCCGGCGCAGCCAGTGCGGGCAAGATTTGCTTGCGCTCGCGGTGGGCTCTCCTGTATAGTGCGCTTCTTATGGTACGGGCCTACGCCAGTTCGTTTAGCTTTAGTTACCGCTTCTGGGGCTTTGCCTCGAAGCGGTAGAGTGGCGTTGGCCTGAATCTGAAGCAGAAAAGGGAATTCCAGAGCCAGCCCACTCCAGTTGAGTGGGCTTTTTTTGTCAGGGAGGAAGCGGCCATGATCATCTCGATGCGGAAGCACGCCACCAAAGAAGAGATCGAGCACGTGTGCGAGCGCATCCGCGAATTCGGCTTCAAGGTGCACTCCATTCAGGGCGAGGAGCGCGTGGTGATTGGCGCCGTCGGCATGGGCGACGTCACGCCCTGCTTGGAGATGCTGGAAGCCACGCAGGGTGTAGAGAGCGCGGTGCGCATCTCGGCGCCCTACAAGTTCGTGAGCCGGGAATTCAAGGCCGAGCGCACGCGGATTTCGGTGAACGGCGTCGAGGTGGGCGGCGACGAGTTCGTCGTCATGGCCGGTCCGTGCTCGGTGGAGAGCGAGGCTCAGATCATGGAGACCGCCGCGTGCGTCGCGGCCGCGGGCGCCAAGATCCTGCGCGGCGGCGCCTTCAAGCCGCGCACCTCGCCCTACGAATTCCAGGGCCTCGAACTCGAAGGCCTGAAGCTGCTGGCCCGGGCGCGTGAGGCCACAGGCCTCTCGCTGGTCACCGAAGTCCTGAGCGAGCGCGACGTGGAGATGGTAGCCGACTACGCCAACATCATCCAGGTGGGCGCGCGCAACATGCAGAACTACGCGCTGCTCAAGGCGCTGGGCCGCTGCCCCCGGCCGGTCCTGCTCAAGCGCGGCATGAGTTCCAGCATCCGGGAGCTGTTGATGTCGGCGGAGTACCTGGTGGCCCACGGCAATCCCAACATCATCCTCTGCGAGCGCGGCATCCGCACCTTTGAAACCGCCACGCGCAATACCTGTGACCTCACGGCCGTGGCCGTGCTGAACGAACTGACGCACTTGCCCGTCATCGTCGACCCCAGCCACGCCACCGGCAAGCGGAGCCTGGTGCCCGCCGTGTCGCGCGCCGCGGTCGCCATCGGCGCCGACGGGTTGCTGGTCGAGGTGCATCCGTGCCCGGAAAAAGCCTTCAGTGATGGCGTGCAGTCGCTCACCCTCGACGGCTTTCGTGCCATGATGCGCGACCTTAAACCTTACATGCGGCTCTGGAAAGAATCCCGCGCTACCGCCGCCGCGTAGCGTCGGCCTCTCGGCGGCACGGCACCGTAGCACGGGCGTCCTGCCCGTGAACGTACGCAAGCGGAACATGCCGTTTCTCCCGTCTGCCGTCCACCGTATGCCGTCTTCCTTCCTCCTCCTTCCCCCACTTGCCACCTGCCGCGCGTCGCTTATAATGAATCCCGGTTGAGGTCTGTTCACTGACCTCTGACTGATCGATTCGGGAGGACTGGCGAATGCGCAGCATGGATCGCCGTAGACTGCTGACGAGTTCCCTGGGAATATCCGGCGCTCTTCTGGGGGAACTGGGCTATGAACACCGGGCCTTGATGGCCCAACTGGTGGACCGCTCGGAATATGGGAAGGTCAAGGAACCCGTCAAGGGACTCCAGCGGGGAAAGCTCGGCAAATATGAGATCTCCCGGCTCATCATTGGTGGGAACCTGATTTCCGGCTCTGCCCACGCGGACAACCTGCTTTATCAGTCCGCTTTGATGACCCACTATTTCACCACCGAGAAGATCCTCGAAACCTGGACCCTCGCCGAGCAAAACGGCATCAACACCACGTTGATGCGGGCGGATCCCCACATCATCGAGCATTACCAGAAGTTCACGCGGGAGCGCGGCGGAAAGCTCCAGTGGATTGCCCAATCCGCCCCCGAGCAGGGCGACCCGGTGGAGAACGCCCAGCGAGCACGCGACACCGGCGCTATCGCCATGTACCTCCACGGGAACGTCAGCGACACGGCGGTGAAGCAGGGAAAAACGGAGGGAATCGGCCGGGTGGTTGCCGGCATCCGGAAAACGGGACTGCTGGCGGGCATCGGCGCGCACTTACTGGCCACCGTCCAAGGATGTGAACAGGCCAAACTCGATCCGGACTTCTACATGTTCACCGTGAACCGGGTGAATTACTACTCCAGCCCGGCCGCCGAAATCGGCGCATTCATGAAAACCATCCAGAAGCCTTGGATCGGATTCAAGGTCCTGGGAGCGGGCAGAGACAAGCCTCCGGAGGGCTTTCTGCACGCCTTCCAGAAAGGGGCTGATTTTATCTGCGTCGGGATGTTCGACTGGCAGGTGCGGGACGATACCGCCTTGGTCCAGGAAATGCTGGCCAGAGGCATCACGCGCGAACGCCCCTGGGTCTAACCCGGCACCGTGGCGCCAGCGTCTCGCTGGCCTGCCGACGGGAATGCGGCAGTGAGAAACCGTCTAGCCAAGCATTACGCCTCATCCCTTCGGCTTGATCAATTCCTCGAACGGCGGGGAGCCGCGCCGCGGTTCAAGATCCATCGCGTGGCGGTAGATCAAGCCGTATCCGCACGCGTCCGGCTCCCCGTGAATCTCTCCCGATGCTTCTTCTCTGGAGGACGGCTCACCAGGAGTGTTTTCCATGTCCAGACCATGTGTTTTCAATAAGTTACTAGCTTTGCCGCGTTTGCGGCGTGCGAATCTTCCCCTTCAAAGCCGCCGATTTCGCACCTATCCTTTTGGAAACACAAGTGTTAGAGTGCAAGGTGGTTTTGGTTCGTTCTCGATCAAAAATGGCTATTGTCTTTTGTTTTCAATAATATACTAGCTTTCGCGTGCGAATCTTTCCGTCCAAAGCCGCCGATTTAGCACGTATCACATTGGAAACAAAAAGGTTAAGTGGTTTAGGTTCGTTTTAACCCCAAAAAGTGGCATTTTCTTTTGTTTTCAACAACATACTAGCTTTGCCTTTTCCTATATATAAGGAGCCAGATTTTCGTTCCGATGATTCGAGCCCACGACCCACCTCAAGTCGTGACAGCACCGCCCATCAAGTGCAGCCAAACTCACGCTGGTGCCTGCCATTCTAGAGGCTACTAGTATAGCATACCTTGTCGGATTTGTCAAGCGAAAAGTAGAGACGTTCCGGTGGAACGTCTCCCTGGGCTAGCCGCCCCACCGGGGCCCCTACACTTCGGCTGGCGCTGCCGCACGCTACCGTTCCGGTCACTTGTCACTGGTCACTCGTCACTGCTCTTACGGCGGGAAATTCATGCGGCGGTGTAGCGTCGGCCTTCAGGCCGACAGTGTAGATGGCCACCTGAAGGTGGCCGCTACGGCGGAAAATTCATGCGGCGCAGGACGGCCTGGACGCTTCGGTCCAACGACTTGAACCTACGGCGCCCTTCACTCCGACCTAGCGCACCGGAATGATCCCCCAACCTATAGCCTTCTGGTTCCGACAAATCACATCTCACAGCCTCAAGCTGTGATGCAGACTGTCTCACTTCAGATAGTACGAAATCTCGGGCAGCTCATCCCATACCGTGCGCCTTTCAGTAAAAACCAGCTTCGTAAGCGGCATCATACATGGCCACGATGTTTTCCGCCGGCACCCCCGCCTGGATGTTGTGGCAGTTGCAGAACACATAGCCTCCGCCCGGCTTGAACGCGCGCACGTTGGCCGTGACCTCCTCCCGCACGCGCTCCGGCCGCGCAAAGGGGAGTACGTGCTGCGCGTCGATCCCTCCGCCCCAGAATGTCAGGCGTGCGCCGAAGTTTTCTTTGAGCATTGCCGGTGTCATGTTGCGGGCGCTGATCTGAACGGGGTTCAGGATATCGATGCCGTTTTCCAGTAGATCCGGAATGAAAGGAACGCAGCTGCCGCAGGTGTGGTACCAGATTTTCGCCCGCGTCAGGCTGCGGATGGTCTCGACCACCCGCTTCTGACGCGGTTTCACCACCGCGCGGTAGAAGGCCGGCGAGAACAGCGGCCCGTTCTGACCGGCGAGATCGTCGCCGATCATGACCACGTCCAGCAAGTCCCCGACCTCGCCCAGGAAACCCCTCAACCAGTCGACCCAGTAGCCACAGGTGCGATCGATCAGCGCCTCGCAGAATGCCGGGTTCTGCACCATGTCGGCGAACCACTGTTCGAGCCCGCGCATATACCAGCACACTTCGTAAGTCACGCCGCATGTCCCGCTGGAAAGCGCATATGGTGTGTCGCGCCGCAGGCGCAGCGCCCGCTCGCGCAGCCCTGCAAAACGAGACGGGTCGTTCCCCCTTGGAAAAGGGTATTCCCTGAGATCGGCAACAGAGGCCGCCGCCAGCGGGTGATGCGTAATGTCCATGTAAAGCTGCTGGTCTTCGGGCATCGACCAAGTCACGCCGAACTCGTCGGTAAGTTCCTGCCACACCCGCCCGCCGCTCGCGCGGCGTCGTACCGCGCCGTCAAACCCCGCGGGCGCCTGCGCCATAACGTAGCGGAAATCGACGTGAAACCTCTGCAGGACTTCCTCGGAAGGCGCGGCGAGCTGCTGGACGGGATCGAGGACGCGTACCTCCCCGCCCAGTCCCAGGTAAGCCGTGAGTTCCTCGTAGGCTTTGCGGTGGATCCCGGTCTGAAATCCCCCGAGGTCAATGGGGACCCGGTCCGGCAGACGGTGCTCGAGCGCAGCAATCACGCGCTCGCGCGACGTCATGGTCTCCCTGTTCATTTCCGCTCCTGTGCGCCCCAGATTGCCCGCAGCAATACAAAGTTCTGCCCTGGTGGAGCGCCGTGAGGCGCGGTAGATAATAGCCCACGGCGCAAGCCATGGGATCACGAGTTCGCCCTCTCCCCCGCGGGAAGCACTGCTTCCCCTGCCCCCTCCCCCGCTCGGGCGGGGGAGGGGGAACAAAGGGGGTGGGGGCCTTGCTATCCCAGGGCTCACGCCCTGGGCTAATGTCTTACGCCCCTTCGGGGCTAAGCAGCAAAGTAGCGCAGACCTCCGTTTTTGAGGTCTGCGGCTCGTCCACGATGAATCAAGAAAAAGCCGCGGAGCTACGGAAACCCGGCCCGTTCCCTAAGCGAAGCGCCGGGCAACGAGGACCAGCCGGGGGGAATCGAGCGTCAGTGGGCCCCCGCGCAGGTCGCCGCAGCATCTGACGTCGGAGAATCCCGCGTGTTCGAGCCTCTCCAGCAATTCGTGGCAGGAGTAAAGGCGCAGGCGCGTGGTGCCCTTCCAGCGGCGCGGGCCGCGACGAGCCGTCCAGTAGGTGGTCTGCAGACTCGTCCGAAAGTCGAAGCTCCTCTCTTGAGCGACGACGAACTTCCCCACGCGCGCCCGGTCGTGCGGCAGGAAATTGCGCATAATCCAGTCGCGGTTTATGACGTCTATCACCAACCGCCCCTTCGGTCGCAGGGCGCGGCGGAACTTGCGGAGCACCTCGAAGTCGGTCCGATCGCCGAAGTAGCCGAAGCTGGTGAGAAGGTTCAGGACGACGTCAAACTCGCGCTGGTAAGCCAGCCGCCGCATATCGCCGCGGCGAAACTCCACCACCACACCCTGGGCGGCCGCAGCCTCGCGAGCCCGAGCGAGCAGTTCCGGGCTGATGTCCACGCCGGTAACCCGAAATCCGTGCCGGGCCAACTCCACGGCGTGCCGTCCAAAGCCGCAGGGCACATCGAGAATCCGTGCACGGCGCCCGAGCCGCAGCATCTGGAGAAGAGATTTGACTTCCTGCTCCGTCTCGGCAATGTGTTCCGTGAATACCGGTCCGACGACGGGCCAGAATTTGGAGAAGAACTGATCACTCCAGGACATGGCACACCCTTTCCAGAGAGCGACCTGTTTGCGAACCGGAACCGAATGCCCAAGGCGGCTCAGCGAATCATGGAGAAGCTGGCCGGGCTAAGAATCATGTTGGTGATGTTGCGTACGATCTCTCCGCCCTTCCGAATTGATTCATCGCGCAGCTTCACCCAGTCCGGGTTATCCCGGAACGCGCCCCAGGCCTTCTCGCGCTGCGCCTGACTTTCAAACGGAATCAAGTAGGCCATGTTGGGCTGGTTCGGTCCGATGAGCGTATCGGCGTAGAGAATCGGGTGAATGCCGCTCTTGTGGAACACGTCGATCTCGCCGCCGGCAAAGCGGTCGTGCAGGAAGCCCAATTGCTTCCAGGTCGGCGACTCGTAGATCCGAAGCTCAAACACCTTGCGAGTAGGGTCACTCGGAGCCGCGGGTTTTACAGGAGGCGAGAAGGGCGTGGCGACCAGCAGCATCGAATCCTCGCGATGGAAGGCCGGGCCGTCTTTCTCGAGGTCGGTCACTGCGGCGGCCCAGTCGGGATCAGCGGCGAGTGACTTCCACACCGCTTCCCGGTCGGCCAGCGAAGCGTAGATCCGAATGAAGACCACGGCGGGAATGTTCGCCCCGATATCGACGGTGAAGACGCCCACCGGCCCAAAACGGTGCTTCTGCCACAAGGGCAGGGCGCGCTTTTCCAGCCACCCCAGGGCGGCAGCGACTTGAGCGCCCATCTGCAGTCGGAAGGTCACAAACTCAGCCAAGTAGGGCGAACCTGACGCCTCGGCGCCTCGGCCGAGAGACTCGCTACCCAGCACGGCGGCGGAAGCCAGGGCAGCGCCCGGCGCGCTTTCCAGCAGGAACGAACGGCGAGTAATCATGTTCTTACCTCGAGGTGAGATGACGGCTTTGCGGTGGTTACAATGACCCGCCTCGCGTCCGCCGTCAAGCCCCTTGATAAAGGCCGCGCCGTTTTCGTTGGTCGCGCCGCCCGCCGGGCTGTCTCACTTCACGCCGAGCGCGCCTGCCCCCTTGTTGCAGCCGGACAGGGTGCGTCTGGCCCCGCCACATGCGCCTTGACCTACACTCAGCCCTTCGGATGTGTTAGATTGAGAGTTGCCTATGAAGCAACCAAGGTGTCCCCATTGCAGGTCGTTCAAAGTAGCTCGCTCCCCGAGCGGTCACCACCTCCTCTGCGTGAGCTGCAACCGTATCTCTATTCTGCCGCGTTCGAGGAAACCTCGCGGGCGCAAGGCGACTGCTGAGCCTCCACCCGCCCAGAAGGAACCTCCGGCAGACTCCGCTGGCTGACCTTGGGTGGAGAGCTTGCGCTGACCGGCACGGCTGGGCATGATAGGTGTTTCAGTCTGTCCACGAGCCTCTGCCTTGACTCATCACTCAGCGCGCGCCCACCGGTGGACAAGTCCGACCATACTCCTGGGCGCTCTCTGCTGGTGCCTGACCTCTACGCTGCCCGTGCAGGCGCAACAGCCGCTTCAACCTTTCGTCAAGGCGCTCATGCGCGAACGCCGGGGCGCCATCATTGTCTCGAATCCCATGACCGGCGAACTCCTGGCGGTCTGGAATCCCCAGGCCGCGTTCGGGCGAGTGTATCCGCCTGGCTCCACGGCCAAGATCGTGGAAGGCGCGGTCGCCCTCCAGGAAGGTTTGATCTCGCCCCGCGACCAAATCCACTGCCGACGCGTGCCGGAGCTTTTGGGAGAAGCCTACCGTTGTTCCCACCCTCCGGCGGTCGAGCCGTTTACGCTCGTTACGGCGCTGGCCAATTCCTGTAACTATTTTTTCGCCGCGCTGAGTGTCCGCCTGACAGCTGCGGCCCTCGCACATGGGTACGCCGTGTTCGGCTTTGGCAGCCCTGCGGAGGGGCCGGGATTTCCCGCGAACCCTGGGCAGGTGCGCATCGGGGATGGTCCGGCGGCGAAGGCACGGGCCGCCGTGGGAGAGGGCACGGTTCTGGTGACTCCGGCTCAGTTGCTGCTGGCTTATTCCGCCATCGCGACTCGAGGCGCGGTCTTTCGCCTTTGGAAACCGTCCGCCGGGAGGAACACCGCTCAGCGTCTCTTACGACAAGTGAAGCTGCGGTCGGAGACTTTCAAAATTCTGGCTGAGGGTTTAGAGGAATGCGTGCGCAGCGGGACCGGCCAGGGCGCCGCGGTGGAGGGCGTGCGAGTGGCGGGCAAGACCGGAACGGCGACCTCCCGCGACGGGTCGGGCGCAACCCACGCGTGGTTTGTGGGCTATGCTCCCGCCGACGAGCCGGAAATCGCGCTGGTGGTTTTTCTGGAGCGGGGGACTGGCGCCGCCGCCGCGCCCCTAGCGGGCAAAATCCTGCGGCACTATTTCACGTCCAAGGGGCAAAAGCCGTGAGCAGGAGAACTCTGCTGCTCGCCGTGCTAGTGGTGGCCGGAACTCTGGCCCCGCTGCGGGGAGAGGAGTTTCGCGTGGAGTTGTTTTCGGGGAAGATCGCCGAGAGCTTGACCTTCGAGGCCGGAGCGGACGCGGTCCGCATCTGCGCGGGCCTCGGCCAGCCGCGTTGCTTGGTGTTGAAGCCGAGGGCAACCGCTCACTGCGCAGCGGCAGTCGCGGGCTTGCGCTGCGCGTCGGCTGAGAGGGCGGAAGAATTCCGGGCTGCGACTGCGGCCTCTTCGGCGCCATTCCGCCTTGAATTCAAGTTGAGGAAATCCGCCGCACCGGCATTCACTGCTTCGGTCACGCTCCGCAGGGCAAATATCGTCCGGGCCCGAAGTGGTTTGCGGGTTGTCGCGCCGGTGGACCTTGAAACCTACGTGCAAGGTGTACTGGCAGGCGAAGCGGCGACCCTCAAGAGTCCGCCGGCGCTCGCGGCGATGGCCGTCCTGGCACGCACCTGGGCCTTGCGCTCCCGCGGACGCCATCGGGCCATGGGATTCGATTTCTGTTCCTTGACTCACTGCCAGTTTTTTCGTCTCCCGTCGGAATCACAGAACGGGAGTCCGTCTGCTGCTACTGAAGCGGTCTCGAAGACTGCCGGTTTGGTCTTGAAGTATCAGGGCCAGCTTATTGATGTCTACTACACGGCCCATTGTGGTGGAGTCACCGAGGCCGCGGGCGATGTCTGGCCAGACCGCGCCGCGCCCTACCTGCCGAGCGTCCGCGATCCCTATTGCGTAAGAAGCGAGCAGACTTCCTGGCAGCAGACGCTCCCGCTGGAGACTGTGAAGGCGATCTTGCGCCGCAGGCTGGGCGTCGCTCTCGATGGGCCGCTGCGCGACCTGGTGATCGAGCAGAAGAATGCCTCGGGGCGCGTGCGGCGGCTGCGGCTGGTGGGAGGCTCAACGCGCCGAATCGATGCGAATGAGTTTCGCTACGCCGTTAATCGGCAACTTGGTTGGAACACGCTGAAGAGCAATCTCTACACCGTCGAGCGGCGCGGGGACCAGCTCAAGTTCACGGGCCGCGGATTGGGCCACGGCGTCGGGCTCTGCCAGACTGGCGCGGAGCAGATGGGCCAGATGGGCATCGGCTACGAGAAGATCCTCGCCCATTACTTTCCAGGCGCGACCGTCGAGAGCCTCGAAGCGAGCCGCACGGCGCGAGCTCTCTCGAGCGAGCACTTTGAGCTTCTCTTTCCGCCTGGCCAGAAGCCGTGGGCCGCAGAGGCGCTCCAGGCGCTCGAAAGATCTCGTCAGCAACTCGGAAGCCGCGCGGAGGTTCTGCCGGCACGAGTTCAGGCCCGCACCTGGGAAACGACCGAGGAATTCATCCGCGCCTCGGGCCAGCCGGGCTGGGTGGCGGCGAGCAACGATGGGCAAAGCATTCAGCTTCAACCTCTGCGCTTGCTGAAACGAAAAGGCATCCTTGATTCCACCCTGCGCCACGAATTAACGCACCTGGTCGTGCGCCGCCTGCGCGCTCCGCAAGTGCCCCGGTGGTTCGAAGAAGGTCTGGTGCTCTACCTGACCGGCGAGCAGCCGCAGGTGGGCGCGCCACTCACAGGCCGCAGCCTCGAGGAGGCGATTGTCCGGCCGCGTTCAGAAGCCGAGATGAAGGCTGCCTATGCGCGAGCGCTCGAGCGGGTCCGCGAATTGGCCCGCCGGCGCGGCGAATCTGCCTTGTGGCAAATCCTCGAACACCCCACCCCCGCCGACCTCCGCGCGTCACAGTAAGGGTGCACGGCATGTATCTTCTTGGGTAGCGCAGGCCTCCCGCCTGCTTCTTTCGCTCGCGAAAGTGCGGCGTACCGTCGTGTGCGTCGTCTGAAGAACGCACGTCGGCAATTGCAGAGTAGGTCAACGCAGCGAAGTAACGAAGTCAGCCGCAGACTCAATGAATTCAGGTGCCACCCATCGTGGCGGAGACCGCTGGATGCTGACGTGCCCGCCGAAGTCCCCGAAAACTTTCTGCATCCTTCCGGACAAAATCTTCAACGGCGTTCCTCTTCTGTCCTTCCCGTAAGCGCTTATTAGTACAGCTTTGGTCAGGAGCCGACTTCCGGGAGCGCCTTTTACGAGCACGAGATTCGACCGTTGTTCGCGAAACACACGAGAGTGCATCACGTGAAAGTTCCTTGAGAAGAGCCGCTTGAGGTCCGGCCGGCTGAAACCAGTGGCCAGCCCTGCGCACAGGACCCTGAAATACCCAATGATGTAGAGCCCCGGCTTCACATGGATATCCCATCCCCGAAGACCGGCGTAGAAAACAAGAAGGTCGCCTTCTTGAAGACGCCGTAGGGAAGTCTTGGGGGTTGTCGGGTCACCGTAGGTGAAGGTCTTGAACTCAGGGTCAAAGTGAATGGGCCGGTGGCGATATCTCGTTTGCAGATTCTTCGGGAAGTATGTTAGCAGCGGCGCACCGTGCTTGCCATGCGTGTTCCCGTAAGTGCGCAAGTCGAGACGATGGCCGTCGGGAATTGGCACATAGTCGAACGTGCCATCTTCGAAAACGGGTCCGAGCATGCCATCGCTAGCGGTATCGATACCGACACGTAGGAGTACTACCTGCATCGGTACTCGCTCCTCGCTAGACTCCGCTTGAGTCTGCTCAGTTCCTTGAGGCAAGCCTGTCGGATGTCGGTCCGCCCCTTGAAGTGGTGCAGGATCTTTTCAGTTTGTTTCTGAGTCAAGTCCCTCTTCATGTACCTGAAGTTCTTTACATGGCGAAGGTGCCGCAGTTGAGCTAATGGGAAGGCATCTTTGAAAGAGTAGAGCTTGGCGGGACCCTGAGTGGCGACCCGGTCCTCTGCCCACCGTATGCACTTGCCCTTCTCGATATACCCGACGATAAACCTCTTACCGAACAACTTGTCCTTCCTCTCTGCAAGCACCTTACTCTTGCATGTCGTACAGAGAAACAGATACTTCTCTGCACTTCTCAAGAATGCTCTTATGTTGTCTTGGTAGCACCTCACGCAGTAGTTCTCTGCGTTCCTTTCGATATGCGGCTCGAACTTTAGCTTGCCTGTCTGCTCCCCCTTCACATCTCGCACAGGGTCCTCGGAGGAAGGCGAGTGGTAGAAGAACTGGAGCCTTCCCCTTTTCTCACTACCTTGGCTCTTGCACCTTCGCCCGTTGCGGCACGGACGCTCGAGACCGAGTAAGCATTTTGTCGGCATATTCCCTCCCTTCAGATTGGCCGGGCGGCTCGGACCCTCCTGGGTCTGCGGGCGGGCGATGCAAGCATCGCCTCTCACATGGCGGTGTAAAGCCGCCGCTACATCTAGTCCCGAACCGCAACTTCCGGCGTGCTTGTCGTGCCAGCTTTTCCTTCCTGTGACACAACCACCATCCGTGCCAGGGCAAGCATCCAGAACAGCCAACCGAAGACCAGCAGCAGCAACGCTCCGCCCAGGCGCAAGAGAAGCTGCGCGTAGTCCAAGAATCCGGCGAGGACTTTGGGATGCCAGGTGGCGAGGAGATAGGCAAGGCCGCCGAAAACTACCACGGTCAGCAAGCTCGTGAGAAGAGAGGCTCGCCAGCAGGAGTTGGCAAGAAGGTGCGCAGCTTGCCGCCCGGCCTTACTCCACCCAGCGCGCAGCAGAACAATCAAGAAGCTCAACAGGAATCCCCAGATGGCAATCCAAAGATACGCTTGGATAACCCATAAGACCTTTCCGACGCTGACGGGGCTGACGGCCTTTTCGGAATAGAAAGTCACAACGGAAGCGACTTCGAGTGCATATTCGTTGACCCAGGAGAAGGCTGCGGCCAACGTCACGACGAGCAACCCACTGACTGTGGCCATGACGAGGCAGCGCACGAACTGGCCCCGATTGAAGGCAGCGAAGCTCCGCAACTCAAGCCGCGCGGCGCGGGTCGCGGCTGCTTCGCTCGCGTTCGTGGCAGCGCCCGTCAGGACGACTACTACCAACAAGACCTGCGCCACGCCCCAGACCAGCGCGAAAAGCAACAAAAGCCCCGAGGATTCTGGAAGCCACAACCACTGGTAAGCTCCGAAGCTCCACAAGGCCACGAGCGCCGCCAGCACCACGAGGAGCCCCGGGCTGCGGGCCACGACCGCCACGCTCCACTTCCACGTCGCTAATGCATTCTTCATTCGCTCTACCCCTTGCAGTTTCTCACCGTGGCGTCACGGTGATGGTAACGCTCCGCGTCGAGGCCTGGCGCGCCGGCTCGTACATGGGCAGAACACGCGCCGGATTCGCCTGAAACGTGCCGGGCGTCACGGCCTTGAGCAAATAATGGAATCGCCCCTGTCCGCGCTCGAATTTCGTGGAGAAGAGCGCGGCGCGGTCGTCGTGAAATTCCCGGCGCGTGCAGTAGAACTCCCACCAGGCTGGCTTGGTCTTCAGCTCGTACAGGTTCTCCTGCTCGATGAACTCAAATCCGGCGGGGATGGGGTCCTCGATCTCCAGATAGGACTGCTCTTCGGTGGCGTTCACGGTCAGCCGGACCGCCAGCACGTCGCCGCTCTGAACCGTTCCTTGCAGCGGCGTCTCGGTATAGACGATGCGCTTCTCCAGCCGCTCCGGCGCCAGCTTGAAGTACTCGCGCACCACGTTCAGCTTGATACTGCCCTCGGGCGCATGTTTGGGTTCCCGGGTGAAGTACGAAGCAAACGCCGACCAGTAAAGCACGCCGGGCCCCTTCTTCATCACGCGAATCTCGTTCGTGCCCGAGTGCACGTCGGGGGCCTGGGCGGTGACGACGAAGGGCAGCGGATTGGCCACATCCTTTTCGGTCACTTGCCGCTCGGCCAGCTTCTTGCCGTTGAGGAAAACGCTCACGGTGTAGTTGGGCTTCAGCTCGCCGGAAATCTTGAGGTAATCGATCAAGCCATAGACCGCCGTGGCGGTCTGCTCGGTGGAAGTCCAGTAGTAGCCGTCAGAGCGGTGGTCGATGAGCCAACGCGCGGCCTTGGGCAGCAGCTCGCTTTGAGGATGGAGATTCGCCAGCGCCTTCAAGGCGTAGGCCGTGGTCTCGAAAGAGTTGTCGGCGGAGAAATCGAGCATCTCCTGGCGCTCCGACTTCCACCAGGCGTAAGGCCCTTCGACGCGCGCTGCTGCCTCGAGCGATCTCGCGAGCTCCGGCACGCGCGGGTCCTTCAGGCGCGCCAGAGTCAGCGCCAGCAGCGCCTGTCCGTTCGGCGAGAGCTTGCCGCGGGCCTCGTAGAGGCCTTCCGCGAGGCTGCGGTCAAAGTCGCCGCTCCAGGCCAGCGCGTAAATCAGGTAGGCCCGAATGTCCGCGAGCGCGCGGGGATTCTCGTTGATCTGCTGGAGCAATGACGCACGCCCTCGCCTCAGGCGATTCTCGTCCACCGGATAACCTGCTTCTTTCGCCTGCGCCAGTCCCGCCACCACGTAGGCGGTCATGAAGGGATGCGTCTGATCGGTTTCCCACCAGCCCCAGCCGCCGTCCTCGTGCTGGTACTGGTACAGGCGCTGGAGTCCCGCGGCGATTTTCTTCTCAAGCTCGACGGAAGCCGCGGGCGGTGTCAGCCCCAGTTCTTTCACCGCGCGCGTCACCAAGATGTTCGGCAGGAAACTCGACATCGTCTGCTCGACGCAACCGTAGGGATAGCTGGCCAGGAAATCGAGCGCCGACATGAGCGTCCCCGCGACCGAAGCCGCGAGATCGATGCGGAGCGAGGAAGCCTCCGGATTGATGTCCGCCGGCAGAACGATTCTCTCGGTGGTTTGCGCCTCGGGCGCCGCAGTTGAGCCGGACAAGGCCGCACTCAGTTGCAGGCCCCAGGGCCGCACCGGAGCGGTCAGTTCGAGCGCGTCCGACTCCTCATCGGTCAGAGCTTTGCTGAGGAACTTCGCCTCGCCGACCTTGGGCGCGCGGACGGTCCAGTTGACCACGGCTTCTCCGTTCTTGGGAACGTTCACCGTGGTCTCGGCCGTGCTCGCCAGTTCCACTCCTTGGGCCTCGAGTGACACGCGCGCGGTCTTGTCGTTTTCCAGATAGTTGTGAACGATGCCGGTCACCGTCGCCGTGTCCCCCTGGGTGAAGAAGCGCGGAATCTCCAGGCCCAGAATCAGATTCTTGCGTGTGATGACCTTGTGGATTACCTGGCCGACCAGCGTGTCGCGGCTGACGGCGCGGACCGTGGCTCGCCACGTGGTGAGTGAATCGGGGAAGGCGAAACTGGCGCGCGCTTTGCCGCTCGAATCTGTCACCACCGCCGGCGCCCAGTAAGTGGTGTCGGGGAAATACTTGCGCACCCGGGGCTCGACCGGCTGGCCGCCCTTGAAGTCGGCGAGCTTGGTGGGTTGCCGCAAGGAGGTCAGCTCCATCTTGTTACGGCCGGAGTAACCGGCGAACCAGTAGCTCGTGGAGAATTGCGTGTTCACATGGTTCCAGATGCGGGAGTAAAACACCTTCTCGGGGGGCCGGACCGTGTCCGGCCGGACGGCGTAGATGGCTTCGTCCACCACGCCCAGGCTCACCTCGGCGCTCACGGGCTTGCCCTGCTCGTCCTGGGTGGTGAGGGTGTAGGTCACCCTGTCGTTAGGCCGATACTCCGGCTTGTCGGTCTCGACGGTTACCTTCAGGACCTTCTCGGTGGCGGGCACCGAAATGTTCTTGCTGGCTTCGAACAGTTGCTCATCTTTGACGAAGGTGACCCCCACGAAAAAGTTGGGTTCGTAGCGTTCTTCAATGGGGATGTCCACCGTCAGCGAAGATCCGGCGGCGGCGTGCAGCGACCACGTATAGACCTGCTGGCCCTCGGTCGTGACCAGGACCTGGGCCCCAGGTTTGTGGGTCACAATCAAGATGTGGGCGGTCTCGCCCGGCCGATAGAAGCGCTTGTCGGGATAGATCGCCGGCCGCTGGTCCGGCACTCCGCGCCAGAGGTAGTCAGCGCCGGAAACGAACAGGAGTGTCTCGTGGGTCGCCGCGCGCCCGCGCGGGGCGCGGGCCGTGGCGCGCACCACCAGCCGGGAGACGCTGGGCATGGTGTAGAAATAATGCGCCACCCCCTTGGCGTCGGTCGTCACGCTGGCCTGGCCCAGGGGCCGGCGGGTTGCCTGCTGCCACCAGCCCTGCGGCTCCTCGAAGCTAAGCTGCACGCTGGTCGAGACGGGCAGCAGGTCGTAATCCACCGTGCGGATGGTGACGTCCACCTGCTCGCCCGCGTGATAGACGTAGCGGTTCGTGTCGAGCAGCACGACGATGGTGGAATACGTCACCAGCGCCGCGCGCCCTCCCAGGATCTCCCGGTTGCTGGCGTCGGTGACGTGCGCCTCCACGCGATACCGGTAGTCGCGCTTCTCCTCGTCAACTTCGGTGGGCACACTAATCCGCAACACGCCCTCGGAGTCCAGTTGCCCGGAACCCTGGCTGATTTCCTGCCCGGCGTAATACCCATCGCCCTCTCCGCCTTCCTCGCCTTCGTAATCCTCGCTGCCCCAGAGCACTCGCCAGTAAGGGAACCAGTAGCGCGCTTTGTAGATGGAGTACTTCACGCGGCCGTTCGCGACGGGCGCGCCGAAGTAGTAGCGCGCGTTGATGGTGGTCTGAATCGTTTCTCCCTGGAGGTAGCGCGCGCGGTCGGTGGAAACCGTGACTTCGAATTCCGGCTTCTTGTATTCCTCCACCTCGAAGCCGCCGTAAACCTCCTTCTCCCCGATGTGGGCCACGATGGAGTAATTCCCCAACGCCGCCAGCGGGCCGAGCGTGAGCTGGCCGTGAAAGGAACCGAAAGGCGAAAGCGGGAGTTTCTGCTGGTAGATCGTCTTGGAGTTGGCGTCGGTGATTTCCACCGTCACGGGCTGGGGCACGTCCAGGCTGTACTGACCGGCCCGGCGGGCCCGCAACACGCCCTTGAAATTCACCTCGTGCGTGGGGCGATAGACGGGGCGGTCGGTGTAGAGGTAACCGACGTAATCGGTGGCGGAGGAATCGTAGAAGAAAAAGGATTCAACACTGGTGGCGGCCACATCTTGGTCTTTCATGGCCACCATGATGGCGTCCTCGACTTTGATCTTCTCAAAGGGGGCCTGGTAAACACCCGAGGCATCGGTCGAGCCGCGCGCCACCTCCTGATGGTTGTTGTAGATGACGGCGGTGGCGCCTTCCACCGGGCTGCCGGCGGCGCGATGCGCCACGAACAACAGAATCTGGCCCGGAGAGGTCTTCGATACCAGGGCCAGGTCCGTAATCATCAACAAGGTGTAAGCGCGCAGCTCGCGCTGGGCAACCTCCACCAGGAACAGCCCCTTCTCGTGCAGGTCCACGGGAATCTCGCGGAATTCCGCGTCGCGCGTGCGGGGCAGCAGCTCGCGCCAGGAAAGCACCAATTGCTGCCGGTTGAGCAACGGCACCTGCGCGTAGGAGGTCACGTCCAGGGGAATACGTTTCACCTTCTGCTCGCGGACGCGCGAGGCGGTGTATAGGGCGCGCGTCTCGTAGCGCAGTTGCCGGCGGAAAAAATCCCGAATCGACAGGCGCAGGTCGCGCTTCCAGGCGTGGAAGCGCTCGAGCCACGTCTTCTCGCGGGCCAGTTCCTGCTTCTCGCTGCCGAAGTGGTGCGCGTCGCG
>JBEKCQ010000041.1:0-23928 GCA_050014795.1 Terriglobia bacterium | reverse complement strand
GCCGCATCCGAGCCCGCCTGCGGCTCGGTGAGCGCAAAGGCCGCCAGCTTCTTGCCCGCAGCCACGTCGGGCAGCCAGCGCTGCTTCTGCTCCTCGTTGCCGGAGAGGATGATGGGAATCGCGCCCAAGGCTGTCCCGGCAAAGCTCAACGCAATCCCCGCGCAAGCCTGGGAGAGTTCTTCCGTCACGATCACCATGTTCATGATGGGCGTGCCGTCGGTGAGGCCGCCGTACTTCTCGTCAATGAAGACGCGGAAGAGATCCGTTTCCGCCAGGACCTTCACAATCGGCCAGGGGAATTTGCCCTCGCGGTCGTATTCCGCTGCCACCGGGCGGATTTCTTTCTCCGCAATCTCGTGCGCCAGGCTGCGAATGGCTGTCTGGTATTCCGTGAGTCCGTAATCCATCATCAGGTTCGCCCCTCCAAGTGGGGAGCACTACTCTAGCAAGGGTCGGGGGTTGCTGCCAAGTGTGGGCGCTCGGAAACACGAGCCCGCCAGGCCGCAGGTTCCATCTGGTTCGACGGCAGGGCCGGCGGAGGCGCACCAGGTGTATGGGTACCCGAAGACCACGGTGGAGTGGTCAGGGCCTTAGGCGCGCGTCCCGG
Source organism: Terriglobia bacterium (assembly GCA_050014795.1). Taxonomy (GTDB): domain Bacteria; phylum Acidobacteriota; class Terriglobia; order UBA7540; family UBA7540; genus JALHUF01. The sequence goes on along the minus strand of JBEKCQ010000041.1, from coordinate 23,321 downwards.
CTCTCGCGGGCATGGGGGTTGCGGCGAATCAATTGCCCGCCGCTTGCGGCGCAGCCGAAGCAGCGGCGATCGGGGCCGGAAGTACCTGGGGTTCGATGGGCATGACAATCCAAGCGATCAGATAGGCGATCAGGCCCCAGCCGCCGAAAAACACGAAGATGACCCACAGCAAACGCACGAGGGTCGGGTCAACATCCAAGTATTCCGCAAAGCCCGCGCAGACGCCCCCAATCTTCTTGTCGCTTCGCGAGCGCGCCAGCTTTTTGCGTGACACAGGCGGCGTGAACATGGCAGCACCACAATGGCAGCAGAAATTCACTTTCTGCGGGTACTCCCTTCCGCACTGGGGACAAAACATACTTCCACCTCCATCGACCTCGAAGTCCTCTCTATGGCTGAATACGCTTACGCTGGGGCAGAAGTTCCAGGCGCGCCCCCCCGACCGGGCGTCCGCCAGAGGGCGGGACCTGCAACCCGCAATTCACTCCCCTCTCCCCTCGTTTTGGCGTACAATGCGCCCGTTCCAATCCTTCTGGGTTCTGGTCGAGCGCCGGAGTACTACTCTCAAGCCGGTGCAGGAGTTGCCAGGCCATGACTCGCGGGCCGCGGAAGCCATTCAAGGTCTTTGCACGCGGCAGTTCGCTGCGTCGGAAGGTCGCTTACAGCTTAGCGATCGTCCGGCTGATCCTGGTGCCCGTCATCCTGCTGGCTATCTACTACCTGTTTGCCATGGCCCGGATCGTGGACCGCATCGTGAGCGTCGATGCCCCGGTGGCCACCCTGGCCAAGAGTGCTTCTAGCGAGATGCTGGATGCGCGTCGCGCCGAGAAGAACTACTTCCTGCTCCATACGCCTGAAGACCTGGAGACCAACCGGCAAGCGCTCTCCCGCCTGGAGCAACTCGTTGCCAGTTGCGGCGACTTGCAGCCCCTGGAGAAACCCACCGTCGAGAAGATCCAGGCGCAGGTGAAGGTCTACCGGGAGCGGTTCGCCGAAGTTGTCTCCCACATGGGAGAGCCGGTCCCGGCGCCGCTCGAGCGCATCCAGGGGGTGGTCCGGGCTTATGAGAAGGACTTGGATGATCTCCTGAAGCGAGGCCGGACATACAACCGCGGGCAACTGGTGGAGGAACTACGCAGCCGGGTCGGGTCATTTGACGCCCAGATCACGGCAACGTTGGAGGTGGAAGACCCCAAGGTGCGTCAGGCGACGGTGGACCTGGGGACATCGAGCGACGCGGTCCTGCGCCTGGCGGGAGATCTGGAGAAACGGAACTGGGAAAGGGTGCAGCGAGATCACGAAGAGGCCGGCGCCCTCTTGCGCCGGGCCGAATGGGTGCTGATCAGCGTCTCGGCCCTCACCCTTCTCCTGAGCGTGTGGGTGAGCTTCATCCTGCCGCGCGCGGCCGTGAGGCCCCTGGTGGAACTGAAAGCCGCCGTGGATCACGCCGCCGCGGGCAACTATGCGATTGAATTTGACCTCCAAGGTGAAGCCGAAGTTGTCCAGCTCGCCGAAAGCGTGCAGAGCTTGATCGCGCACGTGCGGGAGAAAAAGACCAACTCCGGTGGGTAGCCTCCGCTGGAACTCCTCGGCAAAATCGGGTAGGCTGTTGGGGCAAAGGAGATGACACATGAAGGGTAAAGCAGAAGTGCTGGAAGTTCTGTCCAAGATGCTCAAGGAAGAACTCGGCGCGCTGAACCAGTACATTCTCCACGCCGAAATGTGCGAGAACTGGGGATACGAGCGCCTGGCGAAGCTCACCAAGAAGAACTCCATCGAGGAGATGAAACACGCCGAGAAACTCATTGAACGCATCCTCTACCTGGAAGGGATGCCGAACCTGAACGAGCTGCCGAAGCTCAACATCGGCAAGGACGTAAAACAGCAACTCGGAAACGATCTGGCCCTGGAATTGAGCGCCGTGGCCGATTACAACGCCGCCGTGGCCGCTGCCCGGAAGGCGGGCGACAACGGCTCCGCGGAACTGCTCCAGGGAATTCTCCAGGACGAAGAGGGACACGTCGATTTCCTGGAGACCCAGCTTGGCCTGATCGAACAGCTCGGGCTCGAGAACTACCTCGCTCAACAACTCAAAGAGTAGGGCGGGGTTTCCTTTTTCGGATTCTCGGCGGGGCGGCCTCGCCCCGCCTAACCTTCGTTTCTCTCCACTCCTCTTCGGGCCAAACCTCGGCGGTCAGTTTCGCTCCTGCCCTCCCGAGGGCGGGATTCTCCGGTTTTCGGCGATAGCCCCTTATGTAGCGCCGGTCAAGTTCGTTCTCCGAGATTTGCGGCATTGGTGACCTCTCCATGCGCCAGGGAACCAGGCCCAGTAAGCCCCACACTAGGGCGATCAGCAGGCTGGGGTTGCCTTCGCCTCAACCTTATCGTGATAGTGCTTTTGGGCGAAGGCCCACACCCCCAGGATTGCGAAGTAGAGTTGCCTCACGATCTCGTGTGAGGACTCCTGGCTGGGGTCGAAGAAGAGCTTAAACGGATGTGAAAGCAGGTTTCGTACCAGGAAGGCGGTTAACAACGTCTTTGAAAGGAACGAGCAATTTAGCCTGTCGATTCTCTCTAGGTTTTGCGCAAACAGGTCCTCCGAACCGTCCTTTGAAACGGCCCTTGTTATTCCGTTTTTCCGCTCTTGCGTGACCTCATCCTTAGCGGCGCGGTCTGGATCAAGAAATTCCTTGACCAAATCTCTTGTATCGGGATGCCGCCCAATTACGCGAGCCATCAATATCTCCACTGTGCTGCTGATCCTCTGGAGGGCCATGTGTGTTGTGTTTCTTCCGGCCAAGTCGGTGTCGATTCCCGTTCTCCCCAGCATGTCAAGGGAAACAAAAAAGGAGTCCACACAACTCCTGTCAAGGTACTCGACCAAGGCCTTGACATCTTCTACCGTCAAATGTTCACCGCCCTTTTCGTTGTATTCTTTGAGAAACGAGTCGAGTAACCAAACGGTTCGAAGCTTCGTCTGCTCCCACCGGTCGGGGAAGGCAGCTGGGAAGAAAGCAAACTCTTTGTTACTTGCGAGCTCATGTCTCGACAGACCTAGAAATCCCGTCGTTAACTCGCCGAGATTCCAGAGGTCATTTAGGACGAGCTTACGTAGCGTGGCCTTCTGCCTCTCTTCGTACTCGTGGGAGAGCCTCGCTAACCTTCGACCAAACGAGGACACTTCCTTGGCATCGAAACGCAAAACCCTGACCAACCGCCTCGCATATTTCCGTCGTTCCAGCTTGAAGGCTTCATGCTCCTGCGGAGAGAGCGAGACGAGCGGCTGTCCATGCTTGCCGAGTCGGTGGAGGAAAAGGTCTTCCCCTTTATTTGTGGCTTCAATGTAAGAGGACAGTAGGTTGAATCCATGTTCCACGCCGAGAAAATCTCCTCTCGCCGCGGCCCTTGCCACGGGATCTTGTTGCGAGATCCGAGCCTCCCATTCCGTCGCGGTCGGAGGCATCCGGTAGAAGTGAGGCTTGCTCGCCTCCTGAATCGCATCGAGCTGGTAGACCTGCCAATACGAGTAGTAGTCGATTTTCGCATTCACTCGGTATGGTTTCCCGTCCCAAGTTCCGACCTCGACCATGAATTGGGACCACGGCAGAAATTCCTCCTCAACCGGAGACTGCACCAAGGCGCCACGGTACCGCCGAGGGCAATCCAGGGGGTGGTGCCTGCTCTTGTCGGCTGCCGGGAACTGGAATCGCGCCATCGCCACTCGCAATCTATCAGTCCCCTCGAATTGGGCTGTGGCGGTCGCGTCAAATGTGTAATTCAGGCCTACCCATCCTTTCTGCCCCTTGTGGTGTTGGTCCGCCACAGCAGCACAATATTGGACGGGCTGAATAATTCTGCGCTGAGGAAAGAGGAGTCCAGCTTTCTCCAAGTTTTCCAGTTCTGCGTCGCTGGTGGATACTGCGCATTTCTTGCAGAAATCAACGAAGCGGTCAACTGACAGAAATCTGTAGCGGAATCCGGCAGGTAGGTATCTCACAGCTACCCCTTAATCACCCCGATGGGCTTCAATCGGGCGACGCGCTTGGAGAGCCCGGCGTTGTGGACCACGTCCACCACGACGTCCACGTCCTTATAGGCTTCGGGGATTTCCTCGCTGATGCCGTCGCGGGTTTCGGCGCGGACGATTATGCCCTGGTCCTCGAGGCGTTGTCTGGCGTTTTGGGCGTGGGGGGATTTCTTGGCCGCGGTGCGGCTCATCACACGGCCCGCACCGTGGCAAGTGGTGCCAAAGCTCTCCCGCATGGCGCCTTCCGTTCCCACCAGAACGTAGGAAGCAGTGCCCATCGAGCCCGGGATGAGCACCGGCTGTCCGACCTCCTGATAAACGGCGGGAACATCCGGATGCCCGGGAGGGAACGCCCGCGTGGCGCCCTTGCGGTGGACCATCACCTCCCGTTCCCGGCCACCCACTTTGTGCCGCTCGAGTTTCGCGATGTTGTGGCAGACATCGTAAACAAGCCTCAGCTCTTCCTTCGGGCCGAAAATGCGCTTGAAGGCCTCGCGCGTGAAATGCGTGATGCCCTGGCGATTGGCCCAGGCGAAATTCGCGGCAGCGCGCATCCCGCCCAGGTAGGCCTGGCCTTCCCGAGAGTTGACGGGGACGCAAGCGAGTTGGCGGTCCGGCAAGCTGATGTGGTAGCGTTGCATCGCCTCGCCCATCTCGCGCAGGTAATCGGTGCAAACCTGGTGGCCGAAGCCGCGCGAGCCGGAGTGAATCAGAATCACCACCTCGCCTTCGTAAAGCCCCAGCGCCTGCGCGATCTCCGGCTCGAAGACCCGCTCGACGTACTGGACCTCCAGGAAATGGTTGCCAGAGCCCAGTGTGCCGATTTGCGGCAGGCCGCGTTTCTTCGCGTGGTCGCTCACGGCTTCGGGGTCACCACCGTCGATCTCGCCGTTTTCTTCACAGTGCGTCAGGTCGTCGGGATAGCCGTATCCTTTCTCCACCATCCAAGCCGCGCCTTCCACGAGCACCCGGTCCAGGTCCTCGTAAGAAATCCTGATGAAACCCTTCTGGCCCGTGCCGGAGGGGATGTCGCGAAAGAGCTGATTGACGAGTTCGCGAATCTTGGGCCGAACCTCGCTCACGGGGAGCGTGCTCGCCAGCAGCCGGACGCCGCAGTTGATGTCAAAGCCCACGCCGCCTGGCGAGACGATGCCGCCGGCGTCCGGGTCGGTCGCCGCCACACCGCCGATGGGAAACCCGTACCCTTGGTGGATGTCGGGCATGGCGAGCGATCGCCCCACGATGCCGGGCAACATGGCCACGTTGATGGCCTGCTCCAGTGACAGGTCTTTCAGCAGGTCCTGCAAAAGCCGCCCGTCGGCGTAAATGAGCGCGTCGGTCAACATGCCAGGCTTGGTGCCGCGCGGCACGAGCCAGCGGTAGTCATCGAGTTTCTCGAGCTGATGCATTTGAAGGGGCATGAAGCCTCCCTCCGGGTTACCGACGATCCGGTTAGGCCATTATAACAGCGGGGGATTTTGCCGGCTGGGCGGGGTATGTTCCGGCGTGCCAAAGCCATCCCGGCGCGCCCGCTTGACTGCCTCGGCAAAGGCCAGTAGGATGCACCTCAGCGAAGCTTTTTCCGCGTTGGTGGCCGGCTGGCTTTACAAAGAGTAGCGGCAAGCTTCGGCGTGCCATTGCCCGCCTGAAGGTGGGCGCTACACAAGATGCAAGCGGGGCGCTGAGGAAGGGTCACGCCAAAAGCCATGCGAACCCGACTTGCGGACGTATAATACCAGCGAGGTGGGACATGCCTAAGCTCTCGCTCCAGTTTGGGACTTCGGTCTTGAAAGAGTATTCGGTGCACGCGCAGGAAGTCACGATTGGCCGCGCCCCGCAGTCTTCCATTGGGATCGACAACCCGGCGGTCTCTTACAACCACGCCAGGATCTTCTGGCAGGACGGCGTGTACTACGTTCAAGATCTCGGCAGCCTCAACGGCACTTTCTTAAACGGCAATCGAATCACGCAAGCGCCCCTCAGTTTCGGCGATACCATTGCTGTAGGTAAGCACACCATTCGCTTTTTGCAGGACCGCCCCGGTGAGGGAGCGGCTGAGGTGGCCGCTGCGCCGCCGCGTCCCGGCGCTGGCGTCGCCAAGCTGGATGGGACGATGATCCTCGACACCAAGCTGCGCCGCGAGGTCCAGCAGAGGATGGCCGCGGCCGGCGCCGCCGCACAGGCCCCGGAAGCGAAGAAGGTGGGGAAACTCACTGTCCTCCAAGGCAAGACCACGGCGAAGGAATACGTTCTGGCGTCGGGGACTTCGATTGTCGGCAAGTCTGAGGGCGCCGCCGTGCGCCTGAAGGGTTGGTTTGCGCCCAAGCTCGCCGCCATCATCAACAAACAGGCTGAGAGCTATTTCGTGAGCCCCATGGCCAAGAAGGCCTTCGTCAACGGCCAGCCCGTGACCGGTCGTCAGGAACTCAAGGATGGCGACGTGCTCACTCTGGGCAGAGTCCACATGCAGTTCAACCTCGTGGCGTGGTAGAACCTTTCCGGTCTGGCGGGTCTCCCGACCTATAGTAACGATGGTTCAGACGAGGGCGGACAACTCCCGCCCTTTCGGCACCATGAATCCTTCCTTGATTCATAACGGCGGCGCGTGGGGACGAAGCCTATGTTGACCTTGGCGCGACGGAAGCCAATTCGCGGCTGTGGCTTCTGGCTCGTCGCGGTGCTCGTGCTGGTTGCGCCTTGCGCCGCCGCGCGCATGAACCTGCCACAGCGCCGGCAGGTCATAACCTTGCGCGAAGACGCCGCAAGTGCCGCGCGGACCTACTTCAGTCAGCGAGCGCAGCCCGAACTCGCACCCTCCGTCGAGCAACTCTTGACGAGCAGTCTGCCGGCGGATTTTCGCCAAGGGTGTGCAGACATCATTGACAGTTGGGGCTCCGAGGCCACCGAGAGCGGAGCGTGGCGCGTACGCCTGCTTTCAGGGCAGGCCCACCGGACTTGGCTGGCTTTCCGCTGCGGGTCACGCCGCTCGGACCTGAGCCAGTACTACGACGAGCGGCTGGCCGTGCTCCATTTCGATCCCGCCCGCCTGGAGTTCCTCCCGATCGGCGAAGATTTTGAAAACGATACAACGCTCTACCACGTTGAATTCGCCGAGCGGCTGACGCTGGAAAACGGAGAAGCCCTGGCCTTCCGCGTCGTGAGCAGCAACGATAACCCTTGCTGCGGCGGCCCTGAAGCAATCTCCGAAGAGAGGCTGATGCTCTTTGCCGACTCGCCACAGGGCGGCCGCGAACTTTTGACGTTGCTCACGCGCCAGCAGCATGACAGCCACGACGACGTTGATGGCGACACACAAACGCTATACCGCGCCGAGGTTAAATTCGAGACGGACAGCCAGGCCCGGGTGACCTCCATCGTCGCCACCTTCCGCGAAGAGGAAAAAGACGTCACCTGGAACGGCTCGGTGGCTGAATACCACCCCAGAGGTCAGCGCTCCGGCACCCTGCGCTACCGCTGGAATCCCGCCCGATTCCAATTCGAAGAAATCAAGTGATGCGGACTTTCGAGCCGCGGTCCTCCGAATCTCACTCTGCGACGGAAAACTCCAATTTGTTGCCAGAGCGATCAATGCGGTCCAAGCGGACGCGGACGCGGCCACCGAGCTGGTAGGATTTCTTGGTGTTCTGGCCGACGATGGCGCGGAGCTTCTCACGGTAGATGTAGCGGTCGTCCTCGAAACTCTCGAGCGATACAAAACCTTCCACGAACAGGTCTATCAGCTCCACGAAGAACCCGTATTTCGTCAGGCTGATGATGAGCGCGTCGAACTCGTCTCCCAGGCGCTCGGCCATGAACGAGACTTTTTTCCATTCCATCAGTTCGCGCTCGGCTTCTGCGGCGCGGCGCTCAGCCTCGGAGGTTTCGATGGCGACGGCGCGAAGTTCCGGGAGGTGAGGCAAAGCGCCGCCGGATACAGGAAGTTCGCCCTCAGGTGCCGAACTGGAGGCTGCGGCGGTACCGGGACGTCTAGCCACCCGGCCACGAGGGGGGACTCCCCTACGAGGCTGCGCTGCCGGGCTAAGGCCCGCCTCTACGCGCGCGCTGCCGCCTTCCTTCTCCAGCATAGTTTTGAGAATCCGATGCACGATCAGATCGGGATAGCGCCGGATGGGCGAGGTGAAGTGCGTGTAGGTGGAAGCGGCGAGCGCGAAGTGGCCGACATTTTCCTCCGAGTAGCGCGCCTGCTTGAGCGAGCGCAGCATGAGGTAAGAAAGGATGCGCTCCTCCGGTTTGCCTTCGATGCGTTTGGTGAGGCGCTGGTAGTGTTGGGGGGAGATCTTGAGTTCTTTCACGTCGGGAAGATCGTGGAAGCGCGGGTAACGTTCGCGCTCATCCCGGCCCGCAGCGCGCACGCGCCGGACCGCCGGCAATTCGACGCCCAGCGAATAGCCGAAGCTGGCCGCGATCTCCTCGAACTCGAGGACCTTCTTCGGGTCCGGTTTCTCATGAATGCGGTAAAGTGACGGCACGCCTTTTCCTTCCAGGTATCCCGCCACAGTTTCGTTGGCGGCGAGCATGAATTCCTCGATGAGGCGGTGCGCGATGTTCCGCTCGGAACGCGTCACGCCGATCATTCGCCCGTGTTCGTCAAATTCGATCTCCGGCTCGGGCAGGTCGAAGTCGATCGAGCCGCGCTGGTCGCGGTGCCGGTTGAGAATCCGCGCCAGCTCTTCCATCAGCTTGAAGTGTTCGACCAAGCCGTGATGGCGCAAACAGGCCGAGGCGTCGCCGGAAAGCACGGCGTGCACGGCGGTGTAGGTCATGCGCTCGGCGCTGCGGATGATGCCCGGTACAAGCTCGTAGGCGAGGATGCGTCCCTCCGGGTCAATCTCCATCAGCGCGGACATCACCAGGCGGTCCACGTGCGGGTTCAGGCTGCAAATGCCGTTGGAGAGTTCGAGCGGCAGCATGGGCACGGCGCGGTCCGGAAAATAGACGGACGTCCCGCGCAGGCGCGCCTCACGATCCAGCGCCGTTCCGGGCCGCACGTAGTGCCCTACGTCAGCGATGTGCACCTGGAGTAGGTAGTTACCGTCCGGCTGCCGCTCGACGTACACGGCGTCGTCAAAGTCCTTGGCTGTTTCGCCGTCGATGGTCACGATGGGCAGCGCGCGGAAGTCGCGGCGGCCCTCGCGTTCGCGCCCGGAAATGTACTGGGGCTGCGCGCTCGCCGCGGCCAGAACCTCTGGCGGAAAGCGATGCGGCAGGTGGAATTTGCGAATCATGATCTCCACGTCCACACCGAATTCATCGCGGCGGCCCAGCACCTCCATCACCCGCCCGCGCGGCAGCACGGCCGGTGCGGGGAAATTCGTGATCTCGACGTCCACGATCTGGTTTTCCAGCTCGCGCGCGCTCCGCTCGGGCCCAGCAGCAACGGACCTGGCGCGCTTGCCTTCTGACTCGCCGCCGAATTGCCGGTCGCGCACCGGCGCGGCCTGCACCGGCCACTCCTGGCCGCGTGGAATAACAATCTCGAACGGAATGCGATGGTCAAAGGGCAGGACGTAGTTGTAGCGCGGGCCGCAGTGGAATTCGCCCACCACGGTTTTTTGCGCGCGCTCGCCTACGCGCACAATGCGACCTTCCAGACGCCCATCGGCCTTGGAGCGGAGGACGTGCACGTCCACCCGGTCCCCGTGCATCGCCGAAGCCATGCCGGGGGCCGGAACGAAAATGTCCTGTCTGGTTTCGCCCACAGGCTCGTCAGGCACCACGAACCCGTAGCCGTCGCGGTGGCCGATCAGCCTGCCGCTGACAAGGTTCCGCCGCTCAGGAGTCTGGGCTGAAACCGCAGCGCCGCGCGGCACACGCGGACCCGGCTCGGCAGCCGCGTGGCGGTCTCCGGAAATGAGTGCGAAGTGGTTCTTCTTCAAGTACACAATCTTTCTGCTGCGTGCCAGTTCTCGCAGCACGCGCTTCAATTCCCGCGCTTGGCTGGAGCGCAACCCCAGTTCTACAATTAACTCCCGCAACCGGAAGGTCTTCGCCGGCTGCTTCTCAAAGGCTTTCAGGATTTCGAAAGAGGAGGGAAACTCGCGCATCGGATTTCAATCGCTAGTTTACCACGCGCCGGATTCGCTCCTGGAGCTTCGCCATACGATGAGGAGGGAAGGAGGATTAAGCGGTTTTCTTGAGACGCCTGAATCCCTCAATGATGAACATACGCATCAGAACTTGATACGGGACTCCCCGTGCTTCCCCTTCGGCCTTAAGCGCTTTGATCAATTCCGCATCCAGAGCAACAGACGTCGGCTGTTTGCGCGCCCCTTTGGTCCTCCTAAGGGCTTGTCGGATCTTCCTGCCTTCGAACTCCACGTTCTCGTAACCAAGCTCATTCTTGACGTAGCGACTCATAGAATGCCCTCTCCTTCTCGTTCATGGGGCGAGCCGAAATCACGCGGATCTTCCCGCCACGGATGGTGAACACCAAAAACAGCGACCTCCCACTGGCAGTCCGGCCGAGCACGGCAAATCTGGGCTCCGGGCACGGCGGCTCAACCTGCCCTCCCAGAGAGATGAAGCGCCGCTTGGTGAAGACCTGTTCCGCTTCTTCGCAAGTGACTGCATGCTTGTGCGCGCTCTTGGTTTGGTTTCCAGCATCCCATTCAAACGAGAAACCCCGGCCCTCCAGTAGCCAATCGAGTAGCCACTGTACGAACTTGAATTTCGCCACAAGACGTAGTGTATCACACTATAGTGCAAGTCGGGGCGTTTCCGACAGGAGGCGCTAGGAAGCACTAAGACATGCTAGTTCTGGTGCCGAAGAGAGGACTCGAACCTCCACGCCCTTGCGGGCACTACACCCTGAATGTAGCGCGTCTGCCAATTCCGCCACTTCGGCACGAGCCAACTTGCCACCGGGCAAAGACGCACAGGGAGCAATCTAGCCCCGGCGGCAATTTTTCATCTTGCCATCCGGAACCACCCCTGTCAAGAAGGGTGCACGCTCGAATCTGCCTTCCTGCGGGGTTCAGCGACCTTCTCGCCGCCAACAGCGCCTTGCACCAAAGGCGCCGACAGCACCCAAAACCCATGCGGCGCGTAGGTCACCGTTGGTATAATCCGGACCTCTAAGGGCGTCAAGATATCTGTCGGCAACGAGAGGCGCACAGCCGCGCTCCGGAGGTCCTGCCATGATTTCACACTCAACGAATCTGAAGACTCAGCTCGCGTTCCTGGCTGTCGGAATGGTGTTTTGCCAAGCCGCGGTACGCGCCGAAGCTCCGGAGGCGCCCTGGAAATCCCAAGGCATCATCCACGTTTCCTCCAGCCCCTACGCGAAGTTGCACTCGGTTCCGGTCCGCGCCGTCAAGATGGGTGAAGGCTTCTGGGCGGCGCGCATGCGAACCAACGTGGAACAGAGCATTCCGTCCATGCTCCAACTGCTCGAGGAGCACGGTGTGCTGGATAACTTCCGGCGGCTGGTGGGCCGCAAGAATGTGCCGCGCCGGGGCCCCGTGTACACCGATTCAGACATCTACAAGTGGATGGAAGCGGTGGCGTTCGTGCTGCAATCGGGCGATGAGCCGAAGTTGCGGGCCACCATGGATAGCCTGATCGACGAAGTGCTGGCCGCGCAGGAGCCGAGCGGCTACCTCAACACCTTCTATGTCGACGAGAAGAAGAGTAAACGCTTCGCCGAGATGCAGCGGAGTCATGAGCTGTACTGCTTGGGGCACATGTTGCAGGCCGGGATCGCCTATTACCGGGCGACGGGCAATCGCAAGCTGCTAGATGGCGGAATCAAGTATGCCAACTACCTCGCGGATAATTTTGGCCCGCAGAAACGCCCGGCGTTGACTGGCCACCCGGAACTGGAAATGGCTCTGGTGGAGCTTTACCGCACCACGGGCGAGCGGCGTTACCTCGACTTTGCCGGATACCTGCTGAGCGGCGTCGAGCGCGAGCGGCTCAAGCTCACGGACGACGCGCTCAAGTACATGTTCAGCGGCAAACCGTTTACCTCGCGCACGGAGTTCGAAGGCCACGCGGTGCGCGCTATGTACGCTTCGAGTGGAGCGACCGACTATTACCTGGAGACCGGTGACCCAGCCTACCGGCAAACGCTCGAGACGCTGTGGCGCGACATGGCCAACCGGAAGATGTACCTCACCGGCGGCGTGGGCTCACGGTCCGAAGGCGAGGCTTTCGGCGAGGCCTACGAGCTGCCCAACGCGCAGGCCTACACCGAAAGCTGCGCGGCCATCGCCAACCTGATGTGGAACTGGCGAATGCTCGCCGCCAGTGGCGAGGCCCGGTTCACGGACGTCATCGAGAGAGCGCTTTACAACGGCATCAACTCCGGGATGTCGCTGGACGGAAAGCTCTACTGCTATCGAAATCCGCTGGAATCGACGGGCGAAAAAATCCGCAACCCGTGGTACGACACCACCTGCTGCCCGCCGAACCTGGAGCGAACCTTCGCGGCCCTGCCGGGATATCTCTACAGCACGAGCGCGGAGGGCGTGTACCTGCACCTCTATCACAACTCCACGCTTGACTGGCATCTGGAAAACGGCACCGGGCTGAAGCTCAACCAGGAAACGGACTACCCGTGGGGCGACACGATCACGGTCGTGGTATCACCGGCCGCACCTGCGGAGTTTACCGTTTTCTTGAGGATTCCCGGCTGGACGACGCTCACCTCAGTGACAGTGAACGGCGAGCCCGCCTCAGGCAAGCCGAAGCCAGGCGAGTATTTCCCCATCCATCGCCAGTGGAGCGCAGGAGACACGATCCGGTTGATCTTGGGTATGGAGATCCGGCTGATTGTGTCGAACCCGCGCGTGCGCGAGAACTTGGGAAGGGTGGCCGTGGAACGCGGGCCGCTTGTCTATTGCCTGGAACAGCCCGACCAGAGCGGGGTGGGCTCAATCTTCGACGTGTCACTGGCCGTAGGCCGCGAACCGGGCAAGGAGTTCACGACGGAGTTCAAGCCGGACTTGCTTGGGGGAATCCTGACCCTGCGGCACAAGGGGATGGTGACCACGAAGCCGTTGGCCGACGAACCGCTCTATCAGACTCTCGACAGGACGCCGCGCAGAGCGGGTAGAAAGGTTGACTTGACCTTCATCCCGTACTACGCGTGGGCCAATCGCGAACTCACCACCATGGAAGTGTGGGTGCCGCTCCAAGCGGAGTAGGCGGGTACCTGTCGAGCCGCGCGTTCCCAAGACCAGCCCTGCTATTTAGGCTTCGTGCCGAGCGCCGAGATGACTTTGGCCCGCTCGGTGCTGAGGAACGTCGTGACCTGTTGGATGGCCGCCACGTTCTGCTCCGCGGGTTGGTCCGGCTGAAACCCAAAATCCCTGCCTCCCGAGGCAGCACGGATCAAGGCAATCGCGCCCAACCGGAGGTTGGGATCGTTGTCCCGCAAGGCGCGATTGAAAAGCCGCTGGCCGTTGTCCAGCCCGCCCACAATCTCGATGGCCGGGCCCTTCTGGAGGCGCGCCACCACTTGGTCCGGGGCCAGCGTGCTTTCCTCGCCAAACCGCCAGACGCCGAAGCGTGTCACGTCCAACGCGTGATTCGCTTCGCGCGTCACTTCCATGCGGTGACGGAAAGCCTCCTCGGCCGAAGCCTCCTCGCCTGCAGTGATCGCCGCCGCCGCGGCAGTGGCTTCATCCAGCATGCGCGCCATCGAGGCCAGCCCTTCCGAATTGCCCAGCACGATCAGCACCGTGGCTGGCGCCACTCGCTTCAGGAAATCTGTGGCGAGGAGCATCGGCAGCAGCCGGGGGACCGCCTGGGCCTTGAGAGGAATGAAAGCTGCGAGTAACTCCGGCGTGGCCCGCGGATGGGAGAGCTGCTGGAGCAGGTACTCAAGGTCCCCCTTGCGCGCGGGGTCCAGTGGAGGCGCCAGGTCCAGCTTCCCTCGCCTGAGTTCATCAGTGGTGACTTCGACACCCGCCTTCTGCTGCTGGGCCTTGCGTTCGCGTTCCTTGCGCGCCAAGTCGCCCAGAGACTGTTGTGCCGCGGCCATCTGCGCCACGAGAATCAGGCTGATGGTCAATTCTCCAAGCACTCTCATCGCCGCCCCCTTCGAGCGGACGACTTTCCTCCGCCGCTCGTAACAAGCTGGTTTGCGGCGGATTATCTCACAGAACGCCGCGGGAAGTTCGGCATTTCGAGCCAAACCGCAGGGCACAGCACGGACTGTTCCACCGCCCCACGCCGCGATTCCCCGGCTTGCTTGTGCCGGTTCGCTCAGCTAAGCTTGCGCCCTCCGCGCCGCGTCGCTCCCGAAGAAGAGGATGGCGGCGGCCGAGGAAGATCTCGCTTCGAACCGAAGGTGCCCATGTCCCAGACCTACGATGCCATCGTGGTCGGCGCCGGCCACAACGGCTTGGTGACTGCCGGTTATCTTGCCCGTGCCGGATTGAAGACGCTGGTGCTCGAAAGCCGCCCGGTGGTGGGCGGCGCCTGCGTCACCGAGGAGGTGTTTCCCGGCTACAAGGTTTCGACCACTTCTTACCTTTGCAGCCTGCTCCTGGAGAAGGTCATCCAAGACCTGGAGCTGGAGAAATTCGGCTATCAGGTCTACCCCAAGAATCCAGCCTTCTTCAACCCCTTCCCCGACGGCCGCTACCTGATCATGTGGTCCGACACCGCAAAGACCTGCGAGGAGATCCGCAAGTTCTCGGCGCGCGACGCGGAAAACTACCCGCGCTACGAGGAATTTCTCGACCGCCTGGCGCGGTTCATCGAGCCGTTGCTGCTCGAGACCCCGCCCGATGTCAATCATCGCGGCTTTGACGATTGGCGGAAACTGGCCAGCCTGGGGCGCCGGCTGATGAAGATGCCGGCGGATGAACTGGTCGGGCATCTGCGCATCCTGTCGCAGAGCGTGAAGGACTTCCTCGATCCGTGGTTCGAATCCCCACAGCTCAAAGTGGCTGTGGCCACGGACGGCGTCATCGGTACCAACGGCGGGCCGTACACGCCCGGCACGGCCTACGTGCTCTTCCACCACGCGATGGGCGGCGTAGGTGGCAAGCGCGGCTTGTGGGGATTCGTGCGCGGCGGCATGGGAGGCCTCACGCAGGCACTGGCAGCCTCGGCGCGCAGCCGCGGCGCCGAAATCCGCACCAGCGCCCGCGTCCAACAAATCTCCGTGCGAAACCAGCGGGCGACTGGCGTGGTGCTCCGCAGCGGCGAAGAAATCTCGGCCCAGGTCGTGATCTCCGGCGTGGACCCCAAGCTGACGTTCCTCAAACTGGTCGGCGAACCGCACCTTGAAAGCCGATTCGCTGCCGCCATCCGCGCCCTCAAGATGGAAGGCTGCTCGATGAAAATCAATCTGGCGCTCGACGGCTTGCCGGACTTCACCTGTCTCCCCGGCACAACCCTGGCGCCTCACCACAAGACCACGATCCACCTCTGCCCCACGCTGGAATTCATCGAGCGCGCCTACGACGACTCGAAATACGGCCGGCCGAGCGCGCGGCCGATCCTCGAGATCACTATTCCCACCACCTACGATCCCAGCCTGGCGCCGCCGGGAAAACACCTGATGAATGTCTTCCTCCAGTACACGCCTTATTCGCTCGCGCGCGACGTCGCGCCGAACTGGCACGCCCTCAAGGAAAGCTACGCCGACCGCGTGCTGGAGATGATTGCGGAGTACGCACCCAATTTCAAAAACCTCGTCTTGCATCGGCACGTGGTCTCACCGCAGGACCTCGAGGAAGAGTACGGCATGACAGGCGGCAATATCTTCCACGGCGAGATGAGTCCGGATCAGCTCTTCTTCCTGCGGCCCGTGCCGGGTTGGGCCAAGTACCGGACACCGATTCGCGCGCTCTATTTGTGCGGCTCGGGCACGCACCCCGGCGGCGGCATCATGGGCGCTCCCGGCGCGAACGCCGCGCGCGAGCTCCTCAAGGACTGGAAGAAGCTGAGGCGAGGCTAGCGGCGGGTTTATCCCCCAACTCATTGGTGTGGCAGCCAGGGGTCACCGCCATAGCGCAGCGTTGCCACAAAGGCGCTGGCACCCTCGTCCCCTGCCAGCGTCGCCCCTTCCGTCGTGAGACCCCCCAGGGCTGTCATACTCGGGATTGCGGGCAGGCCGGACTGCTGATAGGCTAAGCGAAGAGTAGCCTGTCATGTGGAGCGGATCCGGCACGATTCGCGGTGGGACCGAAGGGGCCTGGGAAAGGGCCCAGCGCTGGGCGCGGGCCTTCGTCTCGCAACTGAGACCTCGCATGTCGCTCGCCTCGGGCAGCGTGCTCGTGTTGCTGACTCTGTTCCTGCCCCTTGCTTACGAGGCCTGCGGCCCGCAAAGAAAGGGGCACGAATTCATCCGGGGGGAAGGCGTTTGGCCCGGGCTGCTGACTTTCGTCTCTCCCTGGGTGGAGCGGGGCTTCTATGTCCTGGCGCTGGCACTGGCAGCCTTCACGCTTCTGCTGGTCCTGGTTTCCTTCCGTCGTCCTGAGTTTCTGCGAAAGGGCGCCCTGATCACCGGCGTGTTAGGAGTGGCTGGCGCCTTCTCCCTTTTTGTTATGACCGATTTCTTCTGGGTCTTCGCGGGGCTTTGGCTGGAGCCGCTGCCTCAGCGGCTGGAGGTCCGGGACGACGCCACCGCTGCCGTGCTGGCCGCCCTGACGTTTCTCGTGCTGGTGAGCTGCCTGCGGTCCAGGTTTCTGCGGACGCAGCGCTGGGTCGTGGGGCTCTTCGCGGTTGCATGCGCTCTCTCCCTGACGGTCATCGCGAACTTCTTCCTTTCGCTGTTTACCCCCTACGGCTTCTTGCGCGAAGCCACGTCGGCCGGGATGGTGATGGCTCCCGCGCTGCTCTATTGGCTGGTCCCTCTGATCTTGTGGCTTCGCTTTGGCCTTTTCGGACGGAGCGAACTGCGGGCTCAATGGCCGGGAATCCGGCGGCGCGTGGTCCAGATGTACACCCCACTCGTGGTCCTTGATTGTCTATTCTTCAGCGATGTGGTGAAGATGGGCATCTGGGGTTTTCTGCCCTTTTTCGTGGGCCTCCATCTGATATCTCTCGGCTATATGCAGTTGGCGCGAGAAGCTCAACATCCTCCTGCCGACGCCCACCTCGGCGGCTGAAGCCCCACAGTCGGGGCTTGAGGAGGCCACCACCGACGGGGCTGAAAGCCCGCCCTGGCAGTCATACCTTGCTTGCGGCTCCTGGTGAAAACCGATATTCTGCCTTTGATCAGCAGCAGAGCAGCGTGGGACGTCGAGTTCCGTGCCGGGCCCGAGCTTTATGAAACGCGTTCTGATTCTCCACTACCACGAAATTTGGCTCAAGGGCGGGAACAAGAACTATTTCCTGAGCCGCCTAATCGCGGCGGTGAAGCACGCCCTGGCGGACTTGCCTGTCGAGGCCCCGCAGTTCATTTGCGACCGCCTGCTGCTCGTGCCGCGCGAGGAGTCCGCTCTGCCGACGATGCTCGAACGGCTGCGCCGCGTTTTCGGCCTCGCTTACATCGCGCTGGCGCGTGAAGCGGGGAGCGACCCCGCCCAACTCGCCCCGGCCGCCTGCGAACTGATGGCGGAGAGGAATCCCCGGACCTTTGCGGTGCGCGCCAAGATTGCCGACTCGGGCTACGGGATGAACTCCATGGAGTTGGAACGGGCGCTCGGCCGCGCCCTTCTCGACCACCTGCGAGCGCAGGGAAGCGACGTCCAGGTGAAGTTGAATGATCCCGAAGTGACCTGCTGGGTCGAAGTCCTACCTGGGAAGGCTCTCTTCTACACCGAGCGCGTGGAGGGGCCCGGGGGGTTGCCCGCCGTCACCAGCGGCCGGCTGGTGGCATTGCTTTCGGGTGGCTTCGATTCCGCCGTGGCCGCTTACAAGATGATGCGGCGCGGCGCGCACGTCACGTTCGTGCACTTCTTCGGTCCGCCTTCGCCCGCGCGGGGCTCCTCGAAACCCATCGCGGAAGAGATCGTACGCGTTCTTACGCCCTATCAGTTCACCTCTCGGCTCTACTTGGTGCCCTTTGATTCTATCCAACGGCAGATCGTGGCCGCGACGCACGAGAGTTATCGTGTGTTGCTCTACCGCCGGATGATGGCGCGCCTGGCGCGTGAGATCGCGCGGGCCGAGCGCGCGCTGGGGCTCGTGACGGGCGACAGCGTTTCGCAAGTGGCCTCCCAGACGCTGCACAACCTGGCCGCCCTGGACCGCGGACTGGATCTTCCCCTCTATCGGCCGCTGGCGGGCGACGACAAGGCGGAGATTCTGAAGCTGGCGCGCCAGATTGGAACCTACCAGATCTCCTGCGAGCCGTTTGAGGACTGCTGCCCGCGCTTTATGCCCAGGTCCCCGGCGATCTTCGCCCGCCCGGAGCAGCTCGATCAGGCCGAATCCGCACTCGACATCGTGGCGCTGGTGACCCTGGGGCTGGAAGGCGCGCGCGTCATGGACTTCAAATTCGAGAACGGTGCAGTCACCGCGCGCGCGGGCCTTCCGTCGCGACTTCAGAAGCTCATCGCCCGGCTCCAGGGCGTTCCCGGCCCAGACCCGCCGCGACCGGCAATCGCTGAGCCATGAGGGTTTTCTCCGCCGCCCCCACTCGGGCGCAACCTTCCTTGACGGCCCCTTCAACCCTCTCTATACTTCTCTCAAAGAATGGGGGACTTGGCCATGAAGAAGTTTTTCAGTGCGGTGTCTCTGATCGGAATTCTGGCCACAGCGTCGGCCGCGCAGAATCCCAGTAGCCCCCAGAGTCCCGGAGGGGCCACGCCTGCCCAGGCAGCCGGTGATACCACCCGCATTAGGGTCCGCGTGGAACTGGTCAACGTCCTCTTTACAGTCAACGATCGGAAGAACCGCCTGGTGCTCAACCTGGCCAAAGACGACTTGCGCGTCTTTGAGGATAACAAGCCGCAGTCCATCCGCTTCTTCAGCCGGGAATCGGACCTGCCGCTGCGTATTGCTATCCTGATCGACACCAGCAACAGCATCCGCGAACGGCTGCGGTTCGAGCAGGAGGCCGCCATCGACTTCCTCGCCACGACGCTACGCCCGCACAAAGACCAAGCGTTTGTGGTGGCGTTCGACGTGGAGCCCCAGCTCCTCCAGGATTACACCGATGACATGGAGAAGCTCTCCAAGGCGATCCGAGGCCTCCAGGCGGGCGGGGGCACGGGTCTGTATGATGCCATGTATTTCGCCGCCAAGGAGAAGATGCTCTTCTTCCCGCCGCCCGAACCCTATCTGCGGCGCGTCATGATTGTCGTCAGCGACGGCCAGGATAACTTCAGCGAACACACGCGCGATGAAGCCCTCGGCATGGCCCAGCGCGGCGAGGTCACCATCTTCAGCATCAGCACCAATCGCAGCGGCATCCAGGAAAAAGGGGACAAGGTGCTGAAGTACCTGGCGGAAGAAACCGGCGGGCGAGCTTTCTTCCCCTTCTCAGCTAGCGACTTGGCGGTTAACTTCCAGGAGATCGCCCGCGAGTTGCGCAGCCAGTACAGCTTGGCCTACGTCTCCACCAATACCGTGCACGACGGAACGTATCGCGCCATCGCCATCCAGTCGCGGGATAAGAACTTCCGGGTGCGCGCCAAGAGCGGCTACTTCGCTCCCTCCCAGTAGTAAGTTACAGAGGACATCCTACAGAGAAGGAGCACGGGGCTCGTCGCCTCAGACAAGGCGGCGGGGGCTTTTCTGTTCTCCGTTCCCTGTTCCCTGTTCCCTATTTCGTGGGCGCGTAGTAGCCACGGCGGGCCTGGATCTTGTAGTCGCGGTCGCGGACCTTGACGCGAATCTTGCGAAAGGAACCGTCATGTTGCGTGTTTGAAGGGGTGTAGCCGAGCAGATATTGCGTGCGGAGTTCCTCGGCGATTCCCTGGAAGGCTGCGCTCGTATCGCGGGCGTTCCTCACCTCGATGACCCGGCCGCCTGTCTCGTCGGCGTACTTGTTCAAGACCGAGTCGCCGTGGAAACCCATCACCTGGCCCCAATAAGCGGCGCGGTCGATGACGGCGATAGAGTAAACGATAACATCAGACCTCTGCGCCGCTTCGAGTGCCTGTTTCAACTCCACCTTGCTCCCCCGATCCTCGCCGTCGCTCAGGAGGATCACGACCTTCCGCCCGATTTCGTTCTTCAGCAGGTCGGTGGCCGCCAAGTAGACGGCATCGTGCAGCTTGGTGCAGCACGGGTCGGCGTCCGGGATGGTTCCGGGCATGGGACCGCGCCCTCCCCCGTTGATCCGTGCTTCGTCAATGGCACGCGAGAGGAGGCCAACGCTGCCGGTGAAGTCGTGAAGCAGTTCCACCTGGACGTCGAACTGGAGAACAAACGCCAAGTCTTTCGGACGCAGAACTTGCCCGAGGAAAGCCTTGGCTTCCTCCTGCTCAATGCCCAGTACGCGCTGCTGGCTGGGACTGGTATCGATCAGGATGCCCAGCGTCAGGGGTGTGTCCGTCTCCCGCGAGAAATAGCGGATCTCCTGAGGAACGTTGTCCTCGGTTAGCTCGAAATCCTCGCGCTTGAGGTCGGAGACAGGTCGGTTCTTCTTCTCCTTCACCACGGCGTACACGTTGACAACGCTCGTGGTAACTCGCAGCGTCTGGTCCGCCTGCGCCGGCGCGCCTTCCTGGGTCAGGGTGGGAGGCACACCCACCCCCAGAAGAAAAAATCCCAGCGCCACCACCCGCAGCACCGCGGCGCGCATCCTGGCGGATCGATCCCGTGTCAGCTCGATCATGGAGTCTCCCCAAACTGCCTTCCGTCTGGTTAGATGCAAACCGACAGCATCGCGGTAGAAGCCTGCCGCGCTTCCAGGAGCTTCAAGCGCAGCGCGGCACCGCGGGAGTCGCCGGCTGGAATTCTTTCCGGCTCGAGCCGGCTTCCAATGAGCCCTTCGCTGGCAGCGCGCGGTTCATTCCTCCGGCGGGAGAACCCGCGTCACCGGTCAGGAGTTCTATTCTCGCTTCTGCTTTTTTTCTTCCGAACAATCACTTTCCTCTTGACAAGGTTCCGTACAGTCTCTATACATGGTGATTGAGTACGCGCTCCGCCAGCAACGCTGGCGCGAATTTCAAAGTTTGGAGAGGAGAATAAAATGGCAGCGAAGAAGAAAGCCAAGAAGAAGAGGTAAGCTTCTTCTCAAAGGTTTGGAACGCTCGGGGATGCAGCAATGCATCCCCGAAGTTTTTTGGGGGGGCCTTCCGGGGCGCGATTTTCCTGGTCGCTCTTCACTTCACGAATCCTCACCGGGCGCCGGGGGCAGGGCGCGGGTCGTCCGATCCACTTCCTCCAACTGGGCAATTTCCTCCGCCGTGGTCGCCTTCAAATCGCGGAAGCGCCGCACACTGGGCAGCACCTGGTGCTCCAGAGAACCCACCACGCGGTTCCACGCCTCCACCGCCTTGTCGATGGCCCCGCGCAGACTGTCCAGGTGTTCCCACAGGATGCCGATCCTCTTATAGACCTGTTTCCCCAACTCGCTGATCGCCTGCGCGTTCTTGGTGATCTCTTCCTGCCGCCATCCGTGATAGACCGCCAGGAGAAGCGCGATGAGCGTATTGGGCGTCGCGATGACGACGCGCTGGGCCATGCCGTTTTCAATCAGCGTGGGGTCGTGTTCCACGGCGGCACCCAGGAACGGGTCGCCGGGAAGGAAGAGCACCACAAACTCCGGCGCCTGGGGCAGGTGATCCCAGTAAGCTTTCGAACCTAGTTGCTCCATGTGTCGGCGCACCTGGGTGGCATGGCGTGCCAGGTGTTGTTGCTTCAATTCCTCGGAGGGCGCTTCGATGGCATCGAGGTAAGCATCCAGCGCAACCTTGGAATCCACGATGATCTCCCGCCCTCCCGGGATGTGCACGACCATGTCCGGGCGCATGAGCCGTTCTTCCGAGGAAACCGTCGGTTGTTCATAGAAGTCGCAACGATCCACCATCCCGGCGAGCTCCGCCAAACGGCGGAGAGTGATCTCCCCCCAGCGGCCGCGCACTTGCGGCTTCCGCAAGGCGGTCACCAGGTTGGCGGTCTCGCGCTGCAGTTGCGACTGCGTCTCGCCGAGCAGGAGCAGGTGTTGCCGCAAGGACCCGTAAGCCTCCTGGCGTTGGGCCTCAATCTGTTTGACCCCCTGCTCGTACTTTTGCAGGACATCCTTGAGCGGCTGGACCAAGCCGGAGATAGCCTCCTGGCGCGCTACGAGATCGCCCTCCGACTCGGCGCGCAGCTTGTCAAAGCTCTGGGCCGCCAGTTGTAGGAACGATGCGCTCTGCTTGCCGAGCACGTCGTGGGACAAAGCCTTGAAGGTGTCGCTGAGCTTCACTTCGGCGTCCTGCAAGAGTGCCCGCTGCTCTTCGAGATTCTTCCGCTCGGCTTCCAGAGAGGCCTCCGCAGCGGCTCTGGTTTGTTGCTCCGTTTCCAGCCGCACGCGCAGGCCCGCAACTTCCTGCTGGACTTTGTCCTGCTGCTCACGCCATCCGGCGGCGGTTGCCTCGGCGGCCGCCGCACGGTTCTCGCTCTCCCGCAACTTCGCACCCACCCATAGCCAGACCGCCAAGGCACCCAGCAGCAACCC
This sequence comes from Terriglobia bacterium, assembly GCA_050014795.1. GTDB lineage: Bacteria > Acidobacteriota > Terriglobia > UBA7540 > UBA7540 > JALHUF01. The sequence goes on along the minus strand of JBEKCQ010000041.1, from coordinate 756 downwards.
GATGATAAACAACGCGGCATCAAGCATAGGTCAATCCCTTCTCTCCGTTAGGATGGCTCGTCAATACGTCTCTTCGTGGGCGGGACAGACCGGCACGTAGTCACACCACCTGCAGACGAAACCTGGCGCCGGCTGGAACAGCAAGCGCCGAATCTGGTCCGCCACGGCGCGGATCTCGTCCACCGCCTGGTCCAGGTCCTTGGCCGTGCGTGCCGTCGAGACCGGCTGGTTGTTCGTCAGGTTGTAGAACGTGAGCCGGGCCGGCTTCAATTTCAGTTGCTCCCGCGCCGCCAGGGCATAGATCGAGAGCTGGAGACTCTGGTCGGCGTCCTTCTGCGAGCGCGGTCGTCCGGTCTTGTAGTCAATCAACTCGACCGCCGCGTCGCCGGGCGGCCCGAGGGGATCGATCTGGTCCACCCGCCCCTCGATCACCACATCGCCAAGCTCGAGGCGGAAGGTCTCCTCCAGGCGGATTCTTTCCGCCGCCACCCTGCTGTCCTTCTGGCGCTCCACAAACGCCCGCAGTTGTTCCAGCCCTGCCTTTTTGTATGCCTGGTCCTGGTAGGCATCCTCGAATCCCACGGCTTTCCAGGTGTGCAAGTAGAACTCCTCGATCGCGTCGAAGGCCGGCTCGGCTTCCTTGCGCAACTCGAAGTAGTGACGCACCGCCTGGTGCATGATGTTGCCAAACGTCAGCGTGGCCTGCGGCCCGGTGGGGATTCTCAGGAAATGGCTGAATTTGAATTTCAGTGGACA
>JBEKCQ010000040.1:0-24675 GCA_050014795.1 Terriglobia bacterium | reverse complement strand
CGCATCTCACACAAATCTCGCAGACCCGAAGGGTCTGCGCCAGCCCACCGGGCGGTAGTAAGGTAGCGCGGACCAGTTCTTGAGGTCTGCGGCCCTTGCTCGGTTGCTTCACTTGGTCGAAATCACCCGTCCGTACGCACTCGCGCGGCTGAGGCGGTCAAAATACGCGTAGGCCAACTTGGTAACCTCCTCGATAGCCCGCTCGCCGTCCTCGTCGTGAGCGAGGTAAGTGGTCATGACGCAAAGGACCAAAGACCGGTTCGGGACCTCGATGATCCCCGAATCGCACCGTACGCCTTCGAGCGCGCCCGGCTTGTCAGCGATGGGGACACTGGACGGAAGTGCTTTGTGGAAAGCGCTGTCCTTGGGCAGCCTGAGCAACCGGAGAAACTCTTCGGTGTGCGCGGCATCCAGCGCCTGACCCGTCCGGACTTTCTCGAGCAGCAGCATCATCTCCCGGGGCGTGGAGACATTCTCGTTACCGTGGCGCGCGGCGTCGAGATCAATCATGCGGCGCCGCAACTTGGTTTCCTTCAGACCCAGCCGCGCCAAGCCCGCGCTGATGTTCTCCATCCCCAGCCGGTCGATGAGGATATTGGTGGCGGAGTTGTCGCTCAGCACTAGCATGAACACAGCCAGGTCGCGGAGCGTCATCGTCACCGTTCCATCGCCCAGCTTGTTCAGGATAGCCTCATCGTCCGCGACCGTCATTTCGCTGCGGCGCACGGTGTGCTTCTCGTCGAGAGAGAGCTTTCCTTCCTGCGCTTGGTGCATGAGCTCAAGCAGAATCGTCAGCTTGATGGAGCTTGCCTGCGGAAATACCGTGTCGGGGAGGCGAAGGATCGTCTCGCCCGTCGCAAGGTCCTTGATGGCGAAGCCTAGCACTCCGCTCAGTTGGTCACCGACACGATTGACATCAGCCTCAAGTCTGGCGCGGAGTGCGGATTGCAGCGTTTCCTGCGCGTGCGCTGGGGAGGCCCAGGCGAGAGCGACGGCCAGGACCAGGGCATACAGGGATGCTCGAAGATGCATACTGTGACTCCTCGACGAGGTGAGAGATTTCCAGGGTGTGCCAAGTTCAAGATTTGGGCCAGCAGTGGCGGACTCCGGATTGCAAATTGCAGGTCTGAGATCGCAGATCAAAATCGCAAATCCAACATCGAAAATCCAAAATGATCTAAGCCCCGATGTACTTCGCGTACAGCCCGCGCGCCACGGCCGGGTCATGCGTGCCCTTGATGATCGCCCGACCGTCGGGAAAGATAGTCAGCTCATGAGCGTCCAGCGTGCAGCGGAGCAAGAACTCATTGCCCCGCACGGGCCCAAATTGCGCGAGGCGGTTTTTCAACACCGCAAGGTCCAGGCCGCGTGATTCGCGGGGGTGAATTTGCACGGCGTCTCGTCCGCAGAGCGTGGTGTGACTCGAACTGCCACTCTCCAGGTGGATAAAGTCGCGCGCCCCGCACGCCCGGCACTTCGGATCGGTCTGGGGCTTGATGGAGTGGTAGCTGTTCTTCCACACGTCGTACGCGAGCAGCGACCCGTGCAATTCGGCCTCTCGCCCGAGCAGGATCTTCAATGCCTCGGTCACCTGGATGGACGCTGCCCAGGCGACGGCGGGAGCTATCACACCCACGGTATCGCAGGTGTCGTGCATGCCCTGGGGAGGTTTCGGAAACACACAGGCGAGGCACGGCGTGCGGCCGGGAAGAACCGTCAGTGTGACGGCGTAACTGGCCACCACGGCGCCGTAAATCCAGGGGATATTGAGTTTCAAGGCCACGTCGTTGAGCAGGTAACGCGTCTCGAAGTTGTCGGTGCCGTCAAGGATGAGCTGGAAACCCTCGACCAGACTCTCGACATTGCGGCTGTCGGCGTCGGCGACGATGCCTTCCACCTGGACATCGGAATTGATGCGCCTCAACTTCCGCTCGGCGGCCACGGCCTTGGGCAGGTTCTCCGTTGCGTCGGCCTCATCAAACAAGAGCTGGCGCGTCAGGTTACTCTCTTCCACGAAATCGCGGTCCACGATCCGCAGCCGCCCCACGCCGGCGCGCACCAGCGCGTTCGCTTGGGCGGTTCCCAGGGCCCCGCAGCCGATGATGACCACTTTCCCCCGCAGAAGCTTCTCCTGGCCTTCAGCGCCTATGGGCTGGAAGAGGATCTGGCGGGAGTATTTTTCGCGATTCATGGGGAGCAGTCAGCACTCAGCAATCGGCCAGCAGCAATTCTTTGCTTCACGGGTAGTTGAGGGCTGGCAGGCTTCATTATAGCCTCCTCCGACTCGGGTTGGGTCGTTCCGTGCTCTTTACCCAGCAAGCCCGCTTCCCTCGACGAAAAATGGCTGGACTCGCAGGCTTTGCGGGGCGATGATAATGCAGCCCCGGAGTCCTGGACGCGTTGCTTCTTTTCACTACTCGACTTACACTTGGGCCGAAATGCACCCACCTTGGACGCCATGAGCGAAGCGATACCCTTTGAATCCGCGCGTCGTGCCATGGTGGACTACCAGATCCGTCGGCGTGGCATCCGCGACGCGAAAGTGCTCGAGGCCATGTTCCAGGTGCCACGGCATGAATTCGTGCCTGGCGCCTACCTTTCGTCCGCCTACGACGACCGTCCTCTGCCCATCGGCGAATCGGAAACGATATCCCAACCTTACATCGTGGCAGCCATGACTGCCGCGGTAAGGGTGCAGCCGGGGGAAAAGGCGCTGGAGATAGGGGCCGGCAGCGGGTACCAGGCGGCAATTCTGGCGTACCTGGGCGCGAGAGTCTGGACGATGGAGCGAAATGGTCAGCTCGCAGACGCGGCGCGCGAACGGCTGGCGCGCCTCAACTACGAGGGTATCGAGGTGATCTGCGGCGACGGAACGGAAGGCTATCCCTCCGCGGCGCCCTACCAGGTTATTGTGGTCACCGCGGCCTCGCCGCACGTTCCGCAGCCGCTGCTGGATCAGCTCGATGATGGCGGTCGGATGGTGATCCCCGTCGGTGACCTTTACCACCAGGATCTCCAACTGATCTTCAAACGCGCGCACGAATTGACGACGCGGAATCTCGACCCCTGCCAGTTTGTGCCTTTGATCGGTAAACACGCTTGGCCGGAGAGACGAGAGCGCGCCTGGTAGAAGCCGACAATTGACGGCAGAGGGAAAGACCAAGTCGGCGGACGCCGCCGGCCCATTTCTGACTGTCAACAGTGAACTGTCAACCATGGGGTGTCTTTAGCGTCTTTTGACTATCCCTGCCTGACCCCGTATAGTTTCGCCCGATGGCCGAGCCCTTCCTGAGTATCGTGATTCCCGCTTACAACGAAGCCTTGCGCCTGGGCAGCACGCTGGAGAAAGCGCGGCGATACTTGGAGTCAAGAAACTACACGGGCGAGTTGATTGTCGTGGACGATGGCTCGACCGACCGGACTGCGGATCTTCTTGAGGAGATGCAGCGACACCGTCCTGCGGTGCGTGTCCTGCGGAACGAGCGCAACCGCGGCAAAGGGTTCAGCGTGCGGCGCGGTGTGCTGGAGGCGCGCGGCGAGCTGGTCCTGTTTACGGACGCCGATCTCTCCGCGCCCATCGAAGAGACGAACAAGCTGTTGGCGGCACTGGAATCCTCCGGCGCCGACGCGGCCGTGGGCTCGCGGGCGCTCCAGCGACGGTTGATTGGGGTCCACCAGCCCTGGTGGCGAGAATGGGCGGGGCGAGCGTTCAATCAGCTGGTGCGTCTCTTCACCGGGCTCAAGATCCGCGACACCCAATGCGGCCTGAAGCTTTTTCGCCGCACCTCCACCCACCGCGCCTTCGAACTCCAACGCGTGACCGGCTTCGGCTTCGACCCCGAAGTATTGTTCCTGATCGAGCGCTTGGGTGGCAAAGTCATTGAAGTGCCGGTGCGCTGGAATGATAATCCTGCCAGCAAAGTGCGCTTTCTGCGCGACGCCACGCGGATGTTCCTCGACTTGGTCGCCCTCCGTTGGCGGGCCCTGACCGGACGGTACCGCGCCTGATTTCTCCCCCGGCACGGCGATTTTTCTTGACTCGCTCCGCTCCGAATTTTAATATCCCCGCAACGCTAGAAAGGAGGTGATCCATGTCAAACGAAAGTGACCTTAGCGAGGGTGCTGAGGCATAGGCGCTCGCTAGCGCATGTTTGTAAGGACCTCTCCGTAGCGAAGAGAGGTGATGTGGCAAGGCGCTAGTCAGCGCCGTATTCGTCAAACAACGAATTTGCCAATCCCCATCAGTATCCCGGGCCCCTGGTCCCGCCGGGCGGGACCAGGGGCTTTGCATTTTGGGGACACCGATGGTTGTGTCGGAGGTCCGCGGCCCTCTGGCCTGTCCCAGGCTGCGTGACTATCTCCGTTTCTTGAAGAATTCAAAGGCCTGGAGCAGGACCGAGGTAGCTTTTTCGCTGAGGTGATACTGCGGCAAGTCCTCGCGGCGGACCCAGCGGGCGTCGAGGACGTCGGAGGCAGATCTGAGGCGGCCGCCTTTCAACCGGCACGCGTAGTCCACAATCACGTAGTGGTAGCGCACGCGTGGGCCCTCACGAAAGACGCGGTCGAACACGGCGAGAACTTCCAGCGGTTTGACGTCGAGTCCCGTTTCTTCTTTCAACTCACGCCGCACGCCTTCGGCCAGTTCCTCGCCCAGCTCGAGCAAGCCCCCGGGGATAGACCACGCGCCCTTCAGGGGCTCGTTCCCGCGGCGGACAAGGAGGACGCGGCCGCGGTCGACCACCACACCGCCCACGCCCACGATAGGATGATCCGGGAACTCGCGTTTCATCGCCAGTGGTTCTATTCGTTTACCGCCCGCGCCACCACTTCGTAAAGCACTTTCACTCCACGCCGAATCTGCTCGACCGGGACACGCTCGTTGGCGGCGTGCTGCGTGCCGTCCAGTTCCGGCGTGATCTCAATCGGCGCGAAACCGTAGCAGTTGATGCCCAGGGGACGGTACATCTGGCTTTCCGTGTACCCGCTGTTGAGAGTCGGGACCACCAGCGCCTGCGGGTTGTATTGGTGGCTTACTTGCTCGATGATGCGGTAGAGCGCCGTATCCGTGGACGAAGCATTGGGTGTCCGGAAGCGGCTGAGGGGCTCGATTTGAATCTGGTCATCCGCCACCACGGCGCGCAACTCTTCGAGAAAGGCTTTCGGATCCTGGCCGGGCAGCAAACGCACATCGAGCTCGCAATAGGCGGTATCGGGAATCACGTTGGTTTGCTCGCTGCCCTTCAGCACGGTCAGCGAAACCGTATCGCGGAGCAGGTAATTGTAATCCTCGTCCTGCGTGAGAGCTTTTGCGAACGACGGGTTCCGCAGCGCGTTGCGAATGTTGCGAAACTGCGAGGCGCGCGGCTCGCGTTGCAGGCGCGCGATCTGATGGAAGAATTGCTCAACGGAGGGAAGGAGGCGAAGCGGCGTTTGCCAATCCACGACGCGCTGCATGGCTCGGGCCAACCGGTGCGTGGCTGAGTTGGCAATGGGAATTGAGCCGTGGCCCCCGCGTCCCCTTGCCGTCAGGCGGATCCAGAACGGAGCTTTTTCCCCTACCCCGATCCCGCAGATCGTGCCTTGCCCCGGATAGATCAGGCCTGCGCCGCCTTCGGTGATCAAGTACTCCGCCCCACGCAGGAGTTCGGGGTGGTTCTCAATCATTCAGGTGCTTCCGACGCCTCCCACCTCTTCGTCCGCCGTGGCCAAGAAGATGAGGTCCCGCTTGAGCGGCAGGCGCTCGCGAGCCGCGATCAGCATCACCATAGCCTGGAGCAGGCCCTCGTCCTTCATGTCCAGAGCGCCGCGGCCGTACATCTCCCCGTCCACGATCTCGGCGGAAAATGGCGGGGCTTTCCAGTTCTTTGACTCCGCCGTCACCACGTCCATGTGATTGAGCAGGATCAGGGGCCGGAGACTGCCGTCTCCTTTGATTACCGCGTAAATGTTGGCGCGGCCTGGGGCAGACACGTAAACGGTGTTGGGGATTCCCGCCTCGTCGAAAAGCCGATGAAAGAACTCGGCGGCGGCAAGCTCGTTGCCGGGCGGGTTCGACGTGTCGATCCGGAGATACTCCTGCATCAACTTCACAGCCTCGTCCTGATACCGCTCCCAGACCACGGTTCGGAGGTGGTCATGAACTGCTGTCTGGGCAGACGCCGAATATGCGCCCCCGGCCAGAAGCAAGGTTGCCAAAACTACCCGCAGTCTCATGAAAGCCTCGACACCATGATTAGCGCTCACTAGCGAATGCCGAACACTCCGCAACGGCGGGGTACTATACCAGATGTCCTCCCCCGATAACCCGTGAAGAGGCCCGAAGGCTTCGAGCTGGTGGTCTGAGCGGAGAGGGCGAGCCGCGGGGCGGTCGGTTTCCACCGGGCCTGTTAGCTCATCTATCCCGCCACCGTGTGAGCCGAACCGATCCATGTAAGCCATTGAGTATGAATGACTTAGCTCAGAGCTGAGAGGTTTACAGTCCTCACAGAACCTGGCGGCGTCGCCGCAAATCACTTGCCAGTTTCCGGTCAAAGACCTTATATTCAATAAGTTCAAGGACGCACCGTGCGCACGACCGAGGACTAAGTCTTGTCTAAGTCCGCAACTCCGAGCATTTTCGTTTCCTTGGCGGCCCCGAGCCTCAGTGCCCTCGAGGCACAAGCGGAGCGCATGAGTGGCTCTCCGGTGGGGTACGAGTTGCGTCTGGACCATCTGCGCGAGTTCCACGACCTCGAGTCCGAGTTGCACCAGATGCTCCTCCGCCTGCATTTCCCGCATACCATCGCCACCTGCCGTCGCACGGAAGCCGGGGGCCAGTTCGAAGGTGGGGTTGGCCAGCAAATCGACCTCCTGCAAGCAGCGGTACGGGCGGGTTGCCAGTGGGTGGACCTGGAGATCGAGTCGGTGGACCGCGCCGGGACCAACGTGCTCCGTCAGTTTCAGCCGGCGAAGGTCATCGTCTCCTATCACAACTACCGCAAGACTCCGCCGCTGGGACCGATCTATCGCCGTTTGGCCCGTCTGCCGGTGCAGGTCGTGAAGATTGCAGGCCTCGCCCGCGAACTGCAGGACAACCTCCGCATTCGCCGCCTCGCTAAAGCTCACCGTCGTCGCAATCCCAAGCTGGTCGCGCTGGGGTTAGGTCCTTCCGGCCTGCCGTCTCGTCTCTTAGCGTTGCGGTGGGGTTGTCCTTTCACCTACGGCTCGGCGGGCAACCACCTGGGCGTGGCGCCGGGCCAACTTCCCGCCGATTTCATGCGCGCGGTCTACCGCATCGAGCACCTGGACCGTCGCACCCAGATGTACGGCGTGGTGGGTTCGCATGCTGCGATCTCGCTCTCCCCGGCGATGCAGAACGCGGCCTTTCAGGCCAAGCACGTCAATGCCGTCTACCTGCCTTGTCAGACCACGCGGCTCAGCGATTTTCTGGCCTTTGCCAGGCAGATGGAGATGCTGGGCTTCAGCGTGACTATGCCTTACAAGCGGGCCATCATTCGCCACCTCGACTGGCTCGACCCGCTCGCCACGCGCCTCGGCGCCTGTAATACAGTGGCCATCCAGCACGGCAAATGGATGGGATGGAATACCGACGCGGCGGCTGTGGTCGAAGTGCTCACCAAGCGCTTGCGGCTGGCCGGAAGCCGCATCCTGATTCTGGGCGCCGGGGGCGCAGCGCGGGCGGCGGCGTATGCCCTGCGGGCCGAAGGGGCTGAACTGTTCATCGCCGCGCGCCGCGGGGCGGCAGGCGAGCGCCTGGCACGCAGCACGGCGGCCCGCGTGATTCCCTGGGATAGCGGCGAAGGGCTGGACGTTGATGCGGTCATTAACGCCACGCCGGTGGGGATGCCTCCCCAGGTAGAGGCCATGCCGATTGACTTTGCCCGCTTGCGAGTTCGCCTGGTCTTCGACATGGTTTATTACCCTCTGGAAACTCGTTTCCTGGCCGAAGCGCGTGGCCGGGGCTTGACCACCATCTCGGGCCTGGAGATGCTGGTAGCGCAAGGCGCCAGGCAGTTTGAAATCTGGACAGGCCTCGCCGCGCCGCGGGCGCTCATGGAGCAGGCCATCCGGCAAGCGCTCGACCATTCCTCGGCGACATAGGAAGAGCAACCCAAAGGGCAAAAGTAAGACGGCCTGGGGAAACGCGTTTCTCACTTCTCATTTTTGATTTTTGCCTTTTGCTCTTTGATTTTCTTTATGCCTGATACCCAGCCCAGCTTCGCCGAGTTCCAACGTTTGGCCCGCCGCGGCAACGTGGTTCCCGTCTACCGCGCCGTAGTGGCCGATCTGCTGAGCCCGGTGGCTGCTTTCCTGAAGGTCGCCCCGCAAACCGAAGGCGGGTCCGAGACCCGCCCTTACAGTTTCCTGCTGGAAAGCGTAGAGGGAGGCGAACATGTCGGGCGCTACACCTTCTTCGGCGTCGATCCTTTCCAGGTGATTTCTTGCCGCGGCGACCGTATCACGCTGAGCCGTGGCGCGCAGCGCGTGCAGGAGTCGGGGAACATCTTCGACTACCTGCGGCATATCGGAGCGCGCTACCGTCCGGTGCAGGTCCCAGGGCTGCCGCCGTTTTCCGCAGGTGCGGTCGGCTACCTCTCCTACGAAGCGGTGCGGATGCTCGAGCGGCTTCCGCCGCGCGTCGCGCCCGATGTGGAGTTGGACGACGCCGTCTTCATGTACTTCGCGAATCTCGTCGCCTTCGACCACGTGCAGCATCGTCTCTACCTCATGGCGAACGTACTGACGGAGGAAGGCACAGGAAGCCTGCGCGCGAAGTATGACGCGGCCGTACGGCATCTCGGCCGCTTCGAGCAGCGCCTGCTGCGGCCCTTGTCGCTGCTGCGGTTTCGCCGCCCCCGAGGGCCGCTGCGCGTGCGCGCCAACCTGAGCCGCCGCCGCTACGAAGCCATCGTCGAGCGGACCAAGGAGTACATCCGTGCCGGTGACATTTTCCAGGGCGTGCTGTCGCAGCGGCTGGAAGTGCCCGTGCGCGTTCCGCCGTTCGAGGTCTATCGCGCGCTGCGCGTCGTCAACCCCTCGCCCTACATGTATTACCTCCGCCTGGGTGACGCCACCGTGCTCGGCTCCTCTCCCGAGATGCTGGTGAAAGTGACCGGGCGCGACGTGGAATACCGGCCCATCGCGGGCACGCGGCCGCGCGGCAAGACGGAGGAAGAAGACCGGCGGCTGGAGCAGGAATTGCGCGCCGACGGGAAGGAGCGCGCCGAGCACATCATGCTCGTCGATTTGGGACGCAACGACATCGGGCGCGTGTGCGAGTTTTCCACGGTGCGCCCGAAGGAGATCATGTTCGTCGAGCGTTACTCGCACGTCATGCATCTGGTCTCATCGATTCAAGGCCGGCTGCGTCCGGAAGCGGACAGCTACGCGACGCTCGCCGCGTGCTTTCCTGCCGGCACGCTGACCGGCGCGCCCAAGGTGCGCGCCATGGAAATCATCGATGAACTTGAGCCGACGCGCCGCGGCCTTTACGGCGGCTCGGTGCTCTACCTCGACTTCTCCGGCAACCTAAACTCCTGCATCGTCATCCGCACCGTGCTCATCAAAGACCGCAAGGCTTATCTCCAAGCCGGCGCCGGCATCGTCGCCGACTCCGTTCCCGCCCTCGAGTACCAGGAATGCGTGAACAAGGCTAAGGCCGTCCTCAGAGCCTTCGAGCTGGCCGAGAAGGGCTTGTAGGGGCAGGCCTTTGTGCCTGCCCAAATCAAAAGGCAAAGATCAAAAATCAAAAAACAAAAATGACTCGGTGTGCCTAGGCTGGCGAGAGTTTTTTCTCCAGATGGGTCTTGAGCTTCGGCCACTCCGAATCGATGATGCTGTAGTAGACCGAGTGGCGGAGGCGGCCGGTGGAGGTAATCATGTGGTTGCGGAAGATCCCTTCCTCTTTGGCCCCGATGCGCAGGAGGGCTTGGCGCGACGGCTCGTTGAGCGAGTCGGTCTTGAACTCCACGCGGATGCAGCCCCACTGCTCAAAGGCGTGACGCAGCATCAGGTACTTCGCTTCGGTGTTAGCCGCCGTCCGCTGCCATTTCAGGCCCAGCCACGTCCAGCCGATTTCCACGTGACGATTGACGCGGTCGATGTTGCCGAAGCGCGCGCTGCCGATGGCGCGACCACTGGCTTTCTCGATGGTGGCGAAGGGTAACGCGGTTCCCGCCGCCTGCGCTTGGAGCGCCTCTTCGATATAGGCGCGCATCTCCTCCGGCTTCCGGACCGGCCGCACGACCCAACGCCAGAGTTCCTCGTCCAGCCCTATCTTGCACAACTGGGCATGGTGCGCGAGCGACAACGGCTCTAGGCGAACATGCTGACCCTCGAGTGTGATCGGCCCCACCAGCATCGGTTCAGAGTCCATTCTTGTAAGAGCCGCGGAGTCAGAAGACCACTCCGCGCTACCCACTCAGACTATCGGCTTCCTCGGCCAGAGCATGGGTGTCTTCGCTTTATAGTCCAGGTACGATTTTCCGAAACGAATCTCGAGTTCACGCTCCTCGTACACCTTGAGATACACCAGCATGACCGGGAGCACCACCACGACCACCCAAAGGACGAACAGCAGCGAACGGAGCCACAGCCCCGCGGAAACCAGGAGCGCCAGGGTGCAGAGGACCATGGGGTTGCGCGTCCATGCGTACATCCAATCCACTGCCAACCGCCGGCTGAGGGCGACGCCGAAGGGCGCGCCGAGGCCGCGCAAAGCAAGGTTGGCCACGGTGAGCGCGGTCAGCGCTCCGGTTGTCACCACGAGTACTCGACTCAGAGGCTCGGGCAACGGGATTCCCCAGCCGGGCGACGCCTGTGCCAACTTGAGCGCCTGAATAACCGCCGCGCCCAGGAGAATCATGATGTCGTAATGTACGAACGTCGTGATGCGAGCCACGTGCCCGATCGTCGGCTTGGCGTCCAGCATCACCCGCCCGATCCACACCACGGGCAACACAGCGATTGAGCCACCCAGAATGATCAGCAGGCTCCACCCCGTATCAAACAATCCGTTCTTTACCCACTGCCAGATTGTCAACACAAGCACAAACCCGAGGACGCGCAACAGCATGCGCACGAGCGGGTTTCCCTCGGCGGGTTTCGGCGATTGTGGCGAGGGTCTTGATCCCATATGCGAACCAGCTGCAGCAGCGCGTAGTCACGCCAAGAAGTTGTTCCCCGGTGGGCTCGTGCCAGGAAGAGAACCCGCCGGCGAGCAGAGCACTCGCCGTGGCTGCACACCTAGTCTCCCTGCCTTCGACTCCTTCCCCCGTCTACCGTCTCCTACGCCGCGAGGTACTCCCATAGCGCGTGGTAATACCGCATGAAGCGGATGGGCTCGCAGCTTTCGGGGACTTCAGCGAGCGTGTAGCGGCTGTAACCAGCGGCGCGGAGCAAGCTGAAGAGTTCCCGGAAAGGATAGGGTTTGCCGTAAGCCGGAAAGCCTGGGATCTCCTTCTCTAGCGGACGTCCCGCCGCACCTCCCCAGGGTGATGGATTGCGCCACAATTCGTTGATGTGGCAGTTGCGCAGCCAGGGCTTGAGCAATTCGAAGTATTCCCTGACGGAGCTGTTCACTACATCGGCGTCGTTCGAATTCCAGCAGATACCAACCGCGGGATGATTGCAGACGTCCATGATGCGCCGGATGTGGGGCGGGTGCTCGGTCCCCGGACCATGGACTTCCACCCATATTTCGACGCCCGAGTCCCGCGCGGCGTCGCCGCACCGAGCCAGCGCCTGGCCGATCTGCTCCAACGTTTTCTCTTGAGGAACGTCTTTCGGGAAGCCGTTGGGCCGCACCTTGACCCCCAGACAACCCAAGTCGTGCGCCAGTTCGCACCAGCGGCGAGTTTCCTCAATATTCTTCTCGACCAGGGCAGGATCAGCGTAGTGGTATTCGCACGTCGAGCCCAGGCTCAGCAGCCGCACCCGCGAGCCCTCGAACTTCTTCCGCACTTCCGCGCGCTGGGCCTTGGAGAGCGTCAGCTCGACGCCGTGCTTGTGCGTCGTGCGCAGCTCCACCGCCTCGAAGCCCGTGGCCTCACAGTTCTTGATGATGGTTTCGATATCCCAGTTCTTGGCCAGCTCGTAGGTCACGAGCCCCAACTTGAAAGGCGGAGGCGTTCCCGATTCCTTTGGCTCTTCGGCCTTCGCCCCCGCGGCCCGACGAACTGAGCCGAAGCTCGCCAACCCCAGCAGTCCGCTCTTGAGAAAAGATCGCCGTCCGGATTTGTCCATGATTCTCCTCCAGGTCGAATGAAAGCATCGCCGCCGAATCTAAAACCCGCTATTCTATGGCATCGGAGTTGAATATCAAACTGCGGAGGTAGCGTATGCGACGCCGACAGTTCTTTCAGGCTCTGGGTGGGTCCGCTGCGGCTGTGGCCGCCGCGCCCGGCTGGGCCGGCCCAGGGCCCGAGCCTTCTCAGCTCGCGGCACCGAATTTCTCCAACGTGCCGGCCGTCAGCCCCGGCGACCTGGAAGCGTACTTCACCGAGGAGAAGCTGCGGCAAGCCATTAACACCTCGGTTCCACTCAAAGGCACCAAGTTCGAAGTTGTGGCCTACAACTTCCCGAGCTGGCATCCCAGCCCCTTTATGGAGAAGATCTTCGGCAAGGGCTGGACAGAATTTGAGCCGCTGAAGAACTCGAAGCCCTTGTATCCCGGCCATCTCTTTCCCAAGTATCCGCTCTGGGGGTACTTCAACGAGGCCGAGCCGGAATGGGCCGAGCGCGAAATCGAGACGGCCGCCAACTTCGGCATCGACGCCTGGATGATCGACTGGTATTGGCACAGCGGCACGATGTTCTACCACGAGCAGCTTGAGAACGGCTTTCTGAAGGCGCGGAACCGGGCGAAGCTCAAGTTCGCCCTGATGTGGGCCAATCACCACTGGAACAACGTCTATCCAGCCCGCTCGCCCCGCGAGGCGGCGACGCTCCTACCCCAGCTTCACAGCGAAGACGACGCGCTGAAGGCAACCGACTACTGCGTCGAGCACTATTTCCACGAACCCAACTACTGGCGGATTGACGGGCGGCCCGTTTTTGCCATCTTCGACCTGAATCTGCTGCTGGAGACTTTTTCACGTGACGAACTGAAGCGGGTCTTCGAGAAGATGCGCGAGCGCGTAGCCCGGGCCGGGCTGGGCGACCTGCACCTCCAGGCCAGCCACATCTATGGCGGGCACGAAGCGGAACTGAAGTCTCTCGGGTTTGACAGCGCCACACTCTACCACACGGCGGGCTGGACCTATGGTGGCAGACCTCCGGGGGGTCGGACTCCTTACGGCGAGTTGGCCTTGACAAGCATCCGCGCCTGGAAGGAGACGGCCGCAAAGGTAACTGTCCCCTTTTTCCCGGACTGCCCCGTCGGCTGGGACGACAGCCCGCGCTTTGGCACGAGCGCCCACATGGTGACGCAGCGCACGCCAGACCAGTACGAGCGCTTGCTGCGCGCCGCACAGTATTTCGCGGCTGCCAGCTCAGCCCAGCCGAAGATCGTGTTCCTCTCGGCCTGGAATGAGTGGACAGAGGACCACGAGCTGCTTCCCGATACTGTTTTTGGCTATAGCTACCTCGAAGCCGTCCGGCGCGTCTTCCAGGGGTAACTTCAGCGCGCCGGACGGACAGGGGCAGTGGCGCAGGTGGCAGAGGTGGATGCGTTCTTCGCCTTGCGCGACTGCGCCAGGCGAGGCCCAAACATCCCGATGACGATCAGGAGGAGGGCCACGATAATCAAGAAATCCACGATTGAAAAACCTGAATCAGTGCGTCGCATGGCTCCTCCTTTCCCAAGACTCCGCGGGTACTAAGGCACGGCGGTTGCCAAATCCAGGCGGGGGGGTGGCTCGCTGAATGCTTGTAACCCACTGTATGGATTGAAGATATTTGACAGCCAAAAAGTCCGGGCCGCTTCTTGACGTGCGGCAATTCCGGATTGACATAATCTGTCACTCCGCCGGTGACGCTCCGCGTAAGGCCTCAGTGGGGCAAACGCGACCCTGCAGCCGTGTGCTTTCGGACTTATAATGCACCCTCGGGGCAAAGAGGACGCCGATGATTCTCATGATCGACAACTACGACTCCTTCACCTACAACCTGGTCCAGTATCTGGGGGAGTTGGGCGCGGGAATCGAGGTCCGCCGCAACGACCAGACGACCCTGGAAGAAATCGAGCGGATGGCTCCAGAGCGCATCGTCATCTCCCCGGGGCCGAAGACGCCCACCGAGGCGGGGATATGCCTTGAGCTTATCAAAAGGTTCTGCGGCCGCCTGCCCATCCTGGGCGTGTGTCTCGGGCACCAGGCGATTGGCCAAGCCTTCGGCGGCAAGGTGGTTCGTGCGCCGGCGATCATGCACGGCAAGACCAGCGAGATTCATCACGACGGCAAAACCATCTTCGCCGGATTGCCGAATCCGTTTCCCGCCACGCGCTACCATTCACTGATTGTGGAGCGCGCGAGCCTGCCCGCCTGCCTGGAAGTCTCTGCCACGTCCCCGGACGGACTCATCATGGGGCTGCGGCACAAGGAAATGAAAGTGGAGGGTGTGCAATTCCACCCCGAGTCCGTGCTCACCGCAGCAGGCAAACAACTCCTGGCGAATTTCCTGAAGCTGTAGCGGCCATAGTCAGCAGTCAACAGTGAGTAGTCGGCAGTTCTTGGCCTTTTCCTTTTGGGCTCTGACTTCTGAATTCTGACTCCTGACTCCTGGCGACGGCTATTTCCCTTCCATCAGGCTGCGGAAGCTATCGTAAAAGTGGATGGCCAAGCCCGCGAAACTCGGTTGCCTGCTAAGCCACTCGACTGCCGAGCGGCTTTCTTCCTCAAAGACCTCGCGGCCGAGTCCGTGGAAGGTAATGCGTGGGGACATCCGATGGCGGGCGCGGAATCCCTTGATGGGGCGCTGGGTTTCAGGGTCCGAGATTTCGAAAGTCTCAAATCCGCTCCAATCTGAATCTTGCGAGAGCCCAGCCTGGGCAGTGTCAAGGATGGGTGGGACCGGATATCGCTCGGGGTCGGAAGCCGCGCCCATCTGCCGTGCCAGGCGCACGAGTGCGGCCTCAAAAGCCACGCGTTTCTCCGCGGTCATCTCGCGCGGCGCCGAGAGCCCGACGTGAATATTGACGTCATCTGAGAAGGCGGACATGCGAAAGTCTTCGAAGAAAAGCCGGTTCCTAAGGCCGCTGGCAGCCAGGTGTTGCCGGAACTCATCGGCTGGAAGGCCGCACACAAACCAGACGGTACCCTCGCCCTCGGAAAAGGTTTCCAGCCCCACGACGACTTTCTTGCCCCGCGCGGAGGCGTAACTGAGGGCGGGAATCCCGCGCGCGATGATGCCGCCCGCCCCGTCGGCCTGGTTGGTGTAGTCCATGATGGTCACCGCTTCCAGCAGGTCGGTGAGGTGTTCGCCGACGGTCTTCTCCTCTCCTTTGAACCTGACCATCAAGCGCTCCCGCTCCAGCCCTCCGCTGGCGTAGAACCAAGCCGGGACGTCACAACTAAACTTCATGCCGGGCTGGGTCTCGACGCGCGCCGCGCACTGCGAAACCATCGCGAGGAATTCCTCCAGGATCTGGGTGCGGTACTGGGGATCGGAATAGCCGAGCAGCGCGTAAGGCTCGACGTCGAAGTGGACTCCGTCAAAGCGCGCGCCCGCGGGGCTGGCGCGGTTGAACGCCAGAGCCGCGTCCACCGCCGCCAGCGCGTGCGCGTGGTTCTCCCGAGCGGCCCATTCGGGCGTGCCTGCCAAGCCCTCGACCTTCAGGCCCGCCTGGTGCGCGCGTGCCAGAAATTCCCGGTAGCGTTCGGGAGTGCGGACCTCGTACTGTGGAACGCCCTCCACCACCCGGCGATTGAATTCGAGTGCCAGATAGATCTCTCGAATGTTCTGCTCGGTACAAAACGCGAAGAAGCGGCTCATCTCCCCTGGCCGCGCGGCGTCGAGTAGAGTCTGCGTGTTCCACACCCACATGACGCGGTGTGAGTTCGCGGTGGAGTTGGCCGGGGTGGGGCTACTGACGCTCGGGGTGACGCGAACTATGCTGGTTCGCAGAGGCTTGAACGCGACATCGTCCAGATAGAAGCGGTAGCCTCCCGGTTTGGTGAAGTTCAGCGTCAGGCGCACCAGCCGGCGGCGGTTCACGCCCGGGAAATCCGCCAGCGGAACGACCACCTCCTGCCACTCGGGTGTGACCCCTTTCGGCAGATAAGCGCGCAGGGGCCGCCGGGGTCGGATGTCGTCGTCCTCAGTTTTGTTTTCGTCGGTGAGTTCGAGTTCGAAATCCTCGCCTCCCTTTTGCCCTTTGATCCAGAAGCTCAGATAGCGATACGGGCTCGCATCGAAGTACTTCCGCGGGGCCTCGGCTGCCGGGTGGAAGTCCATCCACAGCCCGCAAAAGCCCTCTGCCTCGCGATGCACCGTGACGCGCAGCGAGTGCCCTGAGGGCCACCGGGTGATAGTCGGGTCCAAATAGGTTCGCGCCCAGGAAGGCTCGCGCATGTACACGTTGTATTGCCCGCCCCAGCCATTCACGATGCCCTGCTCGAAATGCCAGACCAGCAGGGTACTGGACGGCGGCTCAGCCGACCGCGCGCAAATCGGCGCCATCAGAGTCAGGAGCACAGGCCAAATCGGGATCAATCTTTTCCCCAAATTCAATGAGTCTCCCTTAGCCGGCGAATTTCCGGGTGAATGCGGTCAGCGTTTCAAGCTTCTGAAGCGCGGCGCGGGAATCGAGAGCTTCTGCCGCTCTCGCGACGCCGTGACGAAAGTCGGTGGCCTTACCCGCCGCGACCAGCGCTGCCGAAGCGTTGGCCAGGACCACATCCCGCAGCGGTCCCTTCGCGCCTTCGAGGACTTGGCGCAGGAGGCGGGCGTTGGTCTCCGGCTCGCCGCCGCGCAGGGCCTCGGCGGGCGCTCGCGGAAGGCCAAAATCCTCGGGAGCGATTTCGCGCGTGGTCACCGTCGTGCCGTCAGTCTCGGAGACGCGAGTAGGACCGGCGGTGGAGATCTCGTCCATCCCGTCTTCGGCGGCCACCACAAGCGCTCTTCGCGTGCCGACCGCCGCCAAGGCCTGCGCCATCATCTCCGTACGGGCCCGGTCGTAAACCCCTACCAACTGCACCGCTGCTCCCAGCGGATTCGTCAGGGGGCCGAGCAGATTGAAAACGGTCTTGGTCTTCAGGGCGCGGCGCGCGCTCATCACGTGCTTCATCGCCAGGTGCAGGCGCGGCGCGAAAAGGAACACCATGCCGACCTCTTCGAGGCATTCGGGAATGCGCTCGAAGGGAATATCGAGCGTGACCCCAAGGGCCTCCAGCACGTCAGCGCTGCCGCAGCGGCTCGAAATCGAGCGATTGCCGTGCTTCGCGACGCGCACACCCACAGCGGCAGCCACGAGCGCCGTGGCGGTCGAGACATTAAAGGTGCCCTGCGCATCGCCGCCCGTGCCGCAGGTGTCGAGCAGCGGCTCGCCACGAGCCAGGGCGTCCAAATCCACGCCGGCTTGACGAAGGCCCTCGCTTGCGCGCGCCCGCATCACCTCAGCGAAGCCCACCAACTCAGGCGCCGTCTCGCCCTTGTCGCGTAAGGCGACCAGAAAAGCGATGATGTCCGGGTCCGGCACGACGCCCGAGAGCAGTTCTTCCATCACCGCCCGAGCCTCGGCGCGGCTCAGATCTTCACGCCTTTCGAGCTTTCCCACTGCTAATTGAATCTGCATCTGCGCGACCGACGATTTGCCGTGCCCTCGGGTTCGTTGCTTTTTCGCCGTGGATTGCCTATACTGCCGCGTTTCACGAACGACGGAATTTTACATTGTAGCGCAGAGCGCGCGTCCATGGTCAGGCGTGTCGGCTGAAAGCTGACGGCTGAGGGCTTCTCTCATGAAAATCCACGAATATCAGGCCAAGCAGATTCTGGCACGGTTCGGTGTGGCGGTGCCGCGCGGCGAGGTGGCGTACACGCCGGAGGAGGCGCGCGGCGTCGCGGAGCGGCTGGGTGGCACCGTGGTGGTGAAGGCCCAGATTCACGCTGGCGGCCGAGGCAAGGCGGGTGGCATCAAAGTCGCCCAAAACCCTAAAGACGCCGAGCGGCTGGCAGACGAAATGCTGGGTAAGAAGTTGGTCACGGCGCAGACCGGGCCGGAAGGCCGCGTGGTGCGGCGGGTCCTGGTTGAGGAAGGCCTCGGGATCGCGCGCGAACTCTACCTGGGGATCGTCATCGACCGCGCGCGCGCGCGTCCGGTGTTCATGGGCTCGAGCGAAGGCGGCGTAGAGATTGAGGTCGTCGCCGCGGAGCATCCGGAAAAGATTCTGAAGGAATACGTGGACCCCGCCGTCGGCTTTCAGGCCTTCGAGGCGCGGAAATTGGCCTTCGGGCTGGGCCTGGATGCCGCGCTGGTGAGCGAAGCGACGCGCTTTTTCTCCAGCCTCTACCGCGCCTTTGAGGCCACGGACGCGTCGCTCGCGGAGATCAATCCGCTGGTCGTCACGCGCGACGGCCACCTGCTCGCGCTCGATGCCAAGATGAATTTTGATGACAACGCGCTCTATCGGCACAAGGACATCCGCGAAATGCGCGACCTGGACGAGGAAGAGCCGCTGGAAGTGAAGGCCTCGAACTACAACTTGAACTACATCCGGCTGGACGGCAACGTCGGCTGCATGGTGAACGGCGCGGGCCTGGCCATGGCCACCATGGATCTCACGCAGTATGCCGGCGGACGTCCCGCGAACTTCCTGGATGTGGGTGGCGGCGCCAATGAAGAGCAGGTCCGGCGCGGGTTCGAAATCATTCTGAGCGATCCGAACGTCCGCGCGGTGCTCATCAACATCTTCGGCGGCATCATGCGCTGCGATATCGTGGCGAGCGGCGTGGTGGCCGCCACGCGCGGCCTGGGCGTGAAGGTCCCCATTGTGGTCCGCTTGGAAGGGACCAATGTGGATTTGGGCCAGAAGATTCTGCGCGAGTCGGGTTTGAATTTTACCGTTGCTGCGGGCATGAAAGACGCGGCAGAAAAAGTCGTCGCGCTGGCGCGCGAATCTTCCCATTGATCCATCGGTTCATCGGTCCATCGAGAAAAGATCATTTTGATGGTTCGATGATCCGATGGCCCGATGATCCGATGAGACAATCCCATGTCGATTCTCGTTGACGAAAACACACGCTTGTTGGTCCAAGGCATCACGGGACGCGAGGGGACGTTCCACACGCAACAGGCCGTTGCTTACGGCACGCGGGTCGTGGCCGGTGTAACGCCGGGCAAAGGCGGCTCGAGTGTGGATAGCATCCCGGTGTTTAACACGGTGCGCGAGGGCAAGGAGAAGACCGGCGCGAACGTCTCGGTCATTTTCGTGCCGCCGGCCTTTGCCGCCGACGCCATCATGGAAGCCGCAGACGCCGGCATGCCGCTCGTGGTCGCCATCACCGAGGGTATCCCCACGCTCGACATGATCCACGTGATGGAATTCCTTCGCGGCACCCAGACCCGCCTGATCGGCCCGAACTGTCCGGGGATTATTTCGCCGGGCAAATGCAAGGTCGGCATCATGCCGGGGGCCATCCATCGGCCGGGCCACATCGGCGTCGTATCGCGCAGCGGCACCTTGACCTATGAAGCCGTCGGCCAGTTGACGTCCCTGGGCATCGGGCAGTCCACCTGCATCGGGATCGGGGGCGACCCCATCATCGGCACGACGTTCGTGGATGCGCTCCGCCTGTTCAACGACGATCCGGAAACGCACGGCATCGTGCTGATTGGCGAGATCGGCGGCACAGCGGAGGAAGAAGCGGCGGAGTTCATCAAGGCGCAGGTGAAGAAGCCGGTCGTGGGATTCGTCGCCGGCCGGACTGCTCCGCCGGGGCGCCGGATGGGACACGCGGGCGCCATCATTTCCGGCGGCAAGGGCACGGCGCCTGACAAGATCGCGGCGCTCGAAGCCGCCGGCGTCAAGGTGGCGGCCAGCCCGGCGGTCATTGGGGAGACGATGAGCGGAAGGTTGAAGTGTGAAGGATAAAGGCTGAAGAAGTACCGATCGTTTGGCTTTCATCCTTCATACTTCAGACTTCATACTTCACACTTCGTCGTCTTTCTTTGCCATTTCGAGAGACAATCGCAAGCCCGAGTCAAAGGAAGAAGATGAGCATTGAGCGGACATTAACCATCATCAAGCCCGACGCCATGGAGACTGGCCACGCCGGCGACATCATCAAGATCTTCGAGGCCAACCAGTTTAAGATTGTTGCCGCCCGCCTGCTCCACCTCACGAAGCAGGAGGCCGAGGGCTTCTACGCGGTACATCGCGGCAAATACTTTTTCGAAAGCATGACCACTTACATGAGCTCTGGCCGCGTGCTCGTGATGGTCTTGGAGGGTGAGGACATCATCTCCCGGCTGCGCGAGGTGATGGGCGCGACCAACCCGGCGAACGCCGCGCCGGGAACTATCCGCAAGCTGTACGCCGCCAACATCGAGCGGAACGCTGTCCACGGCTCCGACGCCCCCGAAACTGCCACCTTCGAAATCGCCTACTTCTTCCCGGGACTCGAACTGCTGTAGCGGCGGTATCCTCGCCGCTGATCGAGACGGCCCACCGGGCCGTCTCTACTTGACAACTGCCGCGCATCGCGCCAAGGTTTTACCCTGGGGCGGGGACGCAGGCATGAGCGAGGGGTTGCCCTTCCAGGCCGGGAAGTTCCTCATCGTTGCTGGCATTGTCCTGGTCGTGCTGGGGCTGCTGTTGATGGCCGGAGTCAAACTTTCATTCTTGGGTCGGCTGCCCGGCGACATCGCTTACAAGGGCAGGAACGTGACGTTCTACTTTCCCATCGTCACGTGCCTCGTCGTAAGCGTAGCACTCACGTTGGTGTTCTGGGTGGTCTCTTTTCTGACAAAACGGTAGGTCGTCCGTCACCCGTTGTGGTTTGCTGATAGCTGAAAGCTGATAGCTGGCTTCTGACTTCTCTCATGTCTCAAGCTCTCTTCAACTTCGACATGCAATCGCAGCGCAAGATTTACAGCGTCTCCGAGCTGAGCCTCGAGCTCAAGAACCTGCTCGAGAAGCAGTTCCCGGACGTCTGGGTCACGGGCGAGGTCTCAAACTTCCGCGCCGCGACTTCGGGCCACTTCTACTTTACGCTCAAGGACGCGAGCGCCCAGATTCGCGCCGTCTGCTTTCGCAATCAGGCACGCTACCTGAAGTTCAAGCCGCAGGACGGCCTCTCCGTCATCGCCCGCGGCCACCTGAGCGTTTACGAGGCGCGCGGTGAATACCAACTCTATGTGGAGTATCTCGAGCCCGCGGGCGTGGGCGCGCTGCAACTGGCCTTCGAGCAATTGAAGGCCAAACTTGCCGCCGAGGGTTTGTTCGATCCGGCCCGCAAGAAGCCCTTGCCGGTGCTGCCGGGCGCCGTCGGCGTCGTCACTTCTCCGACCGGCGCCGTCATCCGCGACATCTTGCGAGTGCTCAAACGGCGGTTCCCCAACATGAATGTCATGCTTTACCCCGTCAAGGTGCAGGGCGAAGGCGCGGCGGAAGAGATTGTCGCGGGCATTAAGTGTTTCAACCAGCATCCCATTGTGGATGTGCTGATCGTGGCGCGCGGTGGTGGCTCGCTCGAAGACCTGTGGGCGTTCAACGAAGAAATCGTCGCGCGCGCCATCGCGGGATCGAAGATTCCGGTGATTTCCGCTGTCGGCCACGAGACCGATTTCACCATCGCGGATTTCGTCGCCGACCTGCGCGCTCCCACGCCGTCCGCTGCCGCAGAATTGGTGGTGCATCGCAAGCAGGATTTCGTGGACGAACTCCGCGAGCGCGCACGCCACATGGGGCAGATTCTGCGACTGAAGCTCTCCGAAGCGCGAGAGCGTCTGACAGCCCTCCGCCTGCACCATGTCTTCCAAACGATGCTGACGCGCCTCGGCGAGCGTGCCCAGCGCGTGGATGACTGCATCGTGGAATTGAATCGCCTGATGCGCGAGAGGCTCAGCGAGGGCCGCCAGGTCTTGCTGCAGGCTTCAGCGGGGGTCGTTCGCTACGATTTCCGTCGGCTGGTGGGGCTCAAGCGCGCGGCGCTCGAAGAGCGTGACCGGAAACTCGAGACACAGTTCAAGCAGTTCCTGCTGGCGCGACAGAACCGGCTGATTCAGGTCGAGGCCCTCCTGAAGGAACGCGGCCCGCTCACCATTCTCAATCGCGGCTACTCCATCACTCGCGACGCTCAAGGCCGCATCGTCCGCGACGCCGCCCAAGTCTCCATCGGCGACGACCTCTCCATCCGCCTCGCCCGCGGGGAACTCGGAGCAAGCGTGAAAGGGAAATCGTAGGGGCGAACCGTGTGTTCGCCCTCGCAGACCTGAAAGGTCTGCGTCAGCCGGCGTATCTCACCGCCGGTCTGCAAGAATCGTACTAGCGCAGTCTCTGGAACTCTTCCAGCGTTAGACTGAGTTGTCTGAGGATCTTGAAGAACAGAGGCGGGCCGATTTCGCGACCGCCATGGAGCGGGATCGTCACGGCGCGGCCGTCAGGGTGGTTCCAACGTTCGTGACTTCCGGTCTGC
This sequence comes from Terriglobia bacterium, assembly GCA_050014795.1. GTDB lineage: Bacteria > Acidobacteriota > Terriglobia > UBA7540 > UBA7540 > JALHUF01. The sequence continues at coordinate 2,103 of JBEKCQ010000040.1, read as the reverse complement.
CGCGTTTTCTGGAAGCCGAGTTTCTGCGCCACCCTTTGGAAATCTCGGGCAGTGGCGCTAGGCATGGACGATCTCGGTGGTGTCGGCGGGGAGGGGAATACCCTTTTCGCGGTACTCCTCGGCGATCATCTCGAAGACGCTGCCCAGCTCGGCAAGCGCCGCTTCGCGCGTGGGCATCAGTGCGTAGCAGCCGGGGATGGCAGGAATCTCCGCCACCCAGGAACCGTCATCCTGGCGGTAGAGCACGGTTTTGTAATCGTGCAGCGACATCTTGACCCTGCAGGCCTTCGATTGAAGTATAGCAGCGCCCGATGGTCCTACGCAATGAGCGATGGCGCGCCATCGTCCGCGACGCCGTCCAGGTCTCCATCGGCGACGACCTCTCCATCCGCCTCGCGCGCGGGGAACTCGGGGCGACGGTTAAAGACAAGAAGCCGTAGCGCAACGCGGCGCAGTATATCGCGGCTTGGCCGCTGGGATGTGCGGAAAGGCTCTGCCTTTCCGGGGCGCCGACCCAACCTCATATTACGGGCGGCCAAGGCTGGGCCTTGGCAATTCTCAGCGAGGGATTCGCCAGACGATCTGATCGAGGTCCACCCGTAGCGGCTCATCTTCAAGGATGCCACCTCTCCAGCACCGCACGCTTGACCATCGGTAGTCTTCCGCCCTTTCCGCCAGTCCCGCCCGGACCGGATTCAGGTGAAGGTAATTCACCTTCTGCATGAACATGTTTTCGGTCGCAAGCAGAACGACGTTCGAATGGTGCTGCCAGAGCGAGTACTCGTGGCCACGCGCCTTGGTTTGAAGGCGGAGTTTCTGGAGCGAACTGTTGTGTCCGCCGCGTTTCAGATGTTCAATGACACGGTGACTTATGATTCCTTTGAGGAAGCGAAGAGTATCCGAAGGCTTCCGCGCTCCGTCGGTGACGACGTGCAGATGGTCGGGCAGGATGACGTAGGCAAATACCGCGAATCCGCCGGACTTTCGCGCTTCGTCCATTGCCTGGCAGACAATGGCTTTCAGAGCTTCGGTCCGGAACACGGGCAAGCGGTCTCGCGCTACGACTGTAATGGCCAGGCATGGGGTGTCGCGGGAGATGGTCGCCATTGGAAAGCACCGTCGAGGCGCAGCCTCGACCATAAAATCCTAGAGGGCCCTCATGCGGAAAGCCAGAGGCTTTCCGCACAACGAAGCGGCGAAGCCGCAAGCGATCCACAAACCCCTCAGGGACTCATCCTCGCTGCCCTGCTAAAGCTTATAACCGATTTTCCTCAAGAATTCCTTGCGCCATTTGATATCGGCTTCGGTTTCGATGCCCTTGGTTTTGACGCCGTCGATGACGCCGAGGATGCCGCGGCCCTGCTCGCTTTCGGCGACGATGACTTCGACCGGGTTCGCCGTGGCGCAAAAGATCTGGCAGACCTCGGAGACGTTCTTGATGGTGTTCAGGATGTTCACGGGGAACCCGCCCTCCATGAAGATGATGAAGGCGTGGCCGCAGGCAAGCGCCAGGGCATTCTTCTGGGCGAGCTCGATGAGGCGCGGATCGTTGCCGGCGTAGCGGACGAGCGCCGGGCCCGAGGATTCGCAGAAGCCAATCCCGAATTTCATGCCGGGGACAGTTTGCACAATCGCTTCGTAGAGGTCCTCGACGGTCTTGATGAAATGCGACTGGCCGAGGATGAAGTTCATGTCGGCAGGTTTTTCGATGGTGACGGTTTTGAGTTCCATGGGTGGCTCCGGAGCGGAAGATTCAACCGGGATTCTAGCTTGAACGCGCGCCAGTTGGTAGGGGAGGGCCTTTATGGCCCTCCCGAGTTTTGCGGGGGCACCGTGAAGGCGCCGCCTACGGTCGGCCGGGAGACCTGCTCCTTCACGGAGAGGTTCCTTTGATTCAGGCGGCCGCGCATTTTTCGCTTGACTTTTCGCGGCAACTGTGATAGACTACAATAACTATGAGAGCAGGGTCGGAGGGTGCGCAGGGTTGTTCTTGGGCCGTAGCGGCGGAACTTGCTGTGGCGAGCCATCGGAACGCGTTTCGCCATCGGTGCGGTTTTTTCGGAATGTTGACGGATGTGCAAATCCGCCCGAACGTGGCGGACC
>JBEKCQ010000039.1:0-48183 GCA_050014795.1 Terriglobia bacterium | reverse complement strand
GACCGTCGGCCCGTCACCACGGCCACCTGGGCGCCGCGCGCCGTCGCTGCCTGAAGCGCCTGCCGGTTGGCTGCCGATACTTCCGATCGGCTGTTCAGCAGCGTCCCATCCAGGTCAATCGCAATCAGGCGAATAGGCATAGGCAGGGGATTCTAGCATGAGGGTCGCGCTCCCGCGGCTGGGAAACGCTCTCCGTTGACCCTGCGCTGGGCGTCGGTTAGACTTCGAGCGTCATGTCCCTGGTTTCTCACCTGGAATGCGCGCGTTGCGCCACGCAGTTCGAGCCGGGCAAGGTGTACAACCTCTGCACGTGTGGCTCGCCGTTGTGGGTACGCTATCACCTGCGGCGCGTGGCCGGGAAGAGATGGCGGAACCGGCTGGCGTCGCGCCCGCCCAGTTTGTGGCGTTATCGCGAAGTTCTCCCTGTCACCCAGGAATCATCCGTGGTCAGCCTGGGCGAGGGACTCACGCCGCTCATTCATGCTCGGCGCCTGGGCGAGAGACTGGGTCTCGCCAACCTCTATCTGAAAGACGAATCCCTGAACCCCACCGGTTCCTTCAAGGCCCGCGGCCTCGCGGTGGCCGTCAGCATGGCGCGCGAATTGGGAATCAAGAAGCTGGCGATTCCTTCGGCCGGGAACGCCGGCGGGGCGCTGGCCGCCTATGCGGCGCGCGCGGGATTGCAGGCGGCGGTCTTCATGCCGGAGGACACGCCGCTGGCGAATCGCCTGGAATGCGCGCTCCTGGGAGCGGAGGTAGTGCTGGTGCCCGGCAGCATCAAGGACTCGGCCCGCGCCATGCGGGAGCGCACTGCCGAAGGCGGCTGGTTTGACTGCTCGACCTTGCGCGAACCGTATCGCCTGGAAGGCAAGAAGATCATGGCGTACGAAGTGTACGAGCAGTTCCAGTGGTGCGTGCCCGACGTCATGATCTATCCCACGGGTGGAGGCACCGGGCTAATCGGCATGTGGAAGGCCTTCGCCGAGATGCAGGAGATGGGCTGGATCGAGGACCGGTGGCCGCGCATGTTTGCCGTGCAGTCCACCGGTTGCGCGCCTATCGTGCGAGCCTTCACGCAGAATGCCGAGCAGGCCGAAGAGTGGCCTGACCCGAAGACGATTGCTTCGGGCCTGCGCGTGCCTTCCGCGATCGGCGATTTTCTGATGCTCAAGGCCCTGCGCGAGAGTCGCGGCGGCGCGCTGGCCGTCGAGGACCGCGCCATGCTCGATGCGGTGTGCGAACTGGCCGAAACCGAGGGCCTGGTTACTTCGCCCGAAGGCGGAGCGACTCTGGCCGCGCTCCGGCGCCTGCTCACGGACGGCTTCATCTCGCGGCAGGAAACCATCGTCCTGTTTCTGACGGCCAGCGGATACAAGTACATGGAAGTCCTGCAAGCCCTGGTTTCGGGCGCCAGAGAGTAGGAACTCATGCTCAAGACGGACCGGCTTTATTACTCCGACTGCTACCTCCGCGAGTTTGAGGCGCGCCTCGTGGCCGCCGAGCCGGAGGCGCGCGGTTTCCGCGTTTATCTCGACCGCACGGCGTTCTATCCGGAATCGGGAGGTCAGCCGGCGGACCGGGGGACGCTCTCCGGCATTCCCGTGCTTGACGTCATTGAAGTGGAGGAGGCCATCGCTCACGTCCTGGAGCGGAAGCCCGAAGGCGTCGAGATTGTTGGCCGAGTCGATTGGGCGCGGCGGTTCGACCACATGCAGCAACACACGGGCCAGCATCTTCTCTCGGCCGCATTTGAGAAGGTGGGGAAGTACAAAACCGTGTCATTTCACCTGGGCAGCGACGGCTCCTCGATTGATTTGGATTCCGACCGCCTGGGCCGCCGCCAGATTGACGAAGCTGAGGAGCTTGCCAACCAGGTTGCCTTTGACAACCGCGAGGTTCGGATCTCCTTCCGGCCGGCGGCGGAGGCTGGCCATTTGGATTTGCGCAAGGCGAGCACGAGAGAGGGGGAACTGCGCCTGGTGGAGGTTGCGGATTTCGACCTCTCGGCCTGCGGGGGCACGCACGTGAGCCGGACGGGAGCCGTCGGGCTGGTCCTGGTGCGCAAGTTCGAACGCATGAAAGGCGTCACGCGGGTCGAGTTCCTGTGCGGAAACCGGGCGCTCCAGGCCGCGCGCCGCGACTTCGCGCTGCTGACGGAAGCAGCGCGGCTGTTTTCCGGGGCGCTCGAAAACGTGCCCGCCCTCATCAGCAAGCAAGCCGAGGACCTGCGCGCGGCGCTGCGGGCGCGCGAGAAGCTCATCAAGCGCATGGCGGAATACGAGGCGCATGAACTGTGGTCAGCGGCGCCGGAGAGAAACGGACGCAGAATCGTCCGCCAGATATTCGCCGCCGAAGACCACGACCAGGCCAAGATGCTTGCGCATGCCATCGCCCACCAGCCGGCGGCGGTGGCCTTGATCGGGGTGAAGGGCAAGCCGGCGGCCCTCTTCTTTGCCCAGTCCGCCGGCGGCACGACCGATATGGGCAGCATCCTCAAGCAGACCGTCGCCAAGGTCGGGGGTAAGGGCGGCGGGGCGCGCGACTTCGCGCAGGGCGGCGGATTGGATGAGGCCAGCCTGGAAGAAGCCCTGACCATCGCCGAGGGATTGCTGTAGAGGCAGTTTCGAGTCCGGAGCAGCCGCCACGCATGAGAATTGAGAGGATCCCCACCAAAGGCGTGCTGGGCGCTTTCATCGCGGTGGGGATCATGGCCGTCATCCTCGTGGCGGTTCCCGCCGCCCGCTGGTTTCTGCTCCTGAGCCTCCCGGCGGGGCTTCTAGTTGCTGCCATCCTGTACTTCCTACACCACGGGGAGTCCTGAGAAACTGTGCCGCGGCAGGATTCGGCGCCGGCCCGTGAATTGTCGGCCTGCTGGACTCATGCTATATTGAGAAAGAATGAAGTGGGCGCGTAGCTCAGTTGGGAGAGCGCGGCGTTCGCAACGCTGAGGTCGAGGGTTCGAATCCCTTCGCGTCCACCAAGTTGCTCACCGCGGAGAACCGAAACTGGAAACTCGAAATTCGGGAGCCGCGGACTGCTGACTGTCAAGTGAGTTTGCCCCGCGTCCTCCGGTATGCCTATAATGAGTCGTGCAGTGTCCCAAGTGCCGCCAGGAGAACCCTGAGCACGCCCAATTTTGCGTCCGTTGCCACACGCCTTTGAGCTACACCTGTCCGGCCTGCAAGCACGTGCAGGCGCGCGGCGGCCAGTGCGAGCAGTGCGGAGTGGATTTTGCCAAGTACTCCGCCATGCTGGTCTTCACGGCGCAGCAGACCGCCAACCGTGAGCGGGAACGCACGCGCGCCCGCACCTCCATCGTCAGGCAAATCGTCTTGCTTCCCATCACCGGCGGGATTTCACTCGTAAAGTACTTGCTGGGCTTGTTGCGCGGGAAATAGCAGGAGGAGTTGGCGGTCAGAAGCTAGAACTGAAGGTTGAAAGTTGAACGTGAAACGACAATGCATAACTGACTGCTGAGCAGGGACAATCAACGCGTTCAATCCAAAATCAACAATCTAAAATCCAAAATTCACGCCCCCGAGTCCCCAGGTAGCACCGACTGACTTCAGCCGAGAATCTACTTCGAGCCCTTGCTGGCCATGTACTTCTTGGCCTTTGCCAGCAGTTCCTTAGCCTGTGGCAGGGCCTCGAGGGCTTTCTGGACGAGGGGGTCTTCGGCGATACCCAGGCTCGCCGCTTCATTCTCACCGAAGATGACGGTGACCAACTGGAGGCGGATTCGTTTCTTGATGAAATCCAGGTTCGTCTGCAGGTCCTGGTCTGAGACCTGGATCTTTTCCTTGGCCAAGAAACCTTTGAACTCCTCGATAACCTCGGGCGTGACGTCGAAATCGCGGGGGATCGTCTTGTGGACACCCAAATAGTACTGCCCAAAGCTGAAGAAGGCGCCGCGCTGCACGAGCTTCTCCTCGGTGGATGTCAGTTTGGGATCAGAAACCTTGATGTCCGGATCAATTCCGCCGCCCCCGTACACTTCCCGGCCACCGTCGGTGAGCCGGACCTCGCCATGCGAATTGTTATTGGGCTGAGGGTGGTAATAGTACTCGTAGAGGGAAGCATCCGTGTAGTCGCGCTGAATCAGCCGGCCGCTAGGCGTGTAGTAGCGCGCGGTCGTCAGAGCCAGACCGGACTTCTCGCTCAGCGGATAGACCGTTTGCACCAAGCCCTTGCCGAAGCTCGGCTCGCCCATCACCAGAGCCCGATCATGGTCTTGCAGGGCGCCCGTCACAATCTCCGCCGCGCTGGCGGTCGGACGATTGATCAGCACCACGATGGGGTACTCGTTGGCGTTGCTGCCTTTAGTAGCGTAATAGCGCTTTTCCCGGGAGTGGCGGCCGTAGTGGTAAACGATCAACTGGTTCTTCTCCAGGAAGTGTTCCGCGACTTCCACCCCCTCTTGCAGGAGTCCGCCGGGATTGCCGCGGAAATCCAGCACCATACCCTGGAGGCTCTTCTCATCGAGTCGCTTGAGGGTTTCCGTGAGTTCGTCGTTGGTCGTCTCGCTGAAACCGCCGATGTGGACGTAAGCGATCCCCGGCTTGAGCATGATAGCCGCATCGACGCTACGCCGAGCAATCTCGTCCCGGGTGATGGTGAAACTCAGAGGTTCGTCGGAGCCCTCGCGCGTTACCGTGACGCGCACCACCGTGCCCTTGGGCCCTTTCAGCAAGGTGGCCACCTGGGTGGTATTGAGATCCTCGGTGGACTTGTCGTCGACCCGGACAATCACGTCCCCCGGGCGCAGGCCGGCCCGAAAGGCCGGGGAGCCGGGCATGGGGAGGAGCACGATCGTAACCAGTTTCCCCATTTTGCCGGGCCGGGGTGCGATCGACATTCCCACGCCGTAGTATTTTCCTTCCTGCTCCTCGCGGAGCTGGGCAAAGGCCCGGGGATCAAAAAAGTTGGAGTGCGGGTCCAGCGTGCGCAGCATGCCCGGGATGGCGCCTAGGTTGCTGTTGGGCGGGCCGAAGATAGCCTTGTCAGGATCGAGCGGGTCGGCGTAATTCTGCTCTACGACATCGTAGATCTTGGTGAAGGTGCCGAGGCTGCTCTGGACCTCGGAGTCGTCCCCGGCGTTGGTGGTAGCCTCGACGCGCTGGCCGTACACCCCGCCGAGGAGCGCGCACAACAGCACGGTCGAGAGAATGAACCAGAACAGGCGCCGGCTTTCTTTCATTTTGTCTGAGCTCCTCACTCCAGTGGCTGATTATAACACAGCAGCGGTGGCGCGGGAAGGCAGCCCCGCTGGCCCTCTGCAGGCTCACTTTGCTTGGATGCGGCGTGGAGCGAGGGGTTTCATGCGCTTCAACATGCCGCGCCGCCGCCGCGTCCGGCGATACGGCTTGACAACCCCAGGAGGGTCACCTATCATCATCAGGAGAGGCTTGCTTTGTTCAGCGGCGATTTTGTGGCGATCGGCTTCATTCTGTTTCTTGCCTTTCTGCTGTTCGGGCCCAAGAAGCTGCCGGAAATCGCGCGCACCCTGGGAAAGGGTCTGGGGGAGCTGCGCCGCGCCTCTCACGAATTAAGGAGTTCATTCGAAGACGAGATAAGAAACCTGGACCGCCCCACGGAAGGAGCGTCCGAGCCCGCTCCGCAATATGGCCACGACTATACAGAACCCGCCCCCGAAGAACCCGAAACCCGAACCTGAGGAAGAGCACCTCAACGGCAGGCAGATGTCGTTCTTCGAGCACCTCGAAGAGTTGCGTCAGCGCCTCCTGCGTTCGATCGTCTCGCTGGTCGTGGGCTTCGGCCTCTGCTTCTATTTCGCCGACAACATTTATGGCTATCTCGCCCGCCCGCTCACCGATACGCTGCGCAGCCTGCACATGGCCGACAAGCTGGTCTATACCAACCCCACGGACCCTTTTAACCTTTACATCAAGCTTTCCCTCGTAGGCGGGCTTTTCGTGGCTTCTCCCTATATCCTTTACCAGCTCTGGCTCTTCATCTCGCCCGGCCTCTACCGCCATGAGAAACGTTACGTCTGGCCGTTCGTCAGCCTGACGACTCTCCTGTTTGTCTCGGGCGGCTTCTTTGCCTACAAGCTGGCGTTTCCCGCCGCTTTGAAGTTCCTGCTCACGTTTGGCCACCGTTTCCAGCCCTTCATCACCATCAAAGAGTACTTCAGCCTCGCCACCACCATCATCGTGGGCGTGGGGCTGGTGTTCGAGCTTCCCGTGATCATCCTCCTGCTCTCCCTGTTCGGCATAGTGACGCCGAAGTTTCTGCTGAAGAACATTCGATATGCCATCCTTATTACCGCCATCGTTGCCGCCGCCATCGCGCCCACCCCGGACTGGACCACGCTCTTTATGTTCTGGATTCCCATGGTGGGGCTTTACATCGTCAGTATCGGGCTCTCCTGGATTGTGTACTGGCAGAAGAAGCGGTCACGGAAGAGGCATGAGCAGGTCTAGAGGCGCAGGACCTGGGAGGCTACTCGCCTCGCTGGGGCTCGTGTTGCTGGGCGGGGCTGCACTTCAGATGGCCTGCGCCGCCGAGGCCCCCGGCTTCAACGGTGGGAGAGCGTTTGAGGATCTGAAACGCCTCGCCGCCTTGGGCCCGCGCCCTTCCGGATCGAAAGCTCTCGCCCTGAGCCGCCAGGAGATCCTGCGGCAGCTCAAGCTCGCCGGCGTGCCGGCAGAGGAAGACAGCTTCACGGCCGCGACCCCTTCCGGCAACGTCCCTATGACCAACCTGATCGCGAAAATCCCCGGAGCGCGGTCCCAGGTGGTCATCGTGGCGGGGCACTATGAGACGAAACGCTTCGACGATTTCCGGTTCGTGGGAGCCAATGACGGCGGATCCAGCGCCGCCTGCCTTTTGGAATTAGCCCGCGTCCTGGCCCGGCGGAAGAATGCCTTTACCCTTTGGCTGGTTTTCTTCGATGGGGAAGAGGCCTTCCAGCAATTCAGCGCGACGGATGGCCTTTACGGGAGCCGCCATCTCGTCGAGAAATTGGCGGCGAGCGGAGAACTCGGTCGTGTGCAAGCCATGATCTTGGTGGATATGGTCGGCGACGCGCATCTCAACATTTACCGCGACTACAATTCCACGCCCTGGCTGACTGACCTGGTCTTTGAGAGCGCGCGGCGCCTGGGCTATGCCAGGCATTTCCAGAACGAGCCGCGAGCCTACGAAGACGACCACATTCCCTTCGTGAACGCGGGCGTTTCGGCGGTCGATCTCCTTGACTTCGATTACGGGCCGAACAACAGTTATTGGCATACCGCGCAGGACACCGTGGATAAGTGCAGTCCGGTGAGCTTGACCATTGTCGGCCGGGTGGTGTTGGCCACGCTAGACGAGCTGGAGAAATCTCCGCGGCTAAAGTAACGCCAGCCCCACCTTCCAGGGTGTTGCCATCGGAAGGTGGGCACTACACCGCGACAAGGTTCGCGAGCCACGGCGCCTGACCGGCGCGACCCACACATGAGAGACCTTCCCGCACTCGCGCTATTCACTCTCCTCGTGCTGGGCCTGCTGGCCCTCGATCTGGGCCTGCTTCAGCGCCGGCCCCGTGTCCTTTCGTTCCGTGAAGCATGCGGTTGGTACGCTTTTTGGGTGGCGCTGTCGATAGCTTTCAATATCGGGGTCTATTTCTGGCGGGGGTCGCAGCCGGCTCTGGAATTCCTGACAGGCTACATCCTAGAAGTGTCGCTCTCCATGGACAACGTTTTTGTCTTCGCCGTGATCTTCGGCTACATGGCGGTGCACGCCCATTACCAGCACCGCGTTCTCTTCTGGGGGATCCTAGGCGCGCTGGTGATGCGCGGAGCCTTTATCGCCGCGGGCGTGGCGCTCATCTCCCGCTTCGAGTGGATCCTTTACGTGTTTGGAGCTTTCCTGCTCATCACCGGCGGCAAGCTGCTCAGGGGAAAACAGGTGGAAGTCCATCCCGAGCACAATCCCGTCGTGCGGCTGGCCCGCAGGATTCTCCCTGTCACCCAGGGCTACGAAGGCGCCTCATTCTTTGTGCACCGCGAAGGCCGGTTGCTCGCCACACCGCTGCTTCTGGTCTTACTGCTGGTGGAAACGACCGACGTGCTCTTCGCCGTGGACTCCATCCCTGCTGTTTTCGCAGTTACGCTCGACCCGTTTATCGTTTACACCTCCAACGTGTGCGCCATCCTGGGACTGCGCGCGCTTTACTTTGTCCTGGCAGGCGCCGTTAGGAGATTCCGTTACCTCCGCCCCGGGCTGGCGGTGGTACTGATGTTCGTGGGCGTCAAGATGCTGATCGTTCGCTTCTACAAGATTCCGATCCTGGTTTCGCTCGCGGCTATCTGCCTCATCCTTCTAGTCGCCGTTATTGCCTCGCTTCGCGCCGAGCAGAAATCTACATAGGTTATCGCGGCCGACAGAAACTCCAACCCCTACTCCGCAAGCGAGTTCGACCTGAAATAGGAACCAACGAACAGAGCGTGGGCGGTGGTGACACCACCGGCCGGCGCGCCGTGAATCAGCGCCCGCCGCTGCGAACCGGAGCTTTGCCGGCCTGGCCCGGAATGCCCGGATCGAAGATGACCTGAGTGTCTTTGGCGACGAAAGAATGTCTGGGACCGGCGACATCATTTTTCAGCGGGAAGTCCGTGCGGTAATGTGCGCCGCGGCTCTCTTCACGCGCCAACGCGGAGCGGGCGATGAGCCGGGCCACTTCAAGTATGTTCTGAGCCTCGCAGTGCGGGCGCGAACACGTCGCCGTGAGCGGCAAGGTGAACGTATCCAGACGCTTCACAGCTTCGCTCAGCTCTTTGCCGGAGCGAATGATTCCCACCTTGTCCCACATGATGCTGCTGACCTTGGCAACGAGCTTCTCCACGTCCGTCGGCCCTGCGGTGGCGCGTGCAGCGCTCTGGGAGGGCAAGGACGCGGCAGTCGTCGCCCCGCTGCCCGTCCGCTGAGCCAGCTGGAAACTCGACTTCTGCTCCATCATGGCGCGGGCAGCGCGCGCCCCGTACACCAGCCCCTCCAACAGGGAATTGCTGGCCAAGCGGTTGGCTCCATGCACGCCGGTCGCAGCCACCTCACCCGCCGCGTAAAGGCGTGCGCGGCTGGTAGCGCCGTCCAGGTCGGTTGCCACGCCGCCCATGGCATAGTGCGCGGCGGGGCGGACCGGCATCAGGTCGGCCGTGATATCGAGGTTGTATTCCAGGCAAGTGGAGTAGATCCGAGGGAAACGCTTCTTGATGTGCTCGGGGTCCAGTCCGGTCAGGTCCAGATACACGAATTCGCTCCGGCACCTATGCATCTCCATGACGATGGCCCGGGAGACCACGTCGCGCGGCGCCAGTTCGGCGGCTTCGTGGTAGCGGGTCATGAAGCGCTCGAGGTCGATGTTCCGCAATTGCGCGCCCTCACCGCGCAAGGCTTCCGAGAGCAGGAAGCGCGGTGCACCTTGGACGTAGAGGGCGGTGGGATGGAACTGGACGAATTCCATGTCACTCAGCAGCGCTCCCGCGCGCCAGGCGATGGCCACGCCGTCGCCGCAGGCTACCGCGGGATTCGTGGTCTCCTTGTAGACCTGTCCCAAACCGCCGGTCGCCAGCAGCACGGCGTTCGCGTGGACTTCCTTGAGCGTCGAAGTTTTTTCGTCCAGATACCGCGCGCCGCAGATGCGGTGGTCCTCCGCGAGCAGGTCCACCGCGAAGGCGTAAGGCTGCACCTGGATGGCCGGCAGCGACTTGGCCTTGGCCATCAAGGCGCGCAGGATTTCTCGGCCCGTCGAATCCCCGTGGGCATGGAGAATCCGAGAGCGACTGTGGGCGCCCTCGCGGGTGAAGGCGAGCTTCGTCCCGTTGCGGTCGAAGCGCGTCCCCCACTCAATCAATTCCTGGATCAGTCGCGGACCTTCTTCCACCAGCACGCGCACGGCTTCTTCGCGGCACAGCCCGTCGCCGGCCTGAAGCGTGTCGTACAGGTGGAGGGAGACCTCATCGTCCTCGCTCAGGGCGGCGGCGATGCCACCCTGCGCGTACTCCGTGCTGGATTCGAAAAGCTCGCCCTTGCTGAGCACCAGGACGCGGCCCGCGCGGGCCAGCTCGATCGCCGCGCGCACGCCAGCAATGCCGCTGCCGAGGACTAAAAAGTCCACCTTCTGCGTTTTCGCATTCTGCATGGACGCAATCATCATAGCCTTCGGTCCGCGTCGGCGCAACTGCTTCTCTGACACCTCGCTCCTTGGAGGCTTGCCGCGAGTGCCAGTGTGTGCTATCTGTTGTGCTTGGTTTGGCGAGGCCAAGGCCGGCTGAGGTTCTATGCAACGTCTTCGCGTAGCTTCCAGGGATTTCCCTTATGAGGTGATCGTTGGGCGCGGCGCGTGGCGCGCCTTCCGCGGTTTTCCGCAGACTCGCTATACCTCAACCTTCATCCTTACCGAGCAAGGTCTGTGGCAACGTTGGGGAAAAGCCTTCTGCCGGGATAGCGGCCTGAGGAACCCGCGGACGGTGTGGGTACCCGAGGGCGAGGCCTCCAAGAGCCTGCGGATGGTCGAGCGCATCGCCTCTCAATTGCTCGCGCTCGGCGCAGACCGCCGTTCATTGCTCGTCGCCTTCGGAGGCGGCGTGGTGGGCGATCTGGGCGGCTTCGTGGCCTCCACTTACATGCGCGGCATCGACTACATCCAGGTGCCGACCACCGTGGTCGCTCAGGTGGACAGCGCTATTGGTGGCAAGACCGCCGTCAACGTGGGTGCCATGAAGAACCTTTTGGGCACGTTCTACCCGCCGCGGCTGGTGCTGGCAGAGCCCCGGGTGCTCTCGACGCTTGAGGAACGCGCTTTCCGCTCCGGGCTGTACGAAGTCGTGAAACACGCCATCCTCGCTGGGCCTTCGTTTTTCCGTCAACTCAAAGAATGTCTGGACACGCTGCGGCCGGCCAACGCTGAGAACCTCGGGCGGGTTCTGGCGCGAGCGGCGAAGGTCAAGGTAGACGTTGTCACCCGCGACGAGCGCGAAGCGGGCTTGCGGCGCGTGCTGAACCTCGGTCACACTTTCGGCCATGCGCTCGAAGAGGCCACTCACTACCGGCGATTTTTGCACGGCGAGGCGATCGGCTGGGGGATACTCGCGGCCACCGAGCTTTCCCGGAGGCTGGGCCTGCTCCCTGTCGCAGAGGCGGAGAGGATCGAGCAATTGATTTATCGTGTCGGCACCTTGCTGCCCATCTGCGATTTGATCCCCGAGCGCGTGTTGAGCCTGCTGCCCCGTGACAAGAAAGCAGTGGGCGGACGTATCCACTGGGTCCTGCCTGAGCGTATTGGGAAGGTGCGCATCGTCGCTGATGTCCCTGCGCGGACTGCGGCCGCGACCATCCGTCACGTCCAGCGAGCCGACTCGCATGAGTGACTCCGCCCCGCGCCCGTTCCCGGGAAGCCCCCGGGGATCTCCCGATGACCACGACTCCACGGCTCGCGCTGTCCGCCAGATGTTCGCCGCCGTTGCGTCTCGCTACGATTTCCTGAACCATTTCCTTTCGTTCGGATGCGACATTGCCTGGCGCCGCGCCACAGCCAAGGCGCTGCACGAGACCCTCGCCCGGCCCGGCTCCGTGGCCGTGGACGTTTGCTGCGGCACCGGCGACTTGGCGTTGGCGCTGGCACGCTACTCAGCAGGGAAGGTGATCGGGACGGATTTCTGCCGTCCCATGCTCCAGCGGGCGCGGGAGAAAGCCCAGCGGTCGGCGCGCGCAGTTTTCTTTCTCGAAGCGGATACGCTGGTGCTGCCGTTTCGCGACAACTCGCTGGATGTAATCAGCGTCGCCTTCGGCTTCCGTAACCTCGCAGATTACGAGGCTGGACTGCGCGAGATGCATCGCGTGCTCAAGCCCGGTGGCCTCATCGCCATTTTGGAGTTTTCACGCGTGCGCTGGCCCGTGTTCGCTCCGCTGTTTCGTTTCTACTTCCACCGAATCCTCCCTCGACTCGGTACCTGGATTTCCGGCGTCCCCGGCCCCTACCAGTATCTGCCTGATTCCGTCTCGCAGTTTCCTGACCAGGAGCCTCTGGCCGCAGCACTCACCGCGGTAGGCTTTGCGAACGTCCGCTACCAGAACTTCACCGGCGGTGTCGCGGCGTTGCATCTGGGCCAGAAGGCATAGGCACTCGTGCGCACTTGGCCAGGGGCCAGGGGGTATAGAAACCCTATGGCAAGGTTGTGGGGCCTTCCTTCAACGCAATGGTGTAGGGGCGAACCGGCGTGTCCGCCCCCCGGAGGGCGCACGCGTGGGTGCGCCCCTACTGAAGTCGTGCCCTCCCGCGCATTTTCCCCTTGACAAATCCGACAAGATATGCTACACTAGTAGCCTCTAGAATGGAAGGGGACGGCGTGAGGTCGGCTGCACTTGAGGGGCGGCGTTGTTTCACCTTGAGGGGGGTCGTCTGCCTTGATCATCGCAGCGAAAACCTGGCCCCTTATATATAGAGAAAAGCAAAGCGAGTATGTTGTTGAAAACAAAAGACAATTGGCGTCTTGGGGTCGAAAACGAACCTAAGCACCTTAACTTTTGTGTTTCCAATGGGATAGGTGCTAAATCGGCGGCTCTGGGCGTCATGATTCGCAGGCTCAAACGCGGGCAAAGCCAGTAACTTATTGAGAACAAATTGGGTTGTCCAGAAATCTGGCCCTGCACTACAAGAATTCGATGCCCGGAGAGTGCCGGTACAAAGGCAGGCTAGTTCGTCTTGCTCCAATCCTCGGGGGCGCCGCTGTCCTTGAATTCCTTTTCCAGATCCTCAAGGGCTTTGCGGGCCTTGGCGGTGGTGGCGCGGCGGGTTTCCAGCTCAGCCTTCTTGGCTTTCACCCGCGCTTCGAGATCGGCTTGGCTGTCGGGAGACAACTCCTGCGCCTGCTGAATCTGCAAGAGGCTCAGCTCATCTTCCGCCAGCCGCTGTAATTCTTCCGCATCGGCGATCCTCTGTTTTGCCGCGCGGAAGCGGCCCTGCCAGTAGTCGCGCGTCTTCTGCTTGTCTTCCGGTTTCTGCTGCTCGCTCGAGGGCGGGGCGGCAGCTTCTTCCGCAGTGCTCTGGGCCGCTGGCTGTTCCGTGGGTTGCGCAGCGCGTTGCTCTGCGGACTCAGCCGGGGTTGCTTCAGAGGCGGATGATGGCGCGGCGGGCTTCGCTTCCTCCGCCGGGGCAGGGGCGGGGAAGTCATCGTTGGTGACGACCTTGACGGGCTTGGTGGTTTCCTTGGCCCGCTTTTGCCGCTCCTGGCGCGCCACATCGCCCAGGCTTTGCGCCGCCGCCAGCGAGGCCACGAGCATCAGAATCAGTCCGACGGCCGCCAAGATGAGAACCTTCGTTTTCATGGCACCTCACTTGTCCTCAGCGGATACAACGCCGCTCCGCCATCGCTCCGGCTCCGGCCGGAACCTAGCGCAGCCAACCCGAAGGGCCACCCTCGCGGCGAAGCTGTTCCCGCAGATCGTCCATAGCCTTGTCGTCGTCGGCGATATCCTGCTGCTTCTTCGTGACTTCGTCCCGCAGCTTGTTGATCTCCGAGTGGAAGGCCGGCGTGCTTTCTTGTTGCAGGGTCTTGTTGGGATCCGGATAGTACACCATCTCGCCCTGGGACAACTTCTGCTCGAGAACGCTAAGCTGCCGCTGGTGCATAGCCCGCCGGTCTTGCAGCTTGCGCATCGCTTCCCGGTAATACGCCTCGTCGTGGGCCGGCGCCGATTCGGATGTCCCGGCCTCAGGAGTCTTGGCCACCTCGCCGCCTGTGGATTCGCGGCCACTCGCGGCGGCTGCGGTGCCCTCAGGGGTCTTCTCCTCGCCCTCCGTGGACATTCCGGCCGCGACGGTCAGGGCACCGGCAGCGGGCCGGGCCGGGAGGTTGTCATTCGAGAACTCTTTCGGCGGCTTCTTTGCTGCCTTCTCGCGCTGCGCCTTCTGCTGCCGCGCGAGGTCACCCAGCGAGAGCGCCTGGGCACTCTCGCCCTGCGGCTGGGCAAACAACTGACCCACGCCGGAGACCGCCAGCGCGACTGTAGCGACGATCAGCACCCTTTTGAAGCTCATAAACACCTCCCTTCGGCCGGGCAAGCCATCCCTTTCGCTTAATCTACGCCTCCTATGAGGCAAAATCAAGCTGCGTTGTGCCCGGCCCCGAACTCAGGCCGCCGCTACCGTCCTCCACTCGGATAGAGGTTTCAAACTGCGCAGAGGTTGCCCTTACCGGATATAATGCTGCGCTGAACTCAGGAGTGCTTTTCGTCATCTGTTTTGTTCTGTTCATTCGTGCAGTTCAGCCCTGGCGATGGCAGAACAGCCGAACCCAAGCCGGCGAGCAATCAGGACGGAGTCATCATGCCCATTCATGGCGTTTACACACTCTCTAAAGACGACCCGGAAGCGCGGAACTGGCTGGCATTTTTTCGCCGTCATGGATACACCGCGCTCCGCGACCTGACCATCGAGCGCGTTTTCTGGCTGGAGGGGAACGTCAACCTCGAACGTCTCCTTCCCCTGTTGGTGAATCCCCTTTACCAGGTTTCGGCGGCGGAATCCCAACTGGAGCCGGCGCGCGGGCCGATCGTGGAGATTGCTTACCGACCGGCGGTGACTGACCCGGAGACGCCCTCCATTTTGGCGGGGGCACGGGCGCTAGGCGAAACCGGACTGGAATTTGCGCGGCTCAGCCGGCGCTACCAGTTCACTGGCCTGGACGAAGCTGAGGCACGAAAGCTCGCGGCGCGCTTCCTTTACAACAAGATTGTGGAACGAGTGCGCGACCCGCGCGAAGTGGTTATGACGCTGCGCCCCACCGGAACCCCTGACCCCGTTCACACCATCTCGCTTCTCGGCCTGAGCGACGCGCAATTGGTGGAACTCTCGAAAAAGTGCTCCTGGTACGCACCGCTGTCGCAAATGAAGGCCATCCAGGCGCACGAGGCGGCTCAAGGGCGGCCTCACACCGATGCTGAAATCGAAATCCTGGCGCAGAGTTGGAGCGATCACTGCTACCACACCACCTGGAAAGGCCTGGGGCTGCTCCAGCGGCTATCGGAGGCGACGGCGCGGATAAACCATCCGCTGGTGGTGTCGTCGTTCAAGGACAACGCGGGCGGCATCGAGTTCTATGACGACTGGGTAGTGACCATCAAAGGCGAGACGCACAATTTCCCCAGCTCCATCGCGCCCTTCGGCGGCATTGCCACCAAGCACGGCGGCGTGATCCGCGACTCGCTGGGTTTTGGGAAAGGCGGCTACCCGATTGGCGGCACCACCATCATGGGCACCATGGACCCTCGCATGCCCGAGGACGCCGTCCCCCCTGGCGCGCTGCATCCGGAGTTGATCGTGACGGAATCCATCCGGGCCACGGCCTATTACATGAATCCCATGGGGATTCCCATGATGCATCCCATCTACCGGATTCATCCGGGATACGCGAAGTGCTTCGCGCTCGGCCATTCCGTGGGGCTGATTCCCGCGCGGTACGTGAAGAAGGATCCTCCCCAGCCCGGCGACGTGGCTCTGCTCATCGGCGGTGAAACGGGCCGCGACGGAATCCACGGTGCTACGGCCAGCTCGACCGGCATGACCGGGGAGACGCTGGAGAAAGAATTTGCGGCCGTGCAAATCGGCCACCCTATCACCGAGCGGCGATTTACCTCCGCCATCCCGGTATTGCGGGACGCGGGATTGATCCGTTCCATCACCGACCTCGGCGCCGGCGGCATTTCCTGCGCGGCGGGCGAAATGGGCGCGGAAACGGGTGTGCGCCTGGAGCTCGACAATGTCCCGCTGAAGGACCGCAGTCTGACCGCCTGGGAGATACTGCTCTCCGAGTCCCAGGAGCGAATGCTGATCGCGGTGCCGCCGGAAAAACTCGCCGCAGCGGAAGCTATCCTGGACCGCTACGAGGTCAGGCATTCGATTCTCGGGTATTTCACGGACACGAACCGGCTGGAGGCCACTTGGCGCGGGCAGAAAGTGGTTGACCTGGAAATGTCCTTCCTGTGGGAATCCTGCCCGATAGATTCTATCCCTGTGGCGGAACCCAAACCGCAACTTACGCCTCTTAACATCCCTGAGCCGCGCGCCGCCGAAGAATGGTCGAACGCCGTCCGACGCGTGCTCACGCACTATCACTGCGCCGACCAACTCCCGGCTGGATCCCGCTTCGACACCACCGTGCAGGGAAGAACTGCCGTCGGCCCTTACGGCGGCAAGAACCACCGCATGCCAACTAACATCTACGTTTCGGCCCCCCTGCGAGGCAAGACCTACGGAGTGATTTCGACCGTCGCCTACAATCCGTTCTACGGAGAGATCAGTCCGGCCGCGATGGCCAGACTGATGATGCTGGAAGCCATCACCAAGGCCGTGGTGGCCGGCGCCAACTACCGCGAGATGGCCCTCTGCGACAATTTCTATACGCCGCGCGTACGGCCAGAGATGGCGTGGCATCTGAAGCAAATGGTCGAGACCATTTCGGATCTCTCGGTCGAGCTCGGCATCCCGTTCATTTCCGGAAAGGACTCCAGCTCCGGCACGATGGAAAGCGCCGGGCGTAAGATCGATGTACCGCAGACGCTTGTAGTGTCCGTGCTGGGCCGCGTCCCGGACGTGAAGAAGATCGTCACGAAGGAGTTTAAGCGCGCGGGAAACAAGATCATCCTGGTGGGCCGTTTCGATCCGGATGCCCTGGGGGGAAGCGTTTACGCGGACTGTTACGGCCAGCGCGGCGACCACCTGTTTGACGCCTATGACGCTGCCTCAATCCGCACGCTCTGGGACGCCGTGCTGCGCCTCCATTCCCAGGGGGGCTACGTCTCCGGCTCGGCCCTCGCGGAGGGCGGCGTTCTCTTGCGCCTCTTTGAAGCGGCTTTCGGGTCCGGCCTCGGGGCGCGCATTGATCTTGATGTGTCCGCTTCCGGACGGAAAGACGGGCTCCTTTTTGGGGAATTCGTTGGTTCTGCTTTGCTGGAGGTTCCCGCGGGCTGCGACCTCCGTCAATCCTTTGCTGGGATTCCATGCACGACCATAGCTGAAGTCACTTCGGAGCCCGAGTTGGTATTGGCCTCCAGCGGGAAAGTCATCTGGCAAGAGTCCATTTCCACCCTGGCCGAAGGCTGGGCGAAAACTCTGCGCGAGGTTGTCGAATGACTCAGGCTATTACTGCCGTCCTTTACGCTCCCGGTACGAACTGCCATGAAGAAACCATGGCGGCCATCGAACTGGCGGGAGGGAAAGCAGAGTTGGTCCTTCTGCGCGACCTGATGGACGGCCGGACTCGATTGGAGAAGTTCCAGGCGGCAGTGGTCCCTGGCGGCTTCTCTTACGGCGATCACCTGGGCGCGGGCCGGATCTTTGCCACCAGCCTGGTGGCCCAACTCCGGGACCAGTTGGTGGAGTTCCTCCACGCCCAGAGACCTGTGCTGGGTGTCTGCAACGGCTTCCAGGTGCTTACGGAAGCCGGAATCCTGCCGGAGCGCGCGCCGGGCAAGCGCGCCATGGCGCTCATTGAGAACCAGTCGGCGCGCTTTGAAGACCGTAAGGTCCGCCTGCTGGTCTCGACAGAGAAGTGCATGTGGACCGAGGGGCTGGCGGGGCAGGTGCTTGAAATGCCCTCAGCTCACGCCGAAGGGCGGCCCCTGTTCTCGGAAACGGATTCTCCGCTGCCCCGCGCGGTTTTTCGATACTGCGATCCGCAAGGCCGGGTCACGATGGACTACCCCTACAATCCCAATGGCGCCCCAGACGGCGTTGCTGGCGTCGCGGACGAGACGGGACTGGTGCTCGGCCTGATGCCTCATCCCGAGCGTGCCGCGTTGCCCGCTCAATACTCCCAAGACGGCTTGAAGCTCTTCAAGAATCTGGTGCGCTGGCTCAAGCACTAAGGGAAAGCCGGAGACTCCCGCGTTCGGACTTCATGTACACTCCTGCGGGCTTCCGTTTATCTAGTACCCCCAAAATGCCGATAGTGAAAGTGGATGGAGCTTCGCGGGCCTTGAGGCCCCAATCTGCCCCTCAGGGGAGCCTGCTGTGGCTGATGACACTCCGAAAGTGCGTGTTCTGCTCGTGGACGATGAACCGTCTGTCTGCTTGATGTTGAGTGAGGGCCTCTCCGCGGAGGGCTACGATTGCCAGGCCTGTCTGAACGGTGAGGATGCTCTCGACCTGATGCAGCGGGAGTCGTTCGATATCGTCGTCACGGACCTGCGGATGCCGGGAATGTCAGGGCTCGAATTAGTGGAGAAGGCTCACCAAGCGTACCCGCACCTTGCCTTCCTGATGGTGACCGGAGAGGACGACGTTCGGCTGGGAATCCGGGCCATGAAGTTGGGCGCGGCCGACTTCCTGGTGAAACCTATTGAACTCGAGGGGGTGGCGGCCAGTGTCCAGCGGGCCCTGGAAATCAAGCGCATGGAGCTCGAACTGGAGAAACATCGGCACAATCTCGAGCAAATGGTCGAGCAGCGGACGAAACAGCTCCAGGCGGCCATGCGGCGGATTGAGATGACCTACGATGAAACGCTCGAGGCCCTGGGCGGGGCATTGGACTTGCGCGACGCGGATACAGGGGGGCATTCGCAGCGCGTCAGCCGGTATTGCCTGGAGATCGCGACATCCCTGGGTTGCTCGAGCGATCAGTTGAAACAAATCGCGCGCGGCTCCTACCTGCACGATATCGGCAAGATTGGCATTCCGGACGCGATTCTGCTCAAGGAAGGCAAGCTGGACGCGGGCGAAACCCGGGTGATGCAAACCCACGCGCGCATAGGATACGACATGGTTTCCCGCATCGCCTTCTTGGCCGGGGCGGCCGAAATCGTCCTCACGCACCAGGAGCGCTACGACGGCACTGGCTATCCCCAAGGCCTGGTGGGCGAAGAAATCCCGCTAGGGTCGCGGATTTTCGTGGTGGCGGATACCTTGGATGCCATGACCTCGGACCGGCCCTATCGTCGCGCCCTGCCGTTTTCGACAGCAAAGGCAGAAATCGTCCGTGAATCCGGGCGTCAATTCGATCCCAGAGTGGTTCAAGCTTTCCTTTCAATTCCAGAAGATGTCTGGCAGACGATTCGGCGCGATGGCAAGGGGCACCGCGGAGGCGGCACGAAAGCGCCGGCGTCTCTCCCGGTCCCACCTCGACCCAGCCCTGCGAGTAATGCGGCCGCCTAGCCGAGGCTGCGGCCGCCGGGAGCTCGTGCAAAAGCAGCGCCCGAGGCTACGCTCCCGCACCGTGTGCGGTACGCCGTGGTGTGCCAGGCTCGGGGCGGCATCGACCGCGACCTTTCAGGCCAAATCTCATGTCGCTGAAAATCATGGTGGTGGATGACGCGCCGGACGTTCTAAAACTCATCAAGAGCATCGTGGAGCCGTTGGGATACGAGGTCCTGGCCCTAGCCGAGAGCCGGGAGGCCGCGCGCCGGCTGGAGAGCGAGAAGTTTGATGGGATCGTTCTGGATATCCTCATGCCCCATCTGGACGGCTTCGAATTAGCTCGGCGGGCCCGGGCGTCGCCGCTCAACTGCGGCGCGCCCGTACTGATGATCACGGGCCTCAGCGATATCGACACCATGCGGAAGTGTTTTTCCCTGGGTGTCACCTTCTTCCTGAACAAACCCTTCACTTGCGAGCAGCTTTACAGTCTGTTCAGCGCCGCGCGGGGCTCGATGTTGCGCGAGCGACGACGGTACGCGCGGCTACCCTTTTGTACCACCGTCGAATGCACGTTCGGGAAGCTGGGCGAGAAGCATTTCCGCGCCGTGAGCCTGAATCTGGGCGAAAGCGGAATGTTGTTCGAACCCTCCGGTGGACTCGAAGTGGGCCAGGAAGTAGTTCTGGAATTCACGTTGCCCCAGACCCGCGCTGCTCAGGAGGCCGCACTCAAGGGGCCAGGAGAATCCTCCTCTCCAGAGCCGACACCGCCCGGGTCCGGGCTACGGGCTATCCGCGCCAAGGTCGTCCGCAAGGCGCCACCCGACCGCATCGCGGTGCAATTTACTGATCTCACCACCGCAGACCGCGAGTTGATTCAGCGCTACATCATGGGCCGCGTCACGTTCTAAGGGGCACGCCGGCGCCCGCGTCCGGAGTGCATACCTTTTAACTGGAAACTTACGCCCTTCTTCCAGGGCGATCAGGAATGAGGTGTGTCCTCGAGGTTGGTGACCAGGCAGACAGCGCTTTCCACCTGTCCGTCCTTGCCATGGCAGGGTGAGAGGAACACTCCCAGGGTGCGGGTTTCGCCACGCGGGGTAACATACTCAAGGCTTTCTCGCTGGCAGGTCTTGCCTGCTTCCAGGCATTCGCGGATCCAAGCCGTCAACTGTGATTCCGTGCCCAGGATTCCCGGGTAGCGACGCCGCGACCAGGTGTCAATTCCCAGGAGGGCTCGCACGGCAGCATTGGAGAGCGTGAGAAAACCCTCGCGATTGAAAACCATCAGACCTAGCGGCATATCGCGAACCACACCTTCCAGGGTGCGCGCACTCGCCTCCGCACGCTGCTCGGCGTCGTGCAGCATTTCCCTCAGTTCCTTCTCGCGCGCTCGCAGACCTGCAATGACGCTCTGCATGGTCGCGACCGCGAAAGCCGCGTCATCGGTCGGACGGGACGAGGCCCTCTTTGAGCCGCCTGCTTCTCGCTGCTGCTGAAATGCCTTGTGCAAAGCATAGATGAGAAGAATCAGCAAGCCGCCGATCAGGAAGATGCCGACCACCAGAGGCGTTAGCTGACTCAGAGACAGATGTCGGGTCATTTCAACCAGCCAGACCGGACCAGCGGAGATAAGCGTCCAACAAAGCCTGCCCGCCGAGGCTCGCATAGATCGCGCCCGCGCCCAGGAAACTGCCGTAGGGCCAGTGGTAGCCGCGGAAACGCCGGGTGGCGATTTCGAGTGGCAGGGCAATCAGTGTGCCCAGCAGCGAGCCAAGCAGCATCGTGACGAGCATCAGGGGAACGCCCAGAAAGGCGCCCACCATCAGCATCAGCATCACGTCGCCGAAACCCAGGTATTCCTTCTGGCGTCCCCCCAGGTAGTAGAAAGCCTGTCCGACCGCGTAGAAGAGCCCGCCCCCCAGGAGCGCGCCTGCCACCGAACCCAGCACGGAGGAAAGTGTCCCCTCCAGGTAGAAATCGAACCGGCCCAGCAGCCACTCCAGCGGGCGATTGTCAACCGGTACCACGAAGCTCAGCAGCACGCCCAGGCCAATGCCCAGCAGCGTCACCGCGTGCGGAATGCGGCGTGCGGTCACATCTGTGAAGACCAACACCAGCAGCAGCATTCCCAGCACCGCGTACTTGACGAACTCGGGAGTGAAACCGTACCGTGCCCAGGCCGCGACCGCAAAGCCGGCGGTCAGGATTTCGACCGTGGGATAGATGAGCGAGATTGGTTCCCGGCAATCGCGACAGCGGCCGCGCAAGAACAGGTAACTCAGCACTGGAATGTTGTCGTACCAGCGGATGGGCTTGCCACAGCGCGGGCAGTGCGAGCGCGGCGTGATAATGGATTCCTGCCGGGGAAGCCGCGCGATGCAGACGTTCAAGAAGCTGCCAAAAGCCAGTCCGAAGATGGCAACCGTAGAGTAGGAGATGAGAGGTGAGATTTGCACTCGGTTTCTCGAAGCGCCTGAGCCCCCGCAGAGGCTACCTTCAGGCGGTCATCATGGCGGCCTGATCGGCGCCGCTACGATTGCGCCAGCAATCTGCGATAAAGGGCCTCAGTCCGCTCGCGCATTATATCACTCGAAAATTCCCGCGCCCTCTCGCGGCCGCTGGCACCGAACCGGCTGAGCCGCGCGCGGTCAGAGGCCGCAACCAAAATCGCTTCGGCCAGGTCGCGAGGTGATTCGGCGGGAACCAGCCAACCAGTTCTCCCCTCGTCAACAACTTCCGCGAGCCCTCCGACGCGGCTGGCCACTACTGCGCATCCATAAGCCATGGCCAGCAGGGCAGACGAACCCAGACCCTCGGCGCGCGATGGCATGATGAACAGGTCCAGCGTGGCAAAGAAATCCGCCAGATCCTCCAGGTATCCCAGCAGCCGAACGCGGTCCTGGGCGGCACGAACCTGCTCCTCAATTCGCGGCGCAGCGTCGGGCGGGACACTTCCCACCAGAAGCAGGCACGCCTGCGGCAGCCGGTCGGCCAAGAGACCGATAGCCTGGATCGCAATATCCTGCCCCTTCTCGGGCGTGAACGCTCCCACATGGCCTATAACGAACTCTTCCGAGGTCAATCCCCACTGCGCGCGAGCCCGCTGGCGCGCCTCCGGCGATGGCAACTCCGCCGGGATTTCGATGCCATCCGGGATGACCTCAATCCTTGCTTTCGGGATGCCGGAGCCGACCAGCAATTGGCGGATGTACTCTGAAACCGCGATGACCGCGTGGCAAGTGTGCTGATAGATGAAGCGATGGCGTGCGCGAGTGTCGGGCAGAAACGTGACGCGGCGGCTGGCCACGCGGCGGACAGGCAGCCCCAGCGACGCGAGCCAGGAAAGCGTCTGCCCCCGGCCATTGTGGGCGTGAAGCATCTGAACGGGCTCGGCAAGCAATTGGGTCCGCAGTTGGAGGATGCCGTTAGCTTGTCCGGGATCGTGCCGTGGCAAGGCGAAAACGCGCAAGCCCACTTGGCGGGCCCGCGCGTCGAGCGCGCTCCCTTCCGGGCAGACTACAAGTTGCGCGTGTCCCCGCTCTCGGAGCCCTCGCGCCAGGAGCAACAGTTGCCGCTGCCCCCCACGAAGCTCCTTGCCGGTGTCGAGATGAACGATCCCGAGCATTGTGAGACTGGAAACTGGAAATTAGAAAATCGAAATTCGAAAACCGAAAATCGCTTTCCTCAAATACCTGCTCGCGCCTTCGCCGTTCTTCTATTCTGACTTCTGACTCCTGACTTCTGACTCCTGTCTTCTGCCTTCTGACTCCTGTTTTTCACGCAGCTCCGCCCATTTCGCGTACTTTCTCCGCACGTACCGTGCCGCCATGCGCGCGATCAGGAAGCCTTGGTATCCGTCCAGGACGCCCAGGCGGAGAAAATACGTGGAAAAGAAAATCCAGGGCGGAGCGAGTTGTCGGCGGACAAACCCTACACTTTCCGCGCGCGCCAACATCTCGCGCGCCGCAAGGTTCGTATACAACTCGATGCGTTGCCGATGTTCCTCAAGCGAGTCGCAGGTGTAGTGCAGGATTTCCCCCGCCAACGTTTCGACCCGGCCCGCGACCACCACGGACTCGTGAACGTAATCGCCCTGCCACCGGCCCTGGCGCCGGTCGAAGAGGCGGAGTTTGTAGTCCGGGTACCAGCCGGAGTGAAGAATCCATCGTCCCAGGTACCGGGCGCGGCGCGCGAAGCGATAGCCTGCCGCCGCCGGCTCCGAGACCTTCCAGCGCACGACCGCCGCCTGAGCGTCGGCATTCAGCTCTTCGTCGGCGTCGAGGCTCAATATCCAGTCATGCCGGGCTTGCTCGGCAGCAAAATTCTTTTGCGCGGCGAACCCGGTCCAGGGATGGACGACGACGCGCGCGCCCAGCGCGTCGGCAATTTCCCGCGTCCCGTCCGTGGACCCGGCGTCAACCACCACAACCTCATCGGCCGCAGCCAGCGAGTGGATGGCGCGGGCGATGTTCCGGGCTTCGTTGTGAGTGATGATGGTGGCCGAGAAGGAAGGCATGGGCAGTTGTCAGTCGTCAGCGGTCAGTGGTCCTTTGTCCTTTGTCATTTGTCCGTGGTCCTTGGTTAATCGTTCATCGTGCACGGTGCAACCGCGGGCAACACGCGATGCGGATCTCGGATGAACCCATAACAAAGCGCGACGGACAAAGGACAAATGACAAAGGACAAAGGACTACTAACGTACTACCGCCGCGAATTTTCCGTCCCTGACTAATTCGCTCACCCGCGCGATGTCGCGACTGAGCGGGCGATCACGGGTGACCCGCGCTGAGGCACGCCGCACCAACGCACGTGCCTTTTCCGCCAGGAGTCCAGTCTGGAGCGGCGCCAACAGGTCGAGCGCCTGACTCGCGGCCAGTAACTCGATGGCCAGAATCGTCGCGACGTTGGCCACGACGGGTCGCAACTTCAGCGCGGCCCCCATCCCCATACTGACAAAGTCCTCTTTACTTCCGGACGTGGGAATCGAATCGACGGAAGCGGGATGCGCATAGACCTTGTTCTCGGAGGCCAGCGCCGCCGCCACTATCTGGGCCATCATGAACCCTGACTCGAGGCCGGGCGAGGCCGTGAGGAAAGGCGGCAGTTCCGAAGTCAGCGGATTCACCACGCGGTCGATGCGCCGTTCGGAAATCGAGCCCAGTTGCGTGAGGGCAATCGCCAGCAGATCGAGTGCCGTGGCCAGCGGTTGGCCGTGGAAGTTACCCCCGGAAATTACTTCGCCGTCGCGGGCAAAGACCAGGGGATTGTCTGTCGCACTGTTCATTTCGATCTCGAAAACGCGCCGGGCGTAGGAGAGCGCGTCGCGCACGGCGCCGTGCACCTGCGGCATGCAGCGCAGGCTGTAGGCGTCCTGGAGGCGCGGGCAGTCGCGATGCGACTCGCGAATCGTGCTGCCACGGTTGAGGCGCAACAGGTTTTGCGCCGTGATGAACTGGCCCGGGTGAGGCCGGGCGCGGAGGAGCCGTTCGTCGAAGGCGGCGGGCGAGCCCCGCAGCGCGTCGAGCGAGAGCGCACCCGCCACGTCCGCCGTATCCACCAGGATCTCCGCCTGCCGCAAGGCGAGCAGCGCGAGCGCCAGCATGGCCTGCGTGCCGTTTACCAGTCCCAGGCCCTCCTTGGCCGCGAGTCTGAGCGGCTTTCGGGCCATAGCTTCGAGCGCCGCCGCCGCGGAAATTCGTCGCCCCCGAAATACCACCTCACCTTCGCCCAGGAGCGCCAGCGCGACGTGCGCCAGCGGCGCCAGGTCGCCACTGGCACCCACCGACCCACGCGACGGCACCACCGGGTGCACGCCGCGATTCAAGAAATCGCAAAGCAGCTCAACGACTCGCGGCCGGACGCCCGAGAGCCCGCGCGCCAAAGCGTTGGCCCGCAGCACGAGCAGACCACGGGTTTCAACTTCTTCCAGCGGCTCGCCCACGCCGCAAGCGTGGCTGCGCACCAGGTTCACCTGCAACTGCTGCTCGGTGGAGAGGCTGCCGAAGCCCGTCGTCACGCCATAGACAACCTTCTTCTCCCGAATCATCTTCTCGACCAGCGCCCGCGAACGCTGCATGGCCCGCCGCGCGCGAGGATCGAGCGCCACACGACGATTCTCAAGGGCCACCGCGTAGAAATCCTCGCGCGTCAGGTGCTTTCCAGTCAGGAAAAGGGAACGAGCCATTCAGTACCTCTCACAGCCAACAACCAACACCTAGCAGTATGCCGTCCTAAAGGGCGGCGCTACGTTTCGTCGGCACCTGTCAGCAACAGGTCCCGATACTTGTCGGGCAGCGGCCGTGGGCGCCCTTCGCGATTAGTAATCACGTGCACCGTCTCGCCCTCCGCCAGCAGTTCGTCCGTGGCCACGCAATAGATCTCGTAGCCGAAAACCAGCACGCGCTTGCGGACATCCTTCAGAAAGGTGCGCACTTCAATTTCGTCATCGTAGCGCGCCGGAGCCTTGTAGCGGCAACGCGCTTCCGCCACGATGATGTAGAGCTGGTCCTGCTCCTCCATGTCGCGGTAGGCAAACCCGCGCTGGCGGCAGAAATCCGTACGGCCGACTTCGAACCAGATAAAGTAATTCGCGTAGTACACCACGCCCATCTGGTCCGTCTCGGCATAGCGGACTCTAAACGTGGTCGATGTCCATCTGTTTCCCAAGCTTGTATCCATGATCATCAATCCCCAAAAACCTACGAAGCTGCGGTGACAGTCTATAGCAAAAGATGAGTTTCACAAAGATGCGCGGCACCGCCGCGCGTTCTGTCGCGCCGCCGTCCCGGCGGCATCTGCCGGCCTGAAGGCCGCCGCTACAACAAGCGTTCGCCGGCGTCGTCGATGGGGTTGAGCAGGACGCCGCGCAGGGAACCGCGGAAGGCCTCGTAAACCGGCTCGCAGAGCTTCTTCCACACCGCATCGCCCACCAACTCAAACGCGCCCTCGACCGGCTTGCCGGTTTCGATCTGGCTGAAGAACGCCTCCGCGGTTCGCCACGTGAAGGTAAGGTTCGGCCGCCCGACGCGGCCGCGATGGAAGTCAAGCGTGCCGTGGTCGAATACGACGGTCCACTCGAGTCCCCAGTCCTCGAGCACCCAGAGCGTAGTCAGGTCGGCCTCGCGCAGGTGCTGGCGGACGCGGCGGTCGCGCCCCACCAGCACAAAGGCGCGCTGGATGGCGCGTCGCGCCGCGCGCTTGGAGAGGGCAGGGAAGGCAATCGTGCTTTCGGATTCAGCCTCGGGCGTCATTGTGGACAAGGGCAAGGCAGCGCCGGACAGCGCACTCAATCAGATCGGCAGAAGAGACCAGTTCATCCACCAAGCCCAACGTAAGCGCCTGCGTGGCGGGGACACGTTCGCCGCTCAATAGCATTTGCAGGGCTTGGGCCTTGCCAACCAGTCGCGGCAGCCGCTGGGTTCCGCCCCAGCCGGTAAGCAGGCCGAGCGAGACTCCCGGATGCCCAAACGAAGCGTCGTAGGTGGCCACGCGAGCGTGGCAGGCGAGCGAAAGGTCCAAGCCGCCTCCCAGGCAGTAGCCGCGGATAGCGGCCACCACAGGAATCGGGAAACGCTCAATCTGCTCGAAGAGGCTCTGGGCCGCCCGAGCGAATTCCTGTGCCGCGACACCCTCGAGCGGCACCAACTCCTCCAACTCAGCGCCGGTGGCGAAGGACTTTGGGTTCGAGGCGATCACCACACCGAAAAACAACCGTTCGCGACGGACGGTCGAGAGCAGGTCGGCCAGTTCTTCCAGCACCGCGCGGGTCAACCGGGGATAACCTTCGCCAGACGGGAAGGTCAGCACGGCAGCCGAATTGTGAGATGCAAGGTCCAATTGTGAATCGTGAATTACGAATCACGAAGAGCGAGCACGGGCTGGCGGTTCGAGGGCAGCAGACGTCACGATGCAATTCATGATTCACAATTCATAATTCCGCCCTCACACTTCAGCCTTCAGACTTCCCCCTTCTTTGCAGCTTCAACGTGCCCTCGAATGTACGCGACGATTTCCTGCGTCGTAGCGCCAGGCTGAAAGACTTCGCTGACGCCCCCTTGCTTCAGGCCGGGGATGTCTACGTCGGGGATAATCCCGCCGACGACCAGCAGTACTTCATCCAGGCCCTGGGCCCGCATCAATTCGGAGATTCTCGGCAGGATGGTGTTGTGCGCGCCAGAAAGAATGGAGATGCCGATGGCGTCCACGTCTTCCTGGAGGGCGGCGTTGACGATCTGCTCGGGCGTTTGGCGCAGGCCAGTGTAGATGACTTCCATGCCGGCATCGCGGAGAGCGCGCGCCACGATCTTGGCCCCGCGATCGTGGCCGTCCAGGCCCGGCTTGGCTACGAGAACGCGAATGCGTCGGTCAGGCACTGCAATCACCAGTTGAAAGCTCAAAGTGGAAAGTCAAAAGCCTTGACCTTCAGCTTTCAAGTCTCGACTTTCAACTCTTCTTCAATCATCGAAACGCCGGTTCCTCGTACGTCCCAAACACGCGCCGCAGGACGTCGCACATCTCACCCACGGTGGAGTAGGCGCGGACGCATTCCAGCACGTACGGCATCAAGTTCTCGTCCGTTCCGGCGGCACTGCCCAGAGCTTCAAGCGTCGCTTGCACCCGCGCATTGTCGCGCTTCTTCCGCAGTTCGGCAAGCTTCTGACACTGGTGCCGCGCGACGCTCTCATCGATCGTGAGGATTTCGATGGGGTGCTTTTCCGCGGAGACAAACTCGTTGACGCCAACGACGATCTTCTCCTTGCGCTCGATGGCCTGCTGATAGGCGTAGGCGGCGTCGTGGATTTCGCGCTGCGGATAGCCCTTCTCGATGGCCGCTACCATCCCGCCTAGGGCGTCGATCTTGTCGAAGTACTCATAGCAGGCGCGCTCGGTCTCGAGCGTAAGTCGCTCCAAGAAATACGAACCAGCCAGCGGGTCCACGGTATTCGTCACGCCGCTTTCGTGGGCGAGCACCTGCTGCGTGCGCAGGGCGAGGGTCACCGCCTGCTCGGTGGGCAAGGCCCAGGCTTCGTCGAGCGAGTTGGTGTGCAGCGACTGCGTCCCCCCCAGCACCGCCGCCAGCGCCTGAAGTGTGGTTCGAATGACGTTGTTATAGGGCTGCTGCGCCGTGAGCGAGCATCCCGCCGTCTGCGTGTGGAAGCGGCAGAGCCAGGAACGAGGATTTGCGGCGCCGAAACGCTCGCGCATCACGCGCGCCCAGATTTTGCGCGCCGCGCGGCACTTGGCAATTTCCTCAAACAGATCGTTGTGCGCGTTGAAGAAGAAGCTCAGGCGCGGGGCGAACTCGTCCACGTTCATGCCCATGCGCAGCACCCACTCGACGTATTCAATGCCGTCGCGCAAGGTAAACGCCAGCTCCTGCACGGCTGTCGAGCCCGCCTCGCGGATGTGGTAGCCGCTGATGGAGATGGGATTCCAGCGCGGCACCTGGCGCGCGCCGAAAGTGATGGTGTCCACGACCAGGCGCATCGACGGCCGGGGTGGGAAGATGTATTCCTTCTGCGCGATGTATTCCTTGAGAATGTCGTTCTGAGTGGTCCCGGAAATCTTCTTCCAGTCGGCGCCATTCTTCTCCGCCACCGCCAGGTACATCGCCCAGATCATGGCCGCGGGCGAATTGATGGTCATCGAGGTGGTGATTTCCTCGAGCGGCAGGCCAGCGAACAGCGTCTCCATGTCCGCGAGCGACGAAACCGCCACGCCGCACTTGCCCACTTCGCCCTGGGCCAGGGGATGGTCCACGTCGTAGCCCATCAGCGTGGGCAAATCGAAGGCAATGGAGAGGCCGGTCTGGCCCTGCGCGAGCAGGTAATGGAGCCGCTGGTTGGTGTCCTCGGGGGTGGCAAAGCCTGAGAACTGGCGCATGGTCCAGACTTTGCCCCGGTACATGGTACGGTGAATGCCGCGCGCGAAGGGATACTCGCTCGGATCGCCCAGGTCGCGCGCGCAGTCAAAGCCGGGAAGATCGGCCGGTGTGTAGAGGCGCTGGATAGGGACACCGGAAAGCGTGGTGAAAGTCTGGTGGCGCTCGGGGGACTTTTCCCGCGCCGCCTTGAGTGTCCGCCCCTCCCAGCGCCGCTCTGCCGACGAGGGATTCCGGTCACGAGAAGCGGTAGTGACGTCGTTTCCTGCCTTGTGGCCTTTGTTCATCGCGAGGTGGTTGACCCGCAAGGCATCTTAGAGCACGGCGAAATCCGATGTCAAACTCGCCCCGAGCCGCACCGATTGACCGGCTGGATGTAAGAGGGAATGCGCTCCGCCCCACCTCTGCAGCGCCGGCTTCCAGCCAGTAGGCCGCCGAGACAGCGGCGCCACTAGGGCAGGTCTGAAACCCGCCCTCACATCTCCTCGAAAGCCCTGTTTTCGGCAAAACGAGCTATCACTAAGCCGCGGTCGCGCCTTACGGCTAACACACTAGCTACCCGGGGCGGTCGTGTCGACTCCGCGGTTTTCCGCCGTGCCGGGGATGTTGGGCACGCGTGTGACTCGGCCTTCGCGCGCTTCGCCGATTTGGATATTGTGTTTGCCGAGCGTGGTTCCGGTGGCTTGCGCGAACTGCGTCAGCGCCTTCGCGTAAACGGCCCGTGCCAGCACGTTCCTGACCTCAGCCGCGACCAGATCACGCTGTGCCTGAATCACTAGGAAGACGGTGGATTCACCCAACTGGAACTTCTTCTGCTCCGCGTCCAGCGTCTGCTGGGCCAGCGTCACGGCTTTCCGTGCCGCTTCAATCTGGGCTCTGGCCTGCGTCAGTGCGATCTCCGCGTTGCGCACTTCCTGCGCCACCTGGTTCTTGGTTCTCTGCATCTGGGTGCGGAGCTGGCGTTCTTCGAGCAGGGCGCGCGCGGCGTCGGCCTGGGCCGAGCGGTTGCGAATTGGGAAGGAGAGATTGATGCCAAAAGAATAGTCGGGGAATTGACCCTGGAAGGTCTGCGTCAGCGCCTGCGAAGACCCACCGGGGAGGACCTGCCCATTCGTCAAGGGATCCTGGATACACAGGATGACGGGGAGGCCCTGGCCGCAGCGGTTACCGGAGAGGCCCTGTCCGATGTAGGTGGCGAAAAAGTTCAGTGAGGGCAGCAAGCCATTGCGGTTGGCCTTGATCGTGATTTCCTGACCCCGCAGGTTCAAATCGGCCTGCTCGATTTCCGCCCGGTTCTGCGCCGCCAGGCTGAGTGCTTCCTCGAGCGGCGGAACGTCTTCGGGTTTGGGTTCCGGGAGCTGGTCCGTCGGATCGATCTCTGCCGCAGCCAACTCCTTATCGACCTGTTTGGAAAGCGCGGTCCTGATGAGCTCCTGCTGCTGCTGGAGGCCGGTCTGGGCCACAATCAGATCTTGCTGGCGGGCGGCAACCTCGGATTCGGCGCGGACCACTTCGATTGGCGCCAGCGTGCCGATTTCCACCTGCCGCTGGTTGTCGTTCAAGGTCTTCTGCGCCAGGGCCAGCGAGCGCTCCGCCACGCGCACGTTCTCGCGGTAATAGACGAGGTCGTAGTAGAGGTTCAGAACTTGGGTGACCGTCGTAATAACCTGCTGGCGGAAAACGCTGTCCGCAATGGTGGCGCTGTTCTTGGCGAGGCGGATGAACTTGGCATTGGCGCGATAGCCAAAGCCGTTAAGCAGAGGTTGGTTGATGCCCACGCCAAAGGAAGAGGTGACCTGGGGGTTGAACAAGGACGTCAGGGAGGTGCTGGTAGAGCGGCTGCCGCTCAAGAAGAGCGTGTAGCTGGTTCCGGTCTGGAAAGACTGGGTGAAGTACCCCTGGTAGCCGCTGTTCTGGCTGGTCAGATAGGGGACTCCAGTTACGACCTTCGTACCCAGGGGTGTGGTGCGCCGGTCCCAGCCGAAAGAGAAGCCGACCACCGGATCGAATGAGCCCGCGTTGCCGAGGTTCACCGCACTGCCTCCGCCGGTGGCACCCCCCGCCCCGCCGCCGCCTCCGCCGCCTCCCGTGCTCACGCCGCCGCCCAAGGCTCCGGCAAACAGGGCCGAAGACTGGAAGGCGCCCGCGACGCCGCGCCCTGAGCCGCCGCTCCTGGTGCGAAGGATGTCGGTCTGGGCGTACGCCGGACCAAAGCGCGCCACGGCGATGTCCAGGTTGTTCTCCAGTGCCAGGGCGATAGCTTCCTCCACCGAAAGGCGCAACTTACCCTCGCGCATCAGGGTGTGAATTCGTTCGGAGTTGCTCAACCGGACTTCGGGCACGCTGGGGCTGAAGTAAGGCCCCGCCAGGTTGGGGAACCATCGGTTGCTCTTGAAGTCGATGGTGGCCGATTGGGAGGGCGCCGATTGCTGGGCGCCCAAGATTGCCGCACCAAGGACCATGGCCAGAGCCACAGTCGCGGCCAAGCAGCAGAGACGTCGGAGTTTCATCACGTATTCTTCTCCCTGCATATTTGGATTTCTAAGCTAATCGCGTGCATCGTATATACTTACGAAAATGTGAGACGTGGGGTTTCAACGAAAGGTTAGGGACGACCCCTCGGCGACCCGCCAGACTGTCAGGCCACGTCCGCAATGGCTGCATCCCTCGCAGCAGCCTTCGAGATAACAGAGAGGGCCTGGCTCGTTCAAGGCCCGCAAGTAAAGCTCCGAATTTTACCATCGGTGGAACACCTTGACAACCGCGAGCCGTGCATATCTACTTCTCCCCGCTAGGCTTGTGGCCTGTGCCGCTATGCGCAACCTTCGCCTGGTACTCGCCTACGACGGGACTGATTTCCACGGTTGGCAGCGCCAGCCGGATTTGCCGACTGTCCAGGACTGCCTGGAAATAGGCATTGAAAGGGTCGCCGGCGAGCGGCCTCACGTTTGGGGCTCGGGCCGAACCGATGCGGGAGTCCACGCCCTAAATCAGGTGGCCAACTTCAAGACCGACTGTCCCATCCCGTGCGAGAACCTCCTGAAGGCGCTCAACAACGTCCTGCCTCCGACCGTTCGGGTGAAGGAGGTGCAAGAGGTCAGCGAAAAGTTCCACGCGCGGTACGACGTGCGCTCGAAAACCTACCGATATCGCATCCTCCAGGCGCCCATCTGTTCGCCCTTCCTCTGGCGATTTGTCTGGCACTACCCGTTTCCTCTGGACCACGGGCGCATGGCAGAGGCGGCACGGCTCTTCGAAGGGGAGCATGACTTCACTTCGTTCGCAGCCGTTGACCCGGATGTAGGGGAGGTCCTTTACGGCCCTCCCGGACGGCGGGAGCACTATGAAGGTGCTCCCCTACCGGACACGTACGGCGGCGGAGAAATGGTCCGGAAGATATTCTCTTCGCGTGTTCTTTGGCGCCCCCGAACTTCGATGCTGATCTACGAGACCAGCGGGAATGGGTTTCTGCACCACATGGTCCGCAACATCGTGGGAACGCTAGTGGAAGTGGGGCGGGGCAAGCTGGCGCCGCAGGATGTCGCCCGGATTCTCGAGGCTCGCGATCGGACGCTCGCCGGTCCTACCGCGCCCGCGCAGGGCCTGTGCCTGGTGAAGGTGGAATACTGACTTGGGCGGCATGCAGAACAGAACTACGTCAGCCGCAATCGCCCACGTTTTTGGACTTCTGAGCGCAGTTCAAGTAGAATCACTCGAAGCATTCAGGCATCAGCAGTCAGATATCAGTCGCTGTACTATCGTTGACGGCTGAGTGCTGAAGGCCTGTAAGGAGAAACGGTGAGTGCAGAGGCCATGAAGATCAAGGTCAAGAAGGCCGGCCAACGAGCCTGCGACGAAAAGGACGCGAAGGGGAAACTCTGTGTCGGCCACCTCAAGCGTTGGGATACGGCTACGGAGGACGTCATCCGGGAGGTCGGCAAGAACGTTCCGGTTTTCCGCTGCGAGCGCTGCCGCACAATTTACCGGCCTGCTCCCGACGATCAGTCCAGCGCTGGACTCCAATACGAGAAACGGAAAGTGAATATTCTGGGCGACACAGTCCTCCGCGACCCATAGTGAGGCTCCAAACCGGCACCCTTGCGCCAAGCGCGCCTTTCCCATGGCTCTCGAAAGCGACCTCATCTATGAGTGGAGTTGGCCAACCAGGTCTATTCGGGGGTTCCTTCGCACTGGTTCGGGATGGAGCAGAAGATCGAAATCGGTCCCATGAGCGGGAAGTCCAATGTGATTTACTGGCTGGAAAAGCGGGGCCTCAAGCCCACGGACAAACTGCTGGAGAAGATTTTCGCTCGCGCCAAGCAGGCCGACCGGTTGCTGACGGACGTGGAAATTCTTGAGCTAAGCGTCTAGCCGAGTTCCTGATGTAGAGGCGGCTTTACGCCGCCGCGGACAGGCGGGCTAAACCCGCCGCTACATACTAATCCCCGGGACATGCCTCTGTTGAGCACGCGGGCCAAAGCCGAAATCCTCCTGGTGCTGGTGACCCTCATCTGGGGTTCCACCTTTGTGGTCGTCAAGGGAGCGCTGAGCAACGCTTCGCCGCTGCCGTTTATCGCGGTGCGTTTCACGCTCGCCGGTGTCCTACTCTTCTTGGTGATGAGTCGCGGGCTGGTGGACCGGCAAGCGCTCGGGCCGGGCTTTGTCCTGGGTGTCTTTCTTTTCGCCGGCTACGTGTGTCAAACCACCGGGCTGCTTTACACCACCCCTTCCAAGTCGGCATTTATCACTGGGTTTGCAGTGATTCTTGTGCCCTTTATCCAGATGATTCACGGCTTTCGATTGCGCGGCGCGACGATCGCCGGCGCACTGTTCGGCTTGGCGGGCATCTATTTTCTCGTGCTCCCCTCGGGACTCCACGCCGTCAATCGCGGCGACATCCTGACGCTCTTCGGAGCCCTTTCTTTTGCTATCCACATAGTTCTGGTGGGCAGCTACACGCGCCGATTCTCGTTTCGCCATCTGGTCCCCGTGCAAATCCTGGCTGTGGGGCTGCTGGCGGCTGCCGCTCTGCCCCTCAACCTGGATTTCAGACTGGAGTGGACTGTCGGGCTTGTCGCCGCGCTGGTGGTGACCGCGACGCTAGCTACAGGATTCGCCTTTGCTGTGCAGAACTGGGCCCAGCAGTTCACGCCGCCGGCGCACACAGCTTTGATCTTTGCCCTCGAACCTGTTTTTGCCGCCCTCACCTCCAGGTTGGTGATGGGTGAACGGCTGGGTGGCAAGGTGTTTCTCGGCTCGGCGTTGATCCTCGCCGGGATGGTTGTATCGGAGATTTGGGGCAGCACCACCCCTTCGCCCGTAGAAGGGTAGCTGCGGAAGTCTCGCTCCGCGCGTTCTCCAACTGAATTGACATTTGTCATAAACGAGAAGCAGTCACAAAGAAGGATGTGAGGAACTGTTTGTCCTCTCAATCTCGCGCGCGCTGGTAACGCTCCGGCCTCTGGAACCGTCTAATGAGTGTATAATGAACGGATGTCCGGCCACGCGCCGGGAAAAGCTCTTGGGGGGTGAGAAGGGAATGAGCACGAACGGGCGACGGTACCTGCCAGCCGTAATCGTAGCGACCACACTGGGAATAGGCATCCTGATTGGGACTCTTGTATCCAACGGGGTACGCGCGGCCAGGGTCGCCGGAGGTGCGCCAGATGCCGCACTTCTGCCTGCTCCTTCGCCCGCCGAACTCTCGAACTCCTTCGCCAAGATTGCCGACACGCTCGAGCCGACCGTGGTGAACATCAACACGGAATCGACGGTCAAGGTCAGCCGTCGCCGGTCCCAGACTCCGGACGACGCGCCCTTCGGCGACTTCTTTGACCGCTTCTTCCAGTTTGGCCCCGAGGGGCCCACGGGCGAATTCCCTCAAGCCAATCTCGGCTCCGGCGTCATCCTGGACAAGGCCGGCTACATCATCACCAACTACCACGTCATCATGAGGAGCGGGGAAGAGAAGCCGGTGGACCGCATCCGCGTGCAACTCCACGGGGACGACAATCCCAAGGGCTACGACGCCAAGATTATTGGCAAGGATAAGTGGACGGACCTGGCGGTGATTAAGATCGAGGCTGGCCGGCCACTGCCCATGGCTCAATTCGGTGACTCGGACAGCATGCGCGTGGGAGACTGGGTACTGGCCATCGGCAGCCCATTTGGCCTGGACTCCACCGTGACGGCCGGAATCGTCAGCGCCAAAGGACGCGACATCGAAGGGGGCCCGGAAGGCCAGTTCAAGCGTTTCCTTCAGACCGACGCGGCTATCAACCCCGGCAACAGCGGCGGCCCGCTGGTGAACATGGCAGGCCAAGTGATCGGCATCAACACGGCTATTGCCACCCGCCGCGGGTCTTATGATGGCGTGGGCTTTGCCATCCCCTCCAACACCGCGCGCAAAGTCTATAACTCCATCATCTCAACGGGCAGCGTCCGCCGGGGAGCCATTGGCGTGACCTTCCTGAACCAGAACAACCCGGTGAAGCTGCGCATGTTCGGCGCCGACCACGGTGTGGTGGTGGAGAACGTTGAACCCGGTGGCCCCGCCGACCGCGCCGGCATCAAGCGTGGCGACGTGATTACCTCGGTGAATGGCAAGCCCATCCGCAACGGCGACGAGTTGGTGGCGGTCGTCTCGGATACCGAAGTGGGTAAGGCCCTCAAGGTTGAGCTTCTCCGGGACAAGAAGCCTACGTCGGCCGAAGTTGAAGTGGCCGACCGGAACAAGATCATCGGCCGCATGCAGGGCGCGCCGGATTCCGAGGTGGAAGGTGAAGAATCGGGCCAGCAGGGCGGCATCATAGGCATTTCCGTTCGCAACCTGACTCGCGAGCAGGCGGACGACCTCTCGAGCGAGCTGCATCTGAGCGGTTCGGAGGGCGTCCTGGTCACCGATGTCCAGTCGGGCGGCTTTGCCGCGGACCTGGGCGTGCTGCGGGGCGACGTCATCCTGCGGCTGAACCACCAGCCGGTGCGTTCCGTGGAGGAATTCTCGCGCCTCCAGAGCCAGCTCAAGTCCGGCAGCGACGTCCTCTTCCTCATCGCGCGGCGCACCCAACGCACGTTTACCACACTCTATCTCGCCGACCGCCTCCCGTAGGGGCGGCAAGAGAGCGACCTTGACGACCCGTTTTAGGAAAGTCAGAGGTTGGATTGCGCTGGTGCTCGCCGGCACGGCTTTCCTACCGGTCCAGACGTGGGCTCAGAGAACAACCGGAAACAGCTCCGCAAAGAAGACAGCGAGTGTAAGGAAGGAAAGCCCGAAGCCCGCGACCAAGCGGAAGGTCTCGTCACGCTCTCGCAAGCGCGGCTGGAGGACGTCCTACCGCTATCGCCTCTCGCGGCTCAAACTGGAGCCCCAGCGCGTGCAGGAGATCCAGCAGGCGCTAGTTCAAGCAGGCTATTTGACCCAGGAACCCACCGGCAAGTGGGACGACCCGACGCGCAACGCTATGCGCCGCTACCAAGCCGATAACGGATTCCCTACGACTGGCCTTCCTGAGGCTAAGTCGCTCATGAAGCTTGGCTTAGGCCCCCACGCCTTACCCGAAGATTGCGACCCCGTCGCCCGAGCCCGCGCCAGCAGCGGCGCGCTTGCCCAGCCGGAGACAACCCCAGCCCAGCCGCCCCCTCCAGGTCCATCCCCCCAGCAGGACAAATAGGCAGTAAGCAGGAGGCAGCCTCTAGAAGCCAGGAGTCAGAAGAAGAAGACCCAACACTCAGCCCCCAGGCAACGGACCGCGGGCAACGGACATATTGGGTTATCAAGCTGCGCGCCGTGGCGCCGCCGTCTCGGCGGCATTTGCCGGCCAGAGGCTGGCGCTACGTGTCAATTTGCGCCCGCTGGAGCCGGTCGCTGTAATCGACGTACACAGTCTTCCATTCGGAGTAGAAATCGAGCGCCGTGACCGCGGCTTCGCGGTGGCCGTTGCCGGTCTGTTTCGTCCCACCGAAGGGCAGATGCGTCTCCGCGCCGATGGTGGGCGCGTTCACATAGACAATCCCCGTGTCCAGGTCGCGCATGGCCTGAAACGCGCGGTTCAGGTTCCGAGTGTAAATGGAAGACGAAAGCCCGTAGACCACGCCGTTGTTGATCTCGATTGCTTCCTCCAGCGCGTCGAAGGGGATGACGGAGACCACCGGCCCGAAGATCTCCTCCTGCGAGACGCGCATCTTAGGATCGCAGTCGCTGAAGATGGTGGGCGCGTGGAACCAGCCATTGTCATAGTCAGCGCCCGTCAGGCGATGCCCGCCACAGAGGAGCTTCGCGCCTTCATTCTTCCCGATCTCGACGTACTCTTCGACGGTTTTCAGTTGGCTCTGATTGACGCACGGGCCCATCTGCACGGTAGGGTCAAGCCCGTCGCCGACTTTGAGCGCTCGCGCCCGAGCCGCGAACCGTTCGGTGAATTCCTTATAGACCTTCTTATGGCAGGCGACCCGGCTGGCAGCGGTGCAGCGCTGCCCTGTAGTTCCGAAGCCGCCCCACAGTGCGCCATCCAC
The DNA here is from genome assembly GCA_050014795.1 of Terriglobia bacterium. Taxonomy (GTDB): domain Bacteria; phylum Acidobacteriota; class Terriglobia; order UBA7540; family UBA7540; genus JALHUF01. Next base: position 10,657 of record JBEKCQ010000039.1, on the reverse strand, counting down.
GGCCAGCTCGATATTGGCATCGTCCATCACGATGATGCAGTTCTTGCCGCCCATTTCCAGGCAGCAGTGCTTGAAGGTGCGCGAGCAAGCTTCGGAGACCTTACGCCCGATTTCCGTCGAGCCGGTAAAAGAAACCACCTTCACGTCTTCGTGGGTCATCAGGCGGTCACCGACCTCGCCCCCGCCACCGGTCACGTAGTTCACCACGCCGCGCGGAATGCCGGCTTCTTCCAGCACCTTGGCCATGTTCAGCATCGATAGCGGTGTGTCCGTGGCCGGCTTCATGACCACCGTGTTGCCGCAAGCGAGCGCCGGCATCACCTTCCAGGAGGGAATTGCCATGGGAAAATTCCAGGGCGTAATCAGCGAGCAGACCCCGATGGGAGAACGCACCGTCATGCAGAACTTGTTGGGCAGTTCGGAGGTCGTGGTCTGGCCGAACAGGCGGCGGCCCTCGCCCGCCATGTAGAACGTCATGTCGATGGCTTCCTGCACGTCGCCGCGTGTCTCGATCAGGATCTTGCCCATCTCGCGCGTCATCTGCTGCGCGAATTCTTCCTTGCGCTCGACCAGGAGGCGAGCCGCCCGCCAGAGGATTTCGCCGCGCCGGGGCGGCGGCACCAGACGCCAGGACTTGAAGGCTTCCTTCGCCGCGGCAATCGCGTTGTCAATGTCCTGCGCGTTCGACTTCTGAAAGATTCCAATAAGTTCGTTGCGGTTGGCGGGGTTGAGGTTCTCGAACGTGCGTCCGCTGACCGATTCAACCCATTCGCCATGGATAAAGTTCTTGTACACTTTCGGTGGAGCCATGAAGTCATCCTCCCTCTGAGGTTCAGGCGTGCCCGGTCCAAGGGCATCCACAGTCCGAGCGGACCATGATGTCTACCGGCGCTCGACTATAACAGACGCCCTTGGGCGCTTCAAGGCAGGCCGGCGAGTCCGCCCTGCGGAGGGCGCATCCGCCGTAGCGTCCGCCTTCAGGCGGACATTTCACCTCGGCGCGCGGCGCCACGTGGCGACGCCATCCTGGCGTCCCAAAAGGCGCCGCTGCATTGTTCACTTGACAAATCCGACAAGGTATGCTATACTAGTAGCCTCCAGAATGGATGGTTACAGTGTGGGGTTGGTTGCGCTTGACGGGTGGTGCTGTCTCAAATTGAGGTGGCTCGTGTGCTCGGATCATCGGAACGAAACCTCGACTCCTTATATATAGGAAAAAGCAAAGCTAGTATGTTATTGAAAACAAAAGAAAATGCCACCTTTTGGGGCGAAAACGAACCTAAGAGGCTTAACAACTGTGTTTTCAATGTGATAACTGCCAAATTGACGGCTTTGGAGGGTAAGATTCGCACGCGAAAGCTAGTATATTATTGAAAATAAAAGACAATAGCCAATTTCTGATCGAGAACGAGCCAAAACCACCTTGCACTCTAAGACTTGTGTTTCCAAAAGGATAGGTGCGAAATCGAAGCCTCTGAACGGGCGGATTCGCACACCGCGGCTGACGAAACTGAAGGCTTTAGATTGCCGATGGAGATTTGCACTCCAGCAAAGATGGGCAATTCCGTGATTTGTCTGTCATCGCAGAGCTTGACACGTCGCGGAAAGGGGGCTAGAATAATCTGAGGTGTTCTTGCTAACTCTTTGAAAAGGCGCTGGTTAGTTCTAACATGGGGGGCTTAGGTAAACTCGACAAGCGGGAGGGCGATATCCTGGCAGCCATCGTCCGTCTTTTCATTTCAGGCGGCGTTCCGGTAGGCTCCAAGGTCATCGCCGAGCAAACGCACGAGTCGCTGAGCCCGGCGACCATCCGCAGCGTCATGGCCGAGCTTGAGGCGGCCGGGTTTCTGCACCAACCGCACGTTTCCGCCGGGCGCGTGCCCACCGACAAGGCCTACCGCTACTACGTGGACTGGATGGTCGAAGCCGCGCGCCTGGAACCGGAGACGGAGAAATACATCGACGAGTCTCTGACGGTCGAGACCGTCGCGCCAGACCAATTGATGACCAGAACCTCGCGCGTCCTCTCCGAGGTTTCGCACAACGTAGGTTTGGTGCTCGGCCCCCAGCTCGAAGAAAAGCTGCTGGAGCACATCAAGTTCGTCATGTTGCCTGACCGGCGCGTCCTGGCGGTGATCGTTTCCCGGCCCGACCTCATTGAGAACAAGACAATTCACCTGGACGAAGACTTGACCCAGGAGGAACTCGATCGCGCCGCAGATTTCTTGAACGGAGGGTTCCGGGGCTGGTCGCTGCGCACCATCCGGGTGGAGATTTTCAAACGGCTGGAAGAGATGAAAGCGCTCTGCGACCACTTGGTCTCAACGGTGGCGGAGCTTTTCCTCTGGGGGGCGCTGGGGAGTGAGGAGCCGGGCCCGCTGTTCGTGGACGGCACCGCACGCATCCTGGCCCAGCCAGGGTTTGAGGACTCGCGCGCTAGCCGGGAACTGTGGCGGGCCTTTGAGGAGAAGGCGAAGCTGGTCAAGATCCTCAGCGCCTGCCTGGAGTCCCCGGGCTCGGGGGTACAAGCCTTCATAGGCCGGGAAAACCCCGCGAGCGAGATGCAGCACTGCGCGATTATCGTCGCGCCCTATCGCTACCGCGACCGCGTGGTGGGGGCGCTGGGCGTCGTCGGGCCGACGCGGATGGAGTACGACCGCGCCATCACGACGGTGGATTACATAGCTCACCTTTGCAGCAGGCTGCTGAGTGCGAACTGAAAGGCCTGCTCTGCTGACAGCCGTAGGGGCTGGGCCACGGGCGTGCCGGTCAACGCGCCGGCCCGACCGTCAGAATGATGTACAATCGAATGGACATGGACAACGAGAAGGAATCGATCATCCCCACACAGGGTGGACCCGCTGAGCAGGCGGAAAACGCGCCGGCCAGGGAGGTGCCCGCTGCCGACGCAGGCCCGGAGGGAAGCACACCGGAGCTGGCCGCTGATTTGGTCGCGGCTTGCCAGAAACTGCGGGCCGAAAAAGACGCGCTGCACGACCGGCTGCTGCGCAAGCAAGCGGAGTTGGAGAACTTGCGCAAGCGAATGCAGCGGGAGAAAGAAGAGTTCCTGCAACACGCGACGGCCGACCTGATCCGCGCCCTGCTGCCCACGCTGGATGGTTTCGAGCGCGCGCTGAAGCAACGCGATGCGGATGTCCCTGCGCAGTACACCCAGGGGATGGAATTGATCTATCGGGATCTGCTCGAGGTGCTGAAACGCGCCGGGCTGGCGCCACTCGAGACGGTGGGGAAGACGTTCGACCCTCACCTCCACCAGGCCGTCGAGGCGGTCGCGACTTCGGAGTATCACGACCAGGAGATCGTCGAAGAATTCCAGCGCGGCTATGAGTTGAAGCGGCGCCTGTTGCGGCCGGCCATTGTCAAGGTTGCCGTCGCGTCGCCGGAGGTCAAGGCCCGGCGTGTCTCGGAGAAGTGAGGCCAGTCGGCTGATACGGAATGATTCGGCGCGGCGGATGGCGCGCGGCCTTGAGCGGCCCGGCAAGTGAGGTTTCTGGTTGGACCACAAACGAGATTACTACGAAGTTCTAGGTGTAGCACACGAGGCCGGCGAGCAGGAACTGAAGAGCGCTTACCGGCGACTCGCCCTCCAGCATCATCCGGATCGTAATCCCCACAGCCAGGAAGAGGCGGAAGAGAAGTTCAAGGAGATCACCGAAGCTTACAGCGTGCTGGCCGATCCCCAGAAACGCGCGGCGTACGACCGCTATGGTGACGCCGCCTTCAGCAACTCCGGCGGCTACGCCCCGGACTTCTCCTCAACCATCTTTTCAGACTTCGAAGACATCTTCGGCGACTTCTTCGGGTTCGGCGACCTCTTCGGGCGGGGACGGACACGGCGAACTCGGGCACAGCGCGGCGCGGACCTTCGCTACGACCTGGAGATAGCTTTCGAAGAGGCCGCGTCGGGCCTGGAAACCAAGGTCAAAATCCCGCGGTATGAAAACTGTTCGGCCTGCAACGGCCGCGGGGCCAAGAAAGGCACCGAACCGGTTGTCTGCTCGACGTGCGCCGGGCGTGGCCAGCTTCGGACCCAGCAAGGCTTTTTCACCATCGCGCGCACTTGTCCGCAATGCAGTGGGGCAGGCAGAGTCATCCAGGAACTATGCCCGGAGTGCCGCGGCGAGGGACGACTGCGCCAGGAGAAAGTCCTCGGGCTCAAGATTCCGCCCGGCGTGGATGATGGGACGCGCTTGCGCGTGACGGGTGAGGGTGAGGCCGGATTCCACGGGGGACCGCCGGGCGACCTCTATGTGGTGGTGAGAGTCCATGAGCACCCCTTCTTTGCGCGTCGCGGCACGGATCTCTATTGCACGATCCCGATCTCGATGGCCCAGGCTACCCTGGGAACTGACATCAAGGTTCCCACCTTACGGGGGCAGGAACGCCTGCGAATCCCCGAAGGGACACAATCGGGTTCGGTCTTTCGCCTCCGGGGCAAAGGTTTTCCTGACCTGGATGGGCGCGGACAAGGTGACCTCTATGTGACCGTCCACGTCGTGGTGCCCAGACACCTCACGCGGGAGCAGCGGCAACTGATCGAATCACTGGAACACTCGCTGCGCGTCGAAAACAAGCCCCTCGAGAAACGCGCGGCGGAGAAACTGAAGGACTTCCTCGGATAAACCTGCCCGTATCCGGATTTGCCACGTGGTCGCATCGCTCTCAGTGTGGCGAGTGCTCCGAACCAAAGTGACACCGTCACAGGGAAGGATACGCGCGGTAGACGCTACTGCGCTGGCCGCGGTCGTCGCAGCCACCGGAAGCCAATGGTAAGCATGCTGGCGTTGTAGCCTTCGTTGGGTTGCTCGATGCCGGCGTTCGACATGTGAACGTATCGATACTCGAACACTACGGCGCGCTGCGGGCTGAAGAAGTACTGAATGCCCAAGCCGGCCTGAGGAAGAAATTGAAGATGGCCGCTCAGTTCCGGCGCGCGTGTATCGAGCTTCGTGTGCAGGATACCCGCGCCCACATCCAGAAAAGGCACGATGCGCCCGTGAGGTTTGCCATCGAAACGGAACAAGAGCGAATGGCCCAGTAGATGCCCGCCCGGGTGCACGGAGTAGCCGAGAATGCCTTCGTTCAGAATCTCGAACCGCCGCACGGGACCACGCTGGAAATTGCTGACCGTCAGGCCGAGTTGGGGCTGGTTGATCAATAAGTTGATGTGCGAAATGTTGCGCGGGATGGCGTTCTCGACGGCGTAGCCCACCTGAAAGCCAAAACTCCAGTGGCCGCGGTTGGCCCAGAAGGGCACCGGCGCCGACGGACTCACCAGGTTCGCTGGAGCGGATTGCTCCGCAGGCCCCGCTTCCTGAGCATTAAGAACGTCTCTGGATGCGCCGAAGCTGGTCAAAAGACAAATGGCCACAAGGGGCCACCTCCTGCCCGGGCCCGCGGCGCTGCGGCGTGTTTTCCAGCGGCGCTGATGAAGCGAATCTCGGTGCAAGGGTTGCATCGGCGCGCTTCTATCGTATTCGCAGGGAAAAATCAATCGTGGAATGTATCCGTTCGCGCCGTGCGCCAGCAGCGATAGATGGTCCAGAGGATCTTCACGCCCGCGCAAAGGCTGCCCGCGAGCGTTCCCGATATCTTGGACCGTCCATAGGCGCGTCGGCGGTAGTGGACCGGGATTTCAGTCGTCTTGAGGCCTAAACACGCCGCCTTGGCCTGCATCTCGACGTTCCAGCCGAAGGTGCGGTCGTGAAGGTGGAGACGTCGCAAGGCATCGCGACGTATGACGCGCAGCGGCCCCAGGTCGGTGAAGGAGACGTGCCAGATCCAGCGAATCAGCCGGGTCGTTAGCCAGTTACCAAAACGCTGTACCGGGGTGAGCGAGCCCGGCTCCGCTCGGCCCAGCACACGCGAGCCGATGACCAGGTCCCAGCCGCCTTCGGCAAAAACTCTTGTCAGCCGCTCGAGGTCGGCGGGATCGTCGGAGAGGTCAGCATCCATGAAGACCACGCCGGTTATCTCCACCGAGAGATGCGCCAGCCCTGCCTGGCAGGCCTGCCCGTAACCGCGTCGCGGCTCGTGTACGACCTGAGCGCCGGCGGCGCGCGCCACCCGTGCCGTCGCGTCTGTGCTCCCATTGTCCACAACGATGATCTGGCGAAAGAGGTCGCGCGGAAGCTGGCCCAGTTGCTGGCCAATGGACTCAGCTTCATTCAGGGCGGGAATAATGAGGGCGAAACGTTGGATGTAGGAGGTCATACTCCTGACCCGCGCGCGCTCCAGACTCTGGCACAGGCCGCCAAACTATGATATAAGAAGAATTGCGGAGGCGATGCAACGAAAATATCTCTCCCACTCCACCATGACTGACGCACGCGTGCCCCCGGGGAATGCGCGGCGAAGCTTCTTTGATACCCGCTACTGGCTGCGCGACCTCGTCCTTTCAATTCTCCTGGCTTTCATCGTGATCTTTTTCCTCTATCAGCCGGTGCAGGTGGAAGGCACCAGCATGTTGCCGCACCTCACCAATAACGAACGGATCTTCATCAACAAATTCGTTTACCGGTTGGAACCCATCCAGCGGGGCGACATCGTAGTATTCTGGTATCCCCTGGACCCGGCGAAATCGTATATCAAGCGGGTGGTCGGCCTGCCGGGGGAGTGGGTCAGCGTGGTCGAGGGGCATGTGTATGTCAACGGCAAGCCCTTGACGGAACCTTATCTCCCGACGGAGTACTTCGACCGGCAGAGTTATCCCGTCACTTACGTCGAGCCCAATCATTACTATGTCCTCGGCGACCACCGGGAGTCTTCCAACGACAGCCGCCTGTGGGGCACCGTCGACCAGAAATACATCTACGGCAAGGCGGTCTTTGTTTATTGGCCTTTTAGCCAACTCGGGCCGGTGGAGTGATGCCGGCCATCAGCAGTCAGCCATCAGCCCTCAGACTTGTCCCGATGAATGCTGCTGGCTGAAAGCTGATAGCTAGCGTATGCGCGCGCACTTTGAGTTCGTGGAGAGGCAATGGAGGCGATTCTCGCCCTAGAGGATGGTCGAGTATTTCGGGGGCGCGGTGGCGGCGCCCCGGGCGAACGTTTTGGCGAGGTCGTTTTCAATACATCGCTTTCCGGCTACCAAGAAATCCTCACCGACCCATCCTACGCGGGCCAGATCGTTACTCTCACCTACCCGCATATCGGCAACTATGGCACCAATCCGCTGGACTGTGAGGCCGCGCGACCCTACGCCGAAGGATTGGTGGTCCGCGAACTGAGCCAACTGGCCAGCAACTGGCGCTCGGTCGAGGAGGCTTCGGAATTCCTGGCGAGTTATGGCGTTCCCGTCATCTCCGACATCGACACGCGAGCCCTGGTGCGGCACCTGCGCAGCTACGGGGCGATGCGCGGCGTCCTTTCGACGACGGACAGCGACGAAGCCCGTCTGGTCGCTAAAGCCAAGGCCGCGCCCACCATGGTCGGACTGGATTTAGCCAGTCGGGTCACCACCGCATTTCGGTACGAGTGGAGCGAACCCTCAGCGGATATCTACCGACGAGGAGAACGCGTGCAGCCCCCGGTGCGATTCCGCATCGTGGCGTACGACTACGGTATCAAACATAACATCCTGCGGCGATTGGTGGACCTGGGTTGCCACGTCATCGTTGTCGCGGCCAAGACCCCGGCAAGTGACGTGTTGGCGCTCAAACCCGATGGGGTGTTCTTGTCCAACGGTCCGGGCGATCCGGAGCCAGTGGAATACGCCGCGCAAGCCGTGCGCGACCTGCTGGGACATGTGCCCATTTTTGGCATCTGCCTCGGCCACCAGATCATTGGGCTGGCATTGGGAGGGAAGACGTACAAGTTGAAGTTCGGCCACCACGGCGGGAATCATCCCGTGCTGAACCTGGAAACGCAGAAGGTGGAAATCACGGCGCAGAATCACGGGTTCGCGGTGGATCCGGATTCGCTCAAGGCCAGCGAAGTTGTCCTGACGCACATGAACCTGAACGACCAGACGCTCGAAGGGCTGCGGCACAGAACGCTGCCGCTGTTTAGTGTGCAGTATCACCCGGAGGCTTCCCCCGGGCCACACGATTCGGGATACTTGTTCGAGCGGTTCGTAAAGATGATGGAGGATTTCAGGAAAGGGTGAAGCGTAAAGGAAAGTATTTTGTGGAGTGCATGGACTTCCTCCCGCGCGACGCACAAGTTGACCGCGGGGAGACACCGTGCTAACTTGTGTGTATGGCTAACACACGCAGTGCAACCGTAAGCGTCCGCTTGACACCCGCTGTCAAACGACAGCTCCAGCGCCTGGCGAAGTCCACGGGCCGAAGCGCGAACTACGTCGTCGCTGATGCGATCGAAGTCTACGTTCAGGAACAGCAACGGCAACTCGATTCCATCCGGCGCGGGTTCGCGGAAGTCGAGGCGGGGCACTACATACCTCACGAGGCAATGAAGGCTTGGCTGCTCTGCTTAGGCTCGGATCACGAATTGCCACCGCCGAAGTGTGTTTGTGGTGAATCTCACGATGAGCCTGGCCGATGCGAATAGCGTGGGCTCCGGAGGCGAGACGCCAAATCCACGAGATTTGGCATTACATCGCGCTGGACGACCCCCAGGCCGCGGACCGTATGGTCACTCGCCTCGTCCGAGCGGTGGAGAAGCTGGCTCACTTCCCGCACCTTGGAAGGCCGGGAAGAGAAAACTCCCGAGAGTTGGTGGTCAGCAGCACTCCCTTTGTCGTGGTCTACCGCGTCGAGGGCGAGGAAATCAGAATTGCTACGGTCGTCCACGGCGCCCAGCGGGGCGCGGAGTAGTCGAGCCGCAAGAGCGGGCCTTCAGAGGTGCTTTCCCGGAGGCGGGCTCGGATGACTCGGGGTACTTGTTCGACCACTTCACCAAGATGGTGGAGGAGTTTTCGAAACAATGGATTGTGGATGGTGAATTATCAATGACGAATTCCCGTGGCCGATTAAGAGTTGCCGCCGCTAGAAATTCACTATTCAGAATTCACAATTCAGAATTTGTCCATGCCCAAGCGCACTGACATTCACAAGATTCTGATCATTGGCTCCGGGCCGATCATTATTGGCCAGGCGTGCGAGTTCGACTACTCGGGGACGCAAGCGTGCAAAGCGCTGCGGGCCGAGGGGTACGAGGTCGTGCTGGTGAATTCCAACCCGGCCACCATCATGACGGACCCGGAATTTGCTGAGCACACCTACATCGAGCCGCTGACGGCCGAGTACCTGGAGGCCATCATCGCGCGTGAGCGCCCTGACGCGCTGCTGCCCACGGTGGGCGGCCAGACGGCGCTCAACCTTTCAGTGGAATTGGCGGAGAAGGGAATCCTCGATCGTCACAACGTGCAACTGATTGGCGCCTCACTGAACGCCATCAAGGTAGGGCTGGAAGTGCCGCGGAGCGTCCTGGTCAACAACCTGGAAGCCGGGCTCAAGGCTGCCGACCAGCTCGGCTTTCCGCTGATCATTCGTCCCTCCTTCACCCTGGGCGGGACGGGCTCCGGTGTGGCTTACAACCGCCAGGAATTTGAAGATACGGTGCGCTGGGGGTTGCAGCTCAGCCCTGTCCACGAAGTGCTGGTGGAAGAATCCGTCCTGGGCTGGAAGGAATACGAGCTCGAGGTCATGCGCGACCACGCGGACAATGCCGTGGTGGTGTGCTCGATTGAGAACTTCGATCCCATGGGCATTCACACGGGCGACTCCATCACGGTGGCTCCGGCCCAAACCCTGACCGACAAGGAATACCAGATCATGCGCGACGCGGCCTTCGCGGTGATCCGTGCCGTGGGTGTCGAGACCGGCGGGTCGAACATCCAGTTCGCCGTCGACCCGGAGACGGGGCGCATGGTGGTCATCGAGATGAACCCGCGCGTGTCGCGCAGTTCGGCGCTGGCCTCGAAAGCCACCGGATTCCCCATCGCCAAGATCGCCGCGCGACTCGCCGTCGGCTATCGCCTGGACGAGATCCCCAATGACATCACTAAGAAGACGCCTGCGTGCTTTGAGCCCACCATCGACTACGTGGTGGTCAAGATCCCCAAGTGGGCCCGGGAGAAGTTCCCCGACTCGGACCACACGCTGGGAACGCAGATGAAATCTGTCGGCGAAGTCATGGCCATCGGCCGTACCTTCAAGGAAGCGCTGCTGAAGGGCCTGCGGTCGCTCGAGACCGGCCGCAAGACGCCTCTGCCGCCCCAGGACCCGGGCGAATTGTTGGCGCGCCTGACCACGCCTCATCCCGAGCGCCTCTGGGACGTGTTTTTTGGGTTCGAAGCCGGCATGAGCATCGAGCAGCTCACTGAAATCACTCGCATCGATCCCTGGTTCCTGAACCAGATTCAGCAGATTGTCGAAATGCAGAGAGAACTCAAGCGGTTCGAGCTCCATTCCGTTCCCGCGCCGGTCCTGCGCGAAGCCAAGCGTTTCGGCTACTCCGACCTCCAACTGGCTGAGCTGTGGAGCACCACCGGCGAAGCCGTGCGCGAGCGCCGTCTCAAATTAGGCGTGCGCCCGGTGTTCAAGCGTGTAGACACCTGCGCCGCGGAGTTTGAGTCGTTCACGCCCTACCTCTATTCGAGCTACGAGGAAGAAAACGAGGCAGAGCCTACTAACCAGAAGAAGGTCATCATCCTCGGCAGCGGGCCAAACCG